>NZ_AWGW01000028.1:0-81307 GCF_000477535.1 Segatella salivae F0493
GTCGTTTCCCGAAGGGTTTGGCATTTCCGCGCATGGCGAAAGTCATTTCCCGAAAGGTTTGGCGTTTCCGCGCTTGGCGAAAGTCATTTCCCGAGTGGTTTGGCATTTCCGCGCATGGCGAAAGTCATTTCCCGAATGGTTTGGCATTTCCGCGCATGGCGAAAGTCGTTTCCCGAAAGGTTTGAGGCTTTCGCCACGTGGCGGAAAGTATTTCCCAAAGCGTTTGAAGTGCGAGCGAATCGTTTATTCAGAAAGAAATAAAAATAAGATAACGTCGGAACAATCCGACACATGTTAAACTAAAAAAACAATAAAATGCCAGAAGAAACACCTTCAAAGCATGATTTCACCCAGGTGGTGGAAATTGCACAAATTCAGTTGTCGCATCTCAACAATGGTGCACACTTTCAGTTCATGAAAAACGTGAGTGACCGCTTGGCCACTGACACGAAAATCAAGGAGAATGCCGTTGGGCAGGCTGCAATTAAGGCGCTGACGGAGGCCCTGACCGCAGAAGACAAGTATTTGGTGTTGTCGCAAAAGAGTCTTTTGACTGACGACATTATCAAGGCCGACAAGGAGCGCGACATGCTTTTTGCAGGCTATCGAACGGCAGTGAAAGGCTTTTTGAACATGCCTGTGGCCGATTTAGCCAAACATGCGCACCAGCTGTGGCAACATCTCGTAGACTATGCCATCGACCCCAAGATGCAGTTGGAGCGCGAAACGGGCCTTATCACCAACCTTTGCACCGACCTCGCGGGAGAATATGCCACGCAGGTGCAGGCCTTGGGCCTGAAACCCTATGTCGATGCGCTGAAAACCGCCAATGAGCGCGTGGAAACCTTGCTTGTGCAGCGCACGGCGGACAATTCGACAAAGGTTATCGGAGCGTTGGCAGCCGCTCGGAGAACTTCAGATGACGCCATCCGCAATTTAATAAAGGTGGTCAATGCCTTGGCAATCCTCGGTAAGCCGGCCGATTATGCAGCCTTCATCGACTTTATGAACACCCTCGTCAAGCGTTATAAAGAGCAGGCGATGACCACAACTTCGGCAAAGGCGACTGCCGAAAAGCATAAGGCCGAATATGAAGCGCGTGTGAAACCCCAACTTGCTTCATTTGAAGAGCAACAAGGATTTGAAAAAGATTCGCTCTCGTTTACGGGAAAGACAAAGGGCACGGCTGCCAAGCGCCTGTTTGAGCTATCAGTAAAAGGCCAGAAGGCGGCCGATGGCAAAGTCAAAACCATTTGGGTGGGCGTGAATAAGGATGGCACGCTGTACCTTGTAGAGGAGAAGAAGCCGAAAGCGAATGAAAAGGGAAGTGAAAAGCCAAAAACGGGCGGCGGAACAACCGAACAGCCCAACTTTGGGATTAAACATAAAAACCAACCATAAAATTGTCGAGCTTAGGGAAATGCGCAAAGCCGCATTCATAAATTAACTCTTATTGCGACGAAAACCTGCGCAGCGGCGTAGTTATACAATAGGTATCGTCATAAATACTCCTAAGTCTAAAGTGGTGGTGCAGCGCTGTTGCGATAACAGCACTGCACCCTTTTTTGTGCGTTTACTATTATCAATTTATATTCCTACAAGAAAGTTTCTTTATTAAATTAATAATTATTTACGCCTTTATGCCGTGTATTCAATGCAAATTGTGTAACTTTGCCGTAAATCTTATAAACAATTTCTATGAAACAAACTATACTTGTTACAGGTGGTACGGGCTTTATAGGCTCACATACGGCAGTGGAACTGATTGAAGCCGGCTATGATGTTGTCGTTGTTGATAATTTAAGTAACTCAAAAATGGAGGTACTTGACGGCATAGAGGAAATAACCGGTTATCGTCCTTCATTCGAGATGGTAGATCTTCGCGATAAAGAAGCAACCGAGGAGGTGTTTAAGAAGTATTCTAATATCGTTGGAATCATTCATTTTGCAGCTTCAAAGGCAGTGGGAGAGAGTGTTCAGAAGCCATTGCTTTATTATAGAAACAATATTGTTTCGCTTATTAATCTGTTGGAATTGATGCCGCAGTATGGTGTTAAAGGCATTATATTCTCTTCAAGTTGCACTGTCTATGGTCAACCCAAGCCAGAGAATTTGCCCGTTACAGAAGATGCTCCTCATCAGAAGGCGACTTCACCTTATGGCAATACAAAGGAAATAAATGAGCAGATTATTTATGATTATATACATAGTGGGGCTGATATAAAGAGTATTATCCTAAGATATTTTAATCCGATAGGTGCTCATCCTACAGCTTTAATTGGCGAGTTGCCTAATGGAGTTCCTGCAAATCTTATTCCTTATGTAACACAAACTGCAATTGGAATACGCAAAGAGTTGACCATTTTTGGTAATGATTATGATACGCCTGACGGCACATGTATACGTGATTATATTTATGTGGTGGATCTTGCCAAAGCCCATGTTGCTGCGATGCGTCGAGTATTAGAGAAAGATGCAGATCGCATAGACTATTTCAATATAGGCACAGGACACGGAAACACAACCAAAGAAATCGTTGATACATTTGAAGAAGCAACGGGAGTAAAGGTGAATTGGCACTATGGTCCGCGTCGAGAAGGAGATATCGAAAAGATTTGGGGCGATTGTAGTAAGGCCAACAAAGAACTTGGTTGGAAAGCCGACACACCATTGACCGAGGTTCTTGCCAGTGCATGGAAATGGCAAAAGAAACTTCACGAAGATGGAGTGATGTAAGGAGAATTATCATTTTTGCTCTATGATGAGCTTAAACATAAAAATAACTTCAAACTAATAGGAGAGAGTCTACAATGTTTTTAATGTAGACTCTCTTTGGTTAAATAACTTTAAACAAATGTATTAATGCAGACACATAAAGTCTGTTGTTAATAAATCTTCTTACCTTTGCATGCGCTGTTACGAGTTGACAGTATAAATTCAAACCTAATTAATATTTAAAGAAAATGGCAACAAGAATCAGATTGCAGCGTGGCGGCCGTAAAGGTTATGCTTTTTATGGTATCGTAATCGCTGATGTTAGAGCACCACGTGATGGTAAATTTACTGAGAAGATTGGAACGTTTAATCCAAACACCAATCCAGCTACTGTAGATTTGAATTTCGACCGCGCCTTGTATTGGGTAGAAACAGGTGCACAGCCAACCGACACTGTTCGTAACATTCTAAAGCGTGAGGGTGTTTATTTGATGAAACATCTTCGTGGTGGAGTAAAGAAGGGTGCATTTGATGAAGCTGAAGCACAGAAGAAGTTTGACGCTTGGAAAGAGAACAAGCAGAAAGGCTTTGATGATATCCGTGAAAAGGATGCGAAAGCAAAGAAGGATGCTGAAAAAGCTGAACTCGAAGCAGAAAAGAAGATGAATGAAAGCATCGCTAAGAAAGTAGCTGAGAAGAAGGCTGCTGAAGCAGCAGCGAAGGCAGAAGCAGAAGCTGAAAAAACAGCTGAAGAGGCTGCTCCTGAAGCAGCAGAAGCTGCACCAGCAGAAGCTTAAACATCTTTTAAGAACCATAGGTAATGAGGACGGACTATATGTTCGTCCTTTTTTTTATTGTTATTGTCATAAGAAAAAATACAAATTCTTGATTATAGACATGCTTTGTTTTCAGTAGAAGCCGAAAGGAAAAGAGTTTAAATCATGATAGAATCAGACCTCGCGTTAATGGTTTACTTTGTTATGGCTACAATCATTCATATATATGGGTTTGAAATAATCTTAAAATAAGGAAACAGGCATTTATTTTAATATAATTTAGTTGCATATATTATATTCTCTTATTGATTTATTGTATTTTTGCGTTCACAAAATATTAATAGTCAAATATTCTAATTATGGCAGAAACGATTGATATTCGCGAACTGAATATATTAATAGAACAGCAAAGTGGGTTTGTAACCAACCTTGTTGCTGGTATGGACAAAGTGATTGTTGGACAAAAGCATTTAGTAGATGCTTTGTTGATTTCATTGTTAAGTGATGGACACGTCCTCTTAGAAGGTGTTCCAGGATTGGCAAAGACACTGGCAATAAAGACACTTGCCCAATTGATAGATGCTGATTTCAGTCGTATCCAATTTACTCCAGACTTACTTCCTGCCGATGTTGTCGGAACACAGATATATTCACAAAAAGATGAAAGCTTTCATGTGAAGAAAGGTCCTGTATTTGCAAACTTTGTATTGGCAGATGAAATTAACCGCGCACCAGCTAAAGTGCAGAGCGCTTTACTTGAAGCGATGCAGGAACACCAAGTAACTATTGGTGAGAAGACATTCTTTTTGCCAAAGCCTTTCTTGGTTATGGCTACCCAGAATCCTATCGAGCAGGAAGGTACTTATCAGCTCCCAGAAGCTCAGGTTGACCGTTTCATGCTGAAAGTTGTAATCGACTATCCAACATTAGAAGAAGAAAAGCTTATTATCAGAGAGAATATCGCAAATCAATTCCCTGTTGTAAAGCCAGTTATTAGTGCAGAAGAGATAATAAATGCGCGTGAAGTCGTTAATCAAGTTTATCTTGATGATAAGATTGCACAGTATATTGCCGATATAGTTTTTGCCAGTAGATATCCAGAGCGCTATGGTCTGAACGAACTTAAAGATTTAATAACTTATGGAGGAAGTCCTCGTGCAAGTATCAATTTGGCTAAGGCCAGTCGTGCGTATGCATTTATCAAACACAGAGGATATGTTGTTCCAGAAGATGTTCGTGCTGTGGTTCATGATGTGTTGCGTCATCGTATAGGACTTTCATACGAAGCAGAGGCCAGCAATGTCAATGCCGAAGAGATTATTTCAAAAATTGTAAATAAGGTTGAGGTGCCTTGATGGAAACATCAGAGATTATAAAGAAGGTAAGAAAGATTGAGATAAAGACCCGTGGTCTAAGTCAAAATATATTTGCTGGACAGTATCATTCAGCCTTTAAAGGGCGTGGTATGGCTTTCAGTGAGGTGCGAGAGTATCAGTATGGTGACGATGTTCGTGATATTGATTGGAATGTTACGGCTCGTTTTCATCATCCTTATGTGAAGGTGTTTGAAGAAGAACGCGAACTGACAGTTATGCTTTTAGTTGATGTCAGCGGTTCACTAAACTTCGGAACAGTGCATCAAACTAAGCGTGAAATGGTCACTGAGATAGCTGCAACAATGGCTTTTAGCGCTATACAAAACAATGATAAGATTGGTGTTATCTTTTTTTCTGACCATATTGAGAAATATATACCTCCTAAAAAGGGGCGTCATCATATACTATATATAATTCGTGAGCTTTTAGATTTCAAACCAAAGAGTGCTCGGACAGATATAGGTATGGCTGTTTCTTATCTTACACGGATGATGAAACGCCGTGCTACAGTCTTCCTTTTGAGTGACTTCTATACGCAAGAAGACTTTAGTAAGGCTGTACAAATAGCCAATTCGAAACACGATATGATAGCAGTTCAGGTGTATGACTCTCGCGCTAAAACATTACCAAATATAGGGTTGATGAAAGTTAAAGATGCAGAAACTGGTCATGAAATGATTATTGATACAGGTTCTGCTAAGCTTCGACAGGCACATACACAATATTGGCTCGAACGCCAAGCTACGCTTCGCGAGCTATTCTCTAAGAGTAAAGTTGATTGGACTTCGGTAGCAACGAATGAAGACTTTACAAAGGCGTTGATGCTACTATTCAAGAAAAGAGCATAAATGAAGATATTAAAATTTATATTCATCATATTTTTTACTTTGTGTTCAACGATATGTTCTGCACAGAAGGTTTTTGTTGATCAAAGTATTGATTCTGTTTCAATTCTTATCGGTCAGCAAACACACTTAACTTTGTCGGTTACGGCAAAGCCAGGTAGTCGTATAGTTTGGCCAAAAGTAAAGATGTCTCATCTTCTTGTTCCAGGAATAGAAGTTCTAAAACAGCAGAATATAGTTTCATCTGAAGCTGATGGAATGAAAAAGTTTAGCCGAATTTATACGTTGACAAGTTTTGATGAGAAACTTTATTCTGTTCCGGCGTTAGAAATTAAAGTCGACGGAAAGTCATATATGGGTAAACAATTAGCATTAAAAGTAATGACTGTTCCCGTTGACACGTTGCATCCAAATAAGTTTTACCCAGCAAAAGGGGTACAAGATAATCCTTTCTTGTGGAAAGAATGGAGCTTACCATTTTGGTTAAGTATTCTTTTCATTATGCTTTGCCTGCTGACAGTTTATTTCATTGTTAGGTTAAAGCAAAATAAACCGATTGTCGCACGAGTTAAAATAGTTAAGTTTGTGCCTGCACATCAAAAAGCTTTAAAGGCGATAGAAGACATTAAAGCTGAACATATGATGACATCGCAAGATCAGAAAGAGTATTATACACGTCTTACTGATGCTTTGCGGCAGTATATAAAGGAACGTTTTGGCTTCAATGCTAAGGAGATGACAAGCAATGAAATCATCTATTTGTTGCAGAAAGCTGGTGATCAAAAAGGGATAGATGAGCTTCGTGAGTTATTTACTACTGCTGATTTAGTAAAATTTGCTAAGTATAACGCACTAATTAATGAAAATGATTTGAATTTGGTTAACGCAGCTAAGTTTATCAATGATACAAAATCGGAGACACAAGAAATAGAGAAACGTGTAGTTCCAGAGTTAACAGCACAGGAGCAGTTGACAAAGAAGAATCGTCTTTGGTTAAAGTTCACAATATATTCACTTATTGTTGTTCTTATAAGTCTTGTTATATATATATTATATTTAATTTCAGAATTGTTAGGATTTTAATCATGGAATTTGCAAATAAAGAATATTTCTTACTGTTGATTTTGTTGATACCCTACATTCTGTGGTATTTCCTATACAAGAATAAGCGGGAACCAACGATGTTGATGAGCGATACTTTTGCCTATCGTTATGCACCAAAGAGTTGGAAGATGAAACTTATCAACTTACCAATGGTATTGCGGTGTTTAGCTTTTATATTCATAGTTATTGTGATGGCACGTCCACAAACGCATACTTCATGGGGCAATAAGCAGGTAGAAGGTATTGATATTATGCTTGCAATGGATGTTTCTACATCGATGTTGGCAGAGGATTTAAAGCCAAATCGTTTAGAAGCAGCAAAAAATGTTGCTTCAGAGTTTATATCTGATAGGCCGAATGATAATATAGGCTTAACGATTTTTGCAGGTGAAGCTTTTACACAATGCCCAATGACAACTGACCATGCATCGCTGATTAATATGTTGAGAAGTGTTAGGACGGATATCGCTGCACGAGGTCTTATTTCGGATGGAACTGCTATTGGAATGGGATTAGCTAATGCGGTTAGTCGTTTAAAGGATTCAAAAGCAAAAAGTAAAGTTGTAATACTTTTGACTGATGGTAGTAACAATATGGGAGATATATCTCCGTTAACCAGTGCTCAGATTGCAAAGAGTTTAGGAATTCGTGTATATACCATTGGTGTTGGTACAAATAAGGTTGCTCCTTATCCCATGCCTGTTGCAGGTGGAGTACAATATGTCAATATTCCAGTAGAAATAGATAGTAAGACTCTAAAAAACATAGCAGAAACAACAGATGGTAATTATTATAGAGCTACAAGTAATAATCAATTGAAACAAATTTATAAGGATATTGATAAGTTGGAGAAAAGTAAGATGGATATGAAGAAATACTCTAAATTTTACGAAGCTTATCAACCTTTCGCTATAATAGCGCTTCTAATTTTATTGTGTGAAGTGATTCTGCGTACAGTCGTATTTAGGAGAATACCATAAAAAGATATATCATGCTGAGATTTGAAGACCCTATATATTTATGGATGCTGCTCATCATTCCTATCCTTGTTTTAGTGAGATTTATTGTCTGGCAAAAGCGCAAACGTAATCTGAGAAAGTTTGGCGATCCTTCTTTATTGAAAGAAATGATGCCAGATGTTTCTAAGTATCGCCCGACGATAAAGTTTTGTTTACTTCTTTCTGCGATTACAATCTTAATATTTATGATTGCTCGCCCTCAGGTAGGATCCAAGATTTCACATGAAAAGCGTGAAGGAATTGAGGTTCTTATTGCATTGGATATAAGCAATTCTATGCTGGCGCAAGACGTTATTCCATCACGATTGGAGAAGAGTAAACTCTTAATAGAGGATCTTGTTGATCACTTTACAAATGATAAAGTAGGCTTAGTTGTTTTTGCTGGAGATGCATTTGTACAATTACCAGTAACAAATGATTATGTTTCTGCGAAAATGTTTCTTCAAAATATTAATCCTTCTTTGATAACAACTCAAGGTACAGATTTGGCACGTGCAATTAGTTTGAGCCAAAGTTGCTTTACACAAAGGGAACACATCGGTAGAGCTATTATAGTGATAACTGATGGTGAAGATCATGAAGGAGGAGCACTTGAAGCTGCTCGTGAAGCATATAAGAAGGGGATAAACGTGTTTATTTTAGGAGTTGGAACATCTAAAGGAGCACCTATTCCAGATGGTAATGGGGGATATTTGAAAGATAATAGTGGACAAATAGTATTGTCTGCACTTAATGAACAAATGTGTCAGCAAGTGGCAAAAGCTGGTAATGGTGTTTATATTCATGTTGATAATACAAGTGATGCACAAGAAAAAATAAACAAAGAGCTTTCGAAGTTGCAATCGGGTATATCTGATACTGTGGTTTATAGTGAATATAATGAACAATTTCAAATTTTTGGGATTATTCTTTTGTTATTGTTAATTGTGGAAACAATATTGTTGGAGTCGAGAAATCCTTTGTTCAAACAGATTAATCTATTTAGGGATAAATAAATATGAGATATTGTCATTTTATATTTTTATTGTTTTTTTCTATGTTTAGTATCTTCTGTAAGGCACAGACGGATAGACAGTTGATAAGAAAAGGTAATCGAGAATTCCAAAAGAAGAACTATGTAAATGCTGAGATAGAATTTCGTAAGGCAATTGCATTCAATCCAACTAATCCGCAAGCACTTTATAATCTTGGAACGGCATTATTAATGCAAAAGAAAGACTCTGTTGCAATTAAAATGTTACAGAAAGCTTGTAAGGTTGAAAAAACAGAGGTTCGAAAGGCACAAAATTTTCATAATATAGGATATATTTGTCAATCTCATCAAATGTATGTAGAGGCAATCCAAGCATACAAGGAGGCTTTGCGGTATAATCCCAATGATGATGAAACACGTTATAATTTAGCTCTTTGTAAAAAGCTGCTGAAAAATAATCCTCAAAAAAATAAAGAACGAAATCAAAATAGTAAGAATAAAGATAAAGAAAAGAGGAGGAAGGATAAGGAAAATAAAGATAACCAACGAGATAAGAATGAAAAAAAAGATAAAAAGCAGAATCCTAAAGAGAATCAAATGAGTAAAGAGAATGCTGAGCAATTACTCAATGCAGCTCTTCAAGATGAGAAAGCTACACAACAGCGCATATCAAAAGCCATTCAACAGTCAAGTCGTAGAAAACTACAAAAGAATTGGTAATATTTAATCGTTGATAAAAATGGAAAAGAATTCTAGACTCTTTATATTTCTATTATTGACTATTGTTTGTTGCAATAAACTTGTCGCACAAAAGATTTCAGTAAGTGTTCCCGAGAATGTTTATGTTGGAGAAAATTTTAGATTATCTTATACTATAAATTCTCAAGATGTAGAGAACTTTCATGCAGGAACAATTCCTTCCGGAATTGAAATTATTGCAGGTCCTTATACTTCTCAGCAATCAAGTTATCAAATGGTTAATGGACATACAAGCTCTTCTTCTTTGATAACCTTTACCTATACATTATATGCAGTCAAACAAGGCATTTATAGTTTGCCTTCTGCACAGGCAGTCGTTAATGGGCGTAAGATAAGATCTAATGCAGTTAAAGTTACTATAGTTGGTAAGGGGCATAGCCGTAATAATATAAAAAACCAATATAATGAGGATGGGGAATTTCATGATGAAAGTTCGCGCATCTCTGGAAATAGCCTTTTTATTCGTGTCAGCGCAAATAAACACCGTGTTTGTGAACAAGAACCTATAACGTTGACATACAAAGTTTATACACTTGTTGATTTAACTCAACTAAAAGGTGATATGCCTGAATTAACAGGCTTTCATACACAAGAGGTTAAATTGCCACAACAAAAGAGTTTTCATATAGAACGAGTAAATGGTAGGCCGTATCGTTGTGTCACATGGAGCCAATATGTTATGTATCCCCAAATGACGGGGAAACTCACCATTCCAAGTATTACATTTAAAGGGATAATAGTACAACAAAATCGTTCTGTAGATCCATTTGAGGCTTTCTTCAATGGTGGTTCTAGTTATACAGAAGTGAAAAGAGATATAAAAGCACCAAGTCTTACAATTCAAGTAGACCCATTACCTAATCGCCCCTCGAACTTTTCTGGTGGTGTTGGGAAATTTAACGTTTCAACAAGATTAAGTAAATCGATTGTAAAGGCAGGACAACCTGTAACGTTAACAATTGAAATTAGTGGAGTAGGGAATCTTAAATTATTGAAGCAACCCAATGTTATCTTTCCAAAAGACTTCGAAAAATATGATGTTAAGATTACGGATAAAACTCGTTTAACTTCTAAAGGAATTGAAGGAAAAATGGTATATGAGTGTTTGGTAATACCTCAAAATCAAGGTGAATATTCTATTCCAGCTATCTCATTTAACTATTTTGATGTAGAAAAACAAAGTTATAAAGATATTAAGACACAAAATTTAAGTATAAAAGTAATAGGAGGAAACAAGAGGGATAATAATATTTCTGAGTTTCAAAAAGATGATAATGATATTCATGATATAAAGGCTAATGAAAAGGGGAATCATGAAGTTGGGGATTATTTCTTTGGATCTATTGCATATTTTATTATTATTATTTTGCTGATTGTAATTTTTGTCTCTATGTTTATATTATTAAGGAGATATGAAAATGGCAAAAAGGATGCTGTTAAATTACGAGGCGTACATGCTAATAAAATGGCTACGAAGAAACTTAAATTAGCAAATAAATTAATGGAAAGAGGAGATACAGAAGAGTTTTATAATGAAGTCTTACATACTTTATGGGACTATGTTAGTGATAAACTAAATATGTCTATAGAGGAACTATCACGTACAAATATTTCAGAAGAACTCTCTGCTCGTGGTATTGATTATTCAATAATACAAATATTTATTAGTGCTATTGATGAGTGTGAATTTGAACGGTATGCTCCCGGAGACATGGCAGGGAATATGAAGAAGACTCTTGATTCAGCCTTTGTAGCTATCACAAAGATTGAACTTTTCTTTAGAAATAACAAAAAATAATAATACAAAAGAATGTTTAAGTTTATACACATATTCCTTTTATTCGTTTGTTTATTCTGTTCAACTTCTATAGATGCTACAAATGTGAGTAATGCCAATAAGGCATATAAGGAAAAGAGATACCAACAAGCAATAAAAGATTACGAGCTGTTATCACGCACCCAAAGAACAGCTTCTCTTTATTATAATTTGGGAAATGCATATTATCGTACAGGAGATCTTACTAAGGCTATCTTGAATTACGAACGAGCTGCTAAAATTAATCCATTTGATCGTGATATAAAATTTAACTTACGATTTGTACGCGCTAAATTAAAAGATGGATTTACTGATGAAGATGAGTCATTTCTTATGACATGGTATAAGTCTATTATTAATGTAATGAGTATAGATTGTTGGGCTATATTGGGTATCATTAGTATTATCATAGCAATTTTTGGCTCTTTATCATATTTTTTCATGAGTTCAGTAACGATAAGGAAGTATGGATTCTATATTTCATCAATAGGAATTGTACTATTTATACTAAGTACAATATTTGCAATCTCACGTAAATCAGTCATAGATGATAATAATTATGCGATTGTATTATCACCTATTGTGTATATAAAAAATTCACCAAATAAAACTGGTACTGATGAAATCCTTTTACATGAAGGTACTAAAGTTTATATTATAGATCGTACATTTAAGGATTGGTATAAAGTAAGGTTGGCTGATAATCGTGAAGGTTGGCTACCAATTCATAGTGTAGAAGAAATTTAATTATACATTGTATATTATTAATTGCATTGAATATATCTGATATTATAGACTTAGACAGACAGCTTTTGATATTCATCAATGGCTATGATAACATAATGGTTAGTGGGGTTATGATGACTCTCACTAATGGTTTCTATTGGATTCCGTTATATCTTTCGCTTTGTTATTTGATTATAAAAAATAATGAAACGATGGGACAAATCGTCTTAGCTATCTCTGGATGCATTTTAGCTGTAGCTATGGCAGGTGGTATTGATGATTTATTGATTAAACCTTGGATTTCTCGTTTACGTCCATGTAATGATTTAGATATTAAATATTGTATTAATAATTTCATTTGGATGAATAAGAATCAATATAGCTTCTTCTCTGCACATGCAGCTAATACTTTTGCAATTGCTACATACTTAGCTTTCTTAATACGTAGTCGCCTCTTAAACATCGCATTATTTCTATGGGCTTTCTTAAATGGTATAACCAGAATTTATCTTGGAGTACATTATCCAACAGATGTATTTGTTGGCATGATTTGGGGTGTTTTGTGTGGTATAGCTGCTTATCGGTTATATTTCTTGCTTTGTTTTAGGAATAATGCACATAATAGTTATATCTCAAGTCAATTTACTTCAACTGGATACAATAGGACAGATATAGATAAAGTGTTAGTAGTTGTCACATTATTATTATTAATAGCGTGTATAATTGGTATCAATATATAAGTAATTATTAAACATATTTGAAATGGATACAAGACATATTATAATAAATGATTATGATTATAATCTACCAGAAGAACGTATAGCGAAGTTCCCTTTAGCTAATCGAGATCACAGTAAATTGTTAATTTATAAGCATGGGGATATTTCAGAAGATGTATTTTATAATCTTCCAAATTATCTTCCAAAGCAAAGCTTAATGGTGTTTAATAATACGAAAGTGATTCAGGCACGTATACATTTTCGGAAAGAAACAGGAGCTTTGATTGAAATATTTTTAATGGAACCAGTTTCTCCTTCGGACTATGAGCTGATGTTTCAAACAAAAGGTCATTGTTCTTGGCTGTGCATGGTTGGTAATCTTAAGAAGTGGAAAGAAGGGAGTCTAAAGCGTTATTTCAAAATAGCAGGTAAAGCACTAACACTTTCTGCATCATTACATAAGGAAAAGACGAATCAAAGTTCAACAGGAACAAACTATTGGGTCGATTTCGATTGGGACAACGATAACGTTAACTTTGCAGAAATTCTTGAAACCGTAGGGGAATTGCCTATTCCACCTTATTTAAATAGAGAGACACAAGATAGTGATAAGCAAACTTATCAAACAGTATATAGTAAAATAAAGGGAAGTGTTGCTGCTCCAACTGCAGGGCTTCATTTTACAAATGAAGTCTTACATGCGATTGATGAGCGGGGAATTGAGCGCGAAGAACTAACACTTCATGTTGGTGCTGGTACATTTAAACCTGTGAAAAGTGAGGAAATCAATCAGCATGAAATGCATACTGAGTATATTGTTGTTCATAGACATACTTTAATTAACTTGTTAAAATATGGTTGTAATGCAATCGCTGTAGGTACAACGAGTGTGAGAACTTTAGAGAGCTTATATTATATAGGTGTAAAATTAGAGCAAAATCCAGAGGCATCTGAAGATGAACTCCATGTCAATCAGTGGGAGCCTTATGAACAATCACATGATGGAGGTTTGGTTAAAGATATTACAGTAGAACGCGCACTTCAAAATATTATAAACTGGTTAGACAAATCTGATGTAAAAGTATTGCATGGTAGTACTCAAATTATTATTGCACCAGGCTATAAATATAAAATTGTAAAGATGCTAATTACAAATTTCCATCAGCCTCAAAGTACCTTGTTGCTTCTCGTAAGTGCTTTTGTTAACGGGGATTGGAAATGTATTTATGATTATGCTTTAACTCATGATTTCCGATTTCTTAGTTATGGTGATAGTTCGTTACTTATCCCATAATCAGGTTATTTTATTATAATTCAAAGTAGAATCAACGTAGATATGAAGATAGGAGATAAAGTTCGTTTCTTAAGTGAAACAGGTGGAGGTAAAGTTATAGGCTTCCAGAAAAATAATATCGTTCTTGTTGAAGATGAAGATGGGTTCCAAATACCCTTTCCAAAGAATGAGGTTGTTGTTATAAGTAGTGAAGATTATTCTTCGACAAAGTTTACAATGCCTACAATCAAATCAAAAAATGGAGAATCAGAAATAGGATTAAATCAAGATAATCGGAGTATAAAATCAAAAATGAAAGAAGGACAGGAGGATTTGTCTTTTTCATTTGATGATGAATTTCGTTTTGATAAAATAGATGACGAAAAAGATATTGCATTCAAAACTCCTACAGAAGAGCGCCAAGGGGGTGATCTTTTAAATACTTATCTTGCTTTTGTTCCAACGAATATAAAACAATTTACTTCTTCTACATTTGAGGTTTATTTTGTGAATGATTGCAATTATTATATTCAATATAGTTATTTAGTTGCAGAAGGTAATATTTGGACGCTTCGATATCAAGGTGAAGTTGCATCTAATACAATAATACTTTTAGGAGAATTTGGACGAGATGTGCTTAATGATTTGTCTCAAATTGCAATTCAATTGTTTGCATACAAACGTGATAAGTCTTTTGTTCTGAAGCCAAGCATTGATGTGAAATTCCGTCTTGATCCTGTGAAATTTTATAAACTTCATAGTTTTTCGGATAATGATTTCTTTGATACGCAAGCTCTATTGTATCCCATTGTAGAACATGATATCCCAATAAAACCATTGATAGTTGATTCAAAAAAGATAGAGAACGAAATGTATTCTTCTGTTAACCAACGGCAATCGATGAATACAAATCATAGATCTTCTCAGAATTTAGGTCATGATTTGCAGAAGAAAGAAGGTGTTTTCATGCATCACAAGCACTATAATAATGAAGATATTTCTGTTATTGATCTTCATGCAGAATCGCTTTTGGATTCAATCTCTGGTATGTCTTCTTTAGATATTCTGAATTACCAATTGAAGATATTTCGTGAAACTATCGATCGTTTTAAGGGAAAGAAAGGAAAGAAAATTATATTTATCCATGGAAAGGGAGAAGGTGTATTGCGTAATGCGATAGTAAAAGAATTGCATTATCGATATAAAAGATATAGTTATCAAGATGCTTCGTTCCAAGAATATGGTTATGGAGCTACACAAGTAACAATCAAATAAGTATGGATTACGGATTTATTAAAGTTGCAAGTGCTATACCTTCTGTAAAGGTTGGCGATGTAAATTATAACACGCAACAAATAGAAAAGTTAGTTTCTAAAGCAGAAAATCAAGGCGTAGAAATTATAGTTTTCCCAGAATTAGCAATAACAAGTTATACATGTCAGGATCTTTTTCGACAAGATTTGCTATTAAACTCAACGGAAGAAGCTATACAATCGCTGCTTATATTTACACAACAGTTAGATATTATAGTTGTTGTTGGCGCTCCAATTGTAGTTGGTAATCTTTTGTTAAACTGTGCAGTTATCATTCAGAAAGGGCATATTCTTGGGATTATCCCTAAGACTTATCTTCCTAATTATAATGAGTTTTATGAAAAGCGATGGTTTGCCTCGTCTCAAGATTTACGACCAACGATAATCAGTTATGCAGGTCATACACTTACAATTTCTGCTGAATCAAAACTATTCTTGACGTCACAAGGAGTTAAGTTTGGCGTTGAAATCTGTGAAGATGTATGGGCTCCCATTCCACCAAGTAACCATTTGGCCTTATCAGGTGCAGATTTAGTTTTGAATCTTTCTGCTACTGATGAACTGCTTGGAAAACATAAATATCTAAAGAGTTTGTTAGCGCAGCAGAGCGCACGCATGATTAGTGGCTATGTATATAGTAGTTGTGGCTTTGGTGAAAGCACTCAAGATGTTGTTTATGGTGGTAATGCTTTAATCTATGAAAATGGTACTTTATTGGCAGAGGGTGAGCGTTTCTCGGTTGATTCCCAGCTTGTTGTTACCCAAATTGATGTAGAAAGACTTCGTGCAGAACGTCGTAATAATACAACTTTTGTGAATGCACAACGTGCCGGAATGCTGAATCCTAATGAAGAACTGTGTTATGCTATTGAGCAAAAGAAGCCATTTCATTTAGATCGTACTATTAGTCCATGTCCATTTATTCCAGAAGATGATGATTTAGCAGATTCATGTGAGGAAGTTTTCAATATACAAGTCATGGGATTGGCTAAGCGTCTAATTCATACAGGGTGTAAACATGTGGTATTAGGAGTTAGTGGTGGTCTCGATTCTACATTGGCATTATTAGTTTGTGTACGCACTTTCGATAAATTAAAGTTAGATCGTAAAGGGATAATTGGGGTTACAATGCCTGGTTTTGGGACTACAGATCGCACCTACCAGAATGCTATCCATCTGATGGAAAAACTTAATATATCTATTCGTGAGATATCTATTGCGAAGAGCGTTACCCAACATTTCGAAGATATAGGTCATGATATATCTGTTCATGACATAACATATGAGAATGGGCAAGCACGCGAACGTACGCAAATTCTTATGGATTTAAGTAATCAAGTTGGTGGTTTTGTTATAGGAACAGGTGATCTTTCTGAGTTAGCTTTAGGCTGGGCTACATACAATGGCGACCACATGAGTATGTATGGAGTTAATGCCAGTGTTCCAAAGACATTGATTCAGCATCTGATGAGATTTGTAGCAAAAACAATGTCCTCAGATATAGCATCAATACTTATTGATATTGTTGATACACCAATTAGCCCAGAACTCTTGCCTGCGACTCAAAACGATAGCATATCTCAAAAGACTGAAGATTTAGTTGGACCTTATGAACTTCATGATTTCTTTTTATACTATTTCCTTCGATATGGTTTTCGTCCAAAGAAAATATTTATTTTAGCAAAAAAGGCTTTTGCAGGGCAATATGATGACAAATGCATAAAGAAATGGTTAACAATATTTTTCCGCCGATTCTTTAGTCAACAATTCAAACGTAGTTGCCTCCCTGATGGACCAAAAGTGGGAAGTGTTAGCTTAAGTCCACGTGGAGACTGGCGTATGCCAAGTGATGCGTCTAATTCTTTGTGGTTAAAGGAGTGTGAAGATTTATAAGGCTTACAGAATAATTTCCACTGAAATATATTGCATTATCTTTGACTTATGTTAGTGAAGAAAATGTATTGATTTTTAAATTCATGATGAATTAAAAGAACAAGGCGTATGTTCTTTACGGGAACTTACGCCTTCTTTGTCTTATTTATATAATCTAAATATCTTTATTTGACAATGCCTTTTTCTAAATATTCAGCGAGATTTGTTCTCACTTTCTCTGCTGCACCCTCGGAAGCTACTTTTGCCATATCGCTATCAACCATGATATTTACTAATGTTTCAAAACTTGTATTTTCAGGATTCCAACCAAGTTCTGCTTTAGCTTTTGTTGGATCTCCCCATAGATTGACAACATCTGTTGGTCGATAGAAGTCGAGACTAACTTCAATGAGTATTTTGCCAGTAGCTTTATCTATGCCTTTTTCTTCGAGACCCTCACCTTTAAACTCTAACTCTATACCCACACGTTTGAATGCGTAATAGCAAAACTCTCTCACACTATGTTGAACTCCTGTTGCAATAACAAAGTCTTCAGGTTTGTCATGCTGTAAAATGAGCCACATACACTTAACATAATCTTTTGCATATCCCCAGTCACGAAGTGAACTTAGATTACCCAAGAAGAGTTTTTCTTGCTTTCCTTGTTTAATGCGTGCAGCTGCTAAGGTAATCTTTCTCGTAACAAAAGTCTCACCACGTCGTTCACTTTCGTGGTTAAAAAGAATTCCTGAACAACAGAACATGTTATAAGCTTCACGATATTCTCTTACAATCCAGTAGCCATATTGCTTAGCAACTGCATAGGGACTATAGGGATGGAATGGAGTGTTTTCATTCTGAGGAACCTCTTCAACCTTACCATAAAGTTCAGAGGTACTGGCCTGATAGATTCGACAAGTGTCTGTAAGTCCAAGCTGACGTACTGCTTCTAACACACGCAATACACCTACAGCATCTATATCTGCAGTAAATTCGGGTGAATCAAAGCTAACTTGAACATGACTCTGTGCAGCGAGATTATAAATTTCTGTTGGGCGAATTTTTCCAATAACTCCAAGGATACTCATGGAGTCTCCTAAGTCTGCATAATGCAAATGAAAATGAGCTTTCCCTTCAAGATGGGCAATTCGTTCACGATAGTCTACGGATGAGCGACGAATTGTACCATGAACTTCGTATCCTTTTTCTAACAATAATTCGGCCAAATAAGACCCATCTTGACCTGTTATACCTGTAATAAGTGCTACTTTCTTATCCATTTTATTATTATTTTTTATCAAAAAATTGCTTGATTCGTTGCTCTTCTGAGAGTTTACATATTAATAATCTGTCGTTATTCTCTGCAACAATATATCCGTCGAGGCCTTGAATAACAACTTGTTTTTCATTCATTGTGTGAACAATGCAATCATGTGAATCATATAGAGTGATGTCGTTACCAATTAGGGCATTGCCATAGAAGTCTTTTTTACTTTTGTCTAACAAGCTGCCCCAAGTTCCAAGGTCACTCCATCCGAAGTCTGCTGGGCACACAAAGATTTCTTCTGCCTTCTCCATAATAGCGTAGTCTACTGATATATTCTCGCATTCTGGATAACGTTCATCAATCATTTGTTGCTCTTCTAAGCTTCCATAAATATGTTCCATGCCTTCAAACACCTTTGAAATTGCCGGCTGATATACTCTAAAAGCATTCACTATTGTACTTACATTCCATATAAATATGCCTGCATTCCAAAAGTAATTGTTTTGCTGAATATATTTCTTTGCTGTTGCAATATCTGGCTTTTCACGGAATGAATCAACACGAAATATGCCTTTGTTTCGAGGGGAAGAAACGGATAAATCGGCTTGAATATATCCATAACCCGTTTCGGGTCTATTCGGTTTTATGCCTAAGGTAACAATAGCATCTGTCTCACCTGCGAACTTCAGACATGCGCAAATGATACGTTGAAACTCTGCCGTGTCTGTGACAATAGCGTCACTTGGTGATATAACGACATTGGCTTTTGGATCTTTTGACTTTATTTTCCAACTGACATATGCTATACATGGAGCAGTGTTTCGACGGCAGGGTTCTAACAATATGTTTTCAATAGGTATATTAGGCAGTTGTTCGCAGCAAATGTCTAAATACTTTTTGTTCGTTACAATCCATATATTCTCCGGCAAACAAATGTCCCGAAATCTATCATATGTAAGCTGAAGAAGGGATCGACCAACACCCAATACGTCAATAAATTGCTTTGGGCATTCGGCTGTACTCATCGGCCAAAAGCGACTTCCGACTCCTCCTGCCATAATAACGACGTGATTTCTTTTGTCAATCATATATTGTTGAATAATAAAGTTTAGCTTCAAAATTACGCAATTTATATATAATATGCAAATGAAATCGTAATAATTAGACAACTATTTATCTAAATAGGCAATTTAATAGAAACTGAAACATAAAATGAAAGAATATAACCAAGAAAATGATAGGATAGGAATGACGGATTAATCCCTATGGATTCATAAAACAAACTGCATCAAATCATTGAATGATTTGATGCAGTTTACTTTGTAATAAATAAAATATTGTCAGTCTGTTAGTTATAACCTGTTACTCAATAATCTTAACCATGCTAAATGAACTGATTTTATCGTTAGGACTAACCTTTGCATTTATACGGAAAAGAGTATTTGTTGGTTTCGATGATTCCTCCGTAGTTTTCGACTGAACAGCAGAGAATTGTACGGTATATTCGTAGTCATCATCTCCAACTTCTTTTTTACTGATTGTATAATCATTATTGATACGCCAAGTCATATTGGTGATATCGTCTTTCCAAATCTTATCAAGGAAGGTCACAACATCACTCTTTGTAGCGTCTGGTTTGCCTAAGAATGAAGTCATAAGACTTTCACATGTGTTAGTAAGTACAACCTCATCACGTGTGTTTACACTTTGGAAGAATTGGCGGAACAAACTACTAATCATTTGTTTTTCCTCTGGTTGTACTGTCTTTGCATTGACTTGTTTGATTCCATCTTTTGCTTCATCAACATGTTCTCCGTTAGGATGATCTTGAAGATAGGTGTTATAAGCGTCTACTGTGTTTGTAGTTGACACTGTAGCCCAATCAATAGAGTCTATCTTATGCTCTGCTTCTGCCTTATGAGGAGAGTCTGGATGATTTGCAATATAGGCCTCAAAAGCTGATTTTGAGTTACTAACCAAAGCATTAGACCAGTCTTTATCTCCTTGTTGTAGCATCAATAAATGAGCTTGAATGCTATCAATATGAGCTTCAGGGGCGTCAGTAAACGTATCAAGGTAGGCTTGTAATACAGCTGGGTCTGTTGATTTCATAGCATATTCATATTCACTTTGCTCTTTACTTGATTGTGCATCGTGATAAAAATATAAGGCTAATCCACATGCGATTAACGCGATAACAAGACAAACAATGAGTACATTTCTCGTACCATTCTTTTTATTTTCATCCTTCGGTGATTGTGAATTAAAGGGCTTTTCAGCAGGGGGAACAGGGGGAGGTGTCATGGTTTGAGATTTTATTTTGCCTGCAATCTCAATGCCACATTTAGGGCAATAGGGTGCCTTGTCACTCACAGGATTTCCACATTCAGGACATTTTATAATTGCCATAGTGTTAGTTTATTTTAATTAATATCAGTGTTTAAATCGAATTTCGCGAAGACTGTGTTTGTCCATAAACCTACTTTTGTCAACAAATCCGTTGACTCCATTAATTCTTCCCTTACCCGTGTATTGCCACATTGTAAAGTCGCGTTGGTCAGCCAGTTCGGGAATACGTCGTGTATATTGTGCAATCATCAGTTTATATCCATCCATCTTTCCTAAAAGATAATTGTTATAGAAGTTCACAAAGGTATAGAGTAGGGGCTTTTGGTTATAAGCTTTCTCCACCAAATGTATGAATTTGAACAAAGAATCGCAGAATTCCTCAGTGTCAAGTCCGCTTTTTGTTTCGATATCTATCATCGGAATAAGGTCTTGTTCGCCTGGACGACATTGAGTCATAAAGTTGAGTAGTTGCTTGTTTAAATCTGTTTTAGGACGAAAGAAATGGTAAGAACCAACCTTAAGTCCATATTTATGCGCCAACTCTATATTGCGTTCATACTTTGCATCAATACGATCTCCTCCTTCAGATGCCTTCAAATAGACATAGGCCATCTTAGAGTTTTCTCCTACTGTCTCCCAAAAGACATCCCCTTGATAATGACTTAAGTCGATGCCATGCACGTGACTACACGTATCTTCGCACTGAACATATTCCTGAGCATTTAGGAGTGTGGGTGTGAAGAAAATGAAAAAGACGATTAAATATAAATTCTTGAACCTCATATTTGCAAAATTACAGCAAATACATAGAATGGCAAAATAAATTAATTTTATTTTGCTTATTCCTCGATTTCAGACAAACTACGTGAGAAATTCAATAGAAAATTGCTGGTTGTTTCTATGGGTGCGTAGTCTATATAACGCATACTGCGTCGCAAATTGCGTCTAAGCAACTTTTGATTGTTATGTACAAAAACGCTATTTCCTTGTCTAAAGTGCCACTCTTCTGTGTCATGTTCTATGTTTGTTATAGACCGAAGAGTTAGTGAAACAGCTTCTTTCTCGGGCTGTTTTACAAAAGGTAGCTCCGCCTTTTCAAAGCCAAGGAGGTTTATAAGGATATTACCTTGCAACTGTGCAAGGCGCGAAACATGAAGCTTTGAAAGCCAACGTTCTAACTTCATAAAGTCAACTTTCTCTCCACGGGAACGCAGATATTGACCCAATTGGATAATACCACGAACGGGAATCCCGTGATTCATCGTTGCATTTACATTTGCAATGATGATTCGTAAGAGGTAGATGGTTTCTTTAGAAACCTGAGTTGCTGTTGCTTCTTCTTTCTGAATGTTCTTCAATCTCTTGTTCAACAGGGGGGTGGATAGCGTCACTTCGCCAGCTGGCATGTCTGCAATGTTCTTCATAAGCACCATGAGTTTCTTCATCTTGAACCTCGACATGGGCTCTAATTGCTCTTTAGTATGGAAGTTATCTATCCTAAGTTTTGTGAAAAGATTACGTTGAATAATATTCATAATGAATGACATTTGAATTAAGAAAACCTCTTTGGATATCGAAAGATAATGGACATTAGCGCAACAATACCTATAGCCATCGGGTAGTATAGATAGGAAAGAATACGTATTGGGCTTACTCCTGACAAGCCAGCTGCCAGTAACATTTGAACACCATAAGGGATTAGACCTTGTACACAGCAAGAAAATGTGTCCAAAATACTTGCAGCTTTCCGATTGTCTACACCATATTTATCGCCGATCTTCTTTGCAATCGCCCCCACAGTCAATATTGCTACTGTGTTGTTTGCAGTGCAAACGTTGACAAACGAAACTAAAGTTGCAATAGCAAGTTCGGCACCTCGCTTGCCATTTACTTTGCGAGTAATCTTCTCAATGACATAATCTATACCACCATTTTCACGGATTATTTCGAGCATTCCACCTGCCATCATCGCAATAATCACAAGTTCTCCCATGCCGAGTACGCCGTCTCCCATCGCTGCAAACCATCCATATACGTTATAGTCTCCCATTACTATTCCAATGATACCACAGAGGAATAATCCTAATGTCAATACAGCCATGACATTCATTCCTGCAATTGCTGCAATCAACACAAGTAGATAGGGAAGAATTTTAATATATTCTACAGGAGGAATTATTGTCGGTTTGCTGACATGCTCACCCAAAAAGAAATATATAATGAGAATAATGATGGCGGCAGGAGCTACAATCAATGCATTAACATGAAACTTATCTTTCATTAAACAGCCTTGAGTTTGCGTTGCAACGACTGTAGTGTCAGAGATAAATGATAGATTATCGCCAAAGTATGAACCGCCAACGATGACTGCTGTCATCATAGCTACATTGTAATCTGTTGAATGTGCCACGCCAACGGCTATCGGAACAAGAGCTACAACCGTACCAACACTTGTACCAATTGATATTGATATAAAGCAGGCAGCAAGGAAAAGACCAGGCAGAAGCATTCCACTTGGTAGATAATGTAATGTGAAGTTGACTGTCGCATCAATAGCTCCCATGCTTTTAGCTGACGCAGCAAATGCTCCCGCTAATACGTAAATCCAAAGCATAAGCATAAGATTGCTTGCGCCAGCTCCACGACTGAAGGTATCAATCCTTTTCTTTATAGGAAGTCCTCCCGATATAATGATAGCATAAATACTTGATAACATGAAAGCAACAGAGAGCGAAAGATTTGGTTCGTTCTTACTCTTGTCGACTGAATAGATTGTAAACATCAAGATGAATGCAATCAAAACAAACAATGGCGATAATGCTAATAATCCCTTTTTTGTATTCAATGTCTTGTATTATAATGTTACTCCATTTTTGAAAATGGCAATTTCTTGATAGCCGTTGACCTCATTTTGTACCTTTTCTCCATTGGCAACAGCAAGTATTTTGTCGATAAACTTATTACGAAGTGTCTGCATCTCGGTACCCTCTACAAGTTCTCCTGCGTTAAAATCAATCCAGTTTGGTTTAGTTTTGTAGAGCTGTGAGTTCGTACTTATCTTCATTGTGGGGACAAATGTACCAAAAGGTGTACCACGACCTGTTGTGAATAACACCATCTGGCATCCCGAAGCTGCCAGTGCTGTGGCTGCAACAAGATCATTTCCTGGCGCAGAAAGCAGATTTAATCCATTAACTTCAATTCGTTCCCCATACGAAAGTACGCCACAAACTGGTGCATGTCCACCTTTTTGAGTACAGCCTAAGGCCTTATCTTCGAGTGTAGAAATCCCACCAGCTTTATTGCCTGGTGATGGATTTTCACCCACAGGCTCACCATGTTCAAGGAAGTATGTCTTGAAATCGTTAATCATTTTCACTGTCTTTTGAAACAGTTGTGGAGTCAAACAGCGATTCATTAAAATTGTTTCTGCACCAAACATTTCTGGAACTTCTGTCAATACAGTTGTTCCTCCTTGTGCAATTAGCCAGTCAGAGAATGCTCCTACGAGAGGGTTTGCTGTTATTCCGCTGAAACCATCACTGCCTCCACACTTCAATCCGATACGGAGTTTATCCACACTAACTTCTTCCCGCTGATCTTGTGCAGCCTTATGATACAGTTTTCTTAAAATGTTCATGCCGGCTTCTACTTCATCTCCCTCAACTTGTTGCGTTATTAGGAGTTGTATTCTCTCTGTATCATAGTCACCAAGAAGCTTCATGAAATCTTCTGGTTGATTATTTTCACATCCTAACGAAATAACTAACACGCCACCGGCATTGGGGTGTTGGCAGATATCTCGAAGCACTTTACGTGTATTTTCGTGGTCATCTCCTAACTGAGAACAGCCATAATTATGATGCCAAGCATGTATTCCGTCAATACCTTTTAACTGGGTTTCTTTCTCAAGTTGCCTTGCTAAGCGCTCCGCAATGCCATTAACGCAACCTACAGTTGGTACAATCCATATCTCATTTCGAATGCCAACTTCTCCATTTCTACGTAGAAAACCTTTGAAATGTCTGTTTTCAGGTTCTATCTCAAGAGGCATTATTCTTGGTTGATACTCATATTCAAGTGTACCAGAAAGATTGGTTTTAATGTTTTTTTCATTGACCCATTCTCCTGCTTTGAGGGGTTCTTTCGCATGTCCAATAGGATATCCATATTTGATGATAGGCTCATTTTGATCTGTGTCATAAAGAAGAATCTTATGACCAGCAGGAGTCTCCTTAAGCACATGAATGATGCCATGTGATGTTTTAATCTCTTCGCCAACATGCATTGCACGGAGGCAGACCACAACATTATCGTTTTTGTTGATTTGTAAATAAGCAGTTTGTTTCATGTAAATAGTAGTTTGTTAGATTGTTTTATAGTTGTGTTCGTCTATAGAAATCGATATTTTCCTTCATTATCAGTTCTATTGGCATATAATTCACAGGTTGTACCTTTTTCTTTAGCACAATAGTTCTGAACAAAGCGTCTACACATGAGTAACCTTGTTGGTATGCATGTTGCGCAATGAGAAATGAAATACTTCCTTTTTTGATGCATTCAGCATTCTTAGCAACCATATCATAGCCCATAATTTGAATGTTATTGCGATGTGTTTTCAATAGAAATTCTCCTACAATATGTGCCTTTGAATTCAACGTTATGCAGTGATGTGTATTAGGATGTGTCGTGAAATAGTCTTCCAATATATTAGCATATTCTTCCTTACTACTTTCACTTGGCAGGTTGACCTCGATGATTTTAACATCTGGAAAAAATGTTTTCATATAGTTACGGAACCCCACTTCCCGGTTCACTTGTTGCGTACTGGAAACATGTCCGTTCTTCATTTGCTTCATTAACATGATTTCTTGATTGTCAAAAGCCTTCATCATGAGTATCTTTGCGGCAAAGAAACCACTGCTAAGTGAGTCTTGTCCATAAAAAGATAAAGGCTTAAGCTCAGGCATATACGAATCCAACAGGATGAAAGGAATATTATTTTCATGCAAGGTTTCAGTGAATTCACGTGTAATGTCGAACTCAGCTGGCACCACAACAACGCCATCTGGTTTCTGTTGCAGGCATTCTTTGCTTTTTGTTCTGAATGAATCGTCGTTGAAACGCTCATAATAAATGAACTTGACATCTATGTGAAAGTCTCGTCTTGACTCCATAACCTTCGCGGCACCTTCCTCAATTTCCTGCCAATAAGTTTCCTCTTCATGCTTCGGAATGAAAAGAAAAAACGTATAAGATTTATTATAAGCCAATGCACTTGCATACATATTGGGTTGATAATTCATTTCAGCAAGGGCCTTTTCTACTTTCTTTCGCGCTGGCTCTGATACGTTAGGACGATTGTGAAGCACGCGGTCTACAGTGCCAACTGACACTCCTGATCTCTTTGCAATGTCTTTAATCCTAATTCTTTCCGTCATGATTGTATTGTCATCTAAGAAATATTGTCTGATACTTGCAGGTTTTTCGTCTGCGAGTTATGCTAATTTTTTATGTGCAAAATTACGAAATTAAGTTGAATTGTACGAGTATATATTCAATTATTTGTGTAAAAACTAAACTTGTTTTATAGCGAATCTTAACCTGTTGGCAATTCCTTTTGGAGTGGATATCTTGCATTTTATTCTTTTATATGATAAGAATCGCTTTCATAATACACGATTAATCTGTTGAAATGTAAAATAAATAATCTGTTTTTTATATATGGATTAATATGTATATTCACTTAAAAGAAAATATTATTTTTTGCTCAATAAGACAACTTTTGTAGTGGTTAATAAACTAATAATTTACATGTTATAAACTAATGATTATTATTATGTTACATATATTATATAAATTTTCACTTGAATTTTAGTCGTATCGCATTATGTTTGCAGTCATTTTATCTTGCAATATGTATGATTTTACACGATAAAATGACATACTTTGTATGATAATATGAGTCACTTTTCTTCATAAAGAGCCGTTAACACTATATCGGTTATTAACAACGTGTGATGGTTTTTGATGGCCTTCATACAATACGTTGCAAACCGACATAATGTTAAGTTATGCTATGTATCTTCTATTTTCTAATTATCCGCATATTTCCCGATAAGGACAATATTGACATCTCTTTGTATTTTCCGTTGGATTAAAAGCTATATTAGGATTAAAAATGTCCTCAATGAGTTCCTTCAACTTGTTTAAGAAGTCTTCTGTATATATCGAAATGTCTGTAATGATGTCTTTACCGAACTTTAGAATTGGTGTATAATCATCGCCTGTTGCATGTTGAATAAATAGTAAGGCAGGGCTAACGGGAAGATGATTTGGATTAAGATTGCGGTTATTATATAGCATAATTGAGTAGAGTAGCGCTTGAAGATAGTAGTCAGAATGGCTCTCTATCTTTTCTGGATTAAAGATATCGTCTACACTTTTAATGCTTGTCTTATCATTACTCCCTGTTTTATAGTCGACCACTCGGATGCAGGTACTTCCATTTTCGTCGATTTTGTCAATGCGATCAATGTTTCCAAACAGACTAATTTGTTTCAAACCTTCTTGCGTATTGATGTCAAAAGGCATCTCAATAGGCTTTTCCAAGCCAAGTATTGAGAATGGAGTAAGATTCTGATCTATAGCTAACAATCTCTTTATATATTCGATAATCACCTGTCGATTGATAATTTGCAGTCCATTATAGGTAATATTTTTATCATCTTTGATATTGAAAAGCTTTTCTCTGAACGCCTCTTCTATGATACGAGGCAATAGCGATTTATCTTTCAGTGCATTAATAATATCCTGCTTTTGCACTACATCCTTGTTACATTTACTTTCATAAAACAACTCAGCTGCACGGTGAAAGATGTTACCAAAGATGCGGTTATCTATTTCATCTTCTTCGTTATCAGGTTCCTTTATGCTTGCAATATACCTATAGTAAAACCTCATTTGACAACGCAAATAAGTAGTAATTGCGGTAGGAGAGAGGCGATCTGTCTGATAGATATTGCGCATAACCTCTTGGTTTTTCACAATAGGTTTCTTGATACTTTGCAATGGATTTTGAGATGCATTGAGGTTCTTAAAATGAATATTCTGTCCACTTTCAACCATCAATTGCAGCATAAAGCGACTCATTTCGCCTGTTGCCGTCTTACTTGCTGCTTTATTATAGGTTAATGTTATATCCGTTGCACGTTGCAGAAGGCTATGAAAATAATAGGCATAAATGGCCACTTTATTATCAATTGTTGTTAATCCAAAAGCCTTTCTTACGGCATACGGGATGAAAGATGTGTCGTTTACCCCTTTGGGCATATTGCCTTCATTGCACGAAAGCACGAGAACGTGGTCGAAATCAAGGTTGCGTGTTTCAAGAACTCCCATGATTTGCAGTCCTACAATAGGTTCTCCATGGAAAGGAACTGATGTTGATGAAATCAACTGATTAATGAGTTTATTATATATATTAAAATCTGCCACAAGATCACCACATGCAATTAATGCATCTAATCGATTGAAAAGCGTGTAGGTTCTGAATATAGATTCATGAACAAGTGGAGTATCTTCACCCTCGGCTGCATAGTTTTTACCAATTTCTTGGAGTATATCTACAATCCAAGCGTTGACAGATGGTACATCAGCATAATGCTTCCCAAAGATTCTTTCATTGTCTTTCACGTAATTCATATACACATGTTGTTGAAGCATAGTGCACCATTTACGACTAAAAGACTTTCGTTTTGTATTGTATCCCATGGTTTGAAGCATGACAAGTAGTCGCACAAAGGAGGCTATTGGCGTGTGTTGCAAGGGATAACCTGTGGTGATATTGACATATTTTAGATTTGGATTGAGGCAATGAATGACAGTGGGTAAGAGGTTTTCATCTGCCAAAACAATAGCTGTTCTGCGTCCTGCTGCAACACGTTTTGGGTCTTTTAGCCATGTACTTATATAGCGTGCTTGAATATTTTCGGTTGTAGCACTGAGATAAGTAATATCTTTTGGCCTTTCGAAGTTACAATAAATTGCTTTATCAGTAGTATCGAGTTCATTCGGAAAATACTCCAAATATTGTCGTATATATGTACCTGCTTCATGTTTGAGTCCATGCTTTTCACTCATGAAGTAGTCATCAAAATCCCAGTAAAACTTTGCTTTCCCTTGCTTCATTAGACGCTCACAAAGCTTTTGTTCGACTGTCTGCATCATATTGAAACCTACGAAAATATAGATGTCGCTATGGAAATCAAGCTGTTCTTTCCCTACAACCTCTCGATAAAGTGCACCTTCATAGGCCAAGCCCTGTTGTGAAAGACGCTCATTAAACTTTGTATATATCTCTTCAAAGTTACTCCATAGGTTAATAAATCGTTCTTTTAGTTTTGATGTTATGTCTTCTGTGAAGTTGGCAAAGAACTTCTTTAACAGCCCTTTTTGCTCATCATTGAGGTATGAAGCGTCGTCAAATTCATGAATGTCTTTTATGCTTTTGAATATCAAATGAGCGTCGCCCATGTTCTTATCTATGTCATCATAGTCGGCCAAAAGCACCTGTCCCCAACCATAAAAGTGGTCAAGAGTCTCGTCACTTCCTGTACATTCGTTGAAAATCTTATGTAAATCGCATATCAGTTTAATTTGATCGCCCACTGATTTGCTTGAATGTGCACGGAAAAGTTCACTGATTGTGAGATAATTTGGGCTCCATAATGGTTTGTTTGATAGGCGAACAAGTTCTTCATTAAGGAATAAAGAGGCACGCTTGTTTGGGAAAATGATGGTGATACGCGAGAGATCTGTTCCGTATTTGTGCAGAATGTCCTCAGCAACATATTGTAAGAAGCTTTTCATTATAGTTTAATCATTTTGTTTGAGAATAGATACCATAAGTAACCTGTAATATTTTTATATCCCATTTCACTTAATAAGTTCATATATTCTTTTACTTGTGATTGGTGCTCTTCTTTGGGAACACCAAATTTATAGTCAACAACAATCATCTCGTTTCCATCAAACATGACACGATCAGGACGTCGTTCTTCTACCTTATCAGTAAGAGTATTGAGCTTAAGTATACTGCACTCGTTGAATAAAGTCCATCGATCAGAGTACCAAGAAGCTACGCGGGGATCGTTTAAACGGTCTGTAATCAGTTTGTGAAGTCGGTCTTGTGTGATAATCTTATCATACAAAATACCTTCTGCTTCCAAATCATTTAGTGCCTTATTAACATCATCTTTTGTCTTGATTGTAGAGAATACAGCATGTAAAACACTGCCAAGTTTAATATAACTCTGCCTTTTTGTGCTTTCTTCATCACTGGCATTGTCGTCTGAAACAAATTCTTTACTCTTGTTACTTTGCTTGAACTCAACGATATTCTCATAATTATCAATTGCAATTTCAATATCTTCTGCTGATTGTTCAAATATGTTTTTGGTCGCTTTTTTAACTCGATTATTGACAAGAGATGATTCATTTCCGTAGGTAAACAGAATCTCTTCGTCTTTTTCTTTTGTAGCGTTGTACTCAGCATTTAGCTGGTTTGCAACTGCTTCTAAACTGTTTTCAATCACCCAAGAGCGTCCTTGTCCTTTGTCACCTCGCTTGCCATAAACGTATAATCCACGTCCTGCACGGGTAAAAGTGACGTAAAGGAGGTTGAGATTATCAACGATATTGAGGAAATGTTCATGCGCGTAATCTTTTTCATAGATAGAGTTCTTCATTTGTTTACGACTGAACGACACTGGAACTATAGGCAAAGCATTAAATGGTTCTACATCAGGTTCGCACCAGATTACGTCCCTTTTTTCAAGTTCCCAGTTACAAAAAGGCACGATAACATGGTCAAATTCTAACCCTTTACTCTTGTGAATGGTATACAAAGAAATACCTTTTTTGCTGCTACTTTGAATTGAACACTTGTGTATATTGTCTGTCCATTGTTCCAAAAATCCATGTAAATCAGGAATCCCATCTTGCATATATTCATTTAGTTTATCGTAAAGCGCACAGATATATGCCGTTTGTCCCGAGAGTTTTTGAAGCTCAAAGATACGAAAAATCTCTTCTGCCATGTCAATTAATGATAGTCCTCGCAAGTGGCTTTCTTGGTTGAAGAATTGTGGAGGAAGGCAATCTTTTAATGATTTATCCTTTAATAATATATCATTGTCAGTCAAATTGTTATCCTTAATTGCTTTAATGTAAAGCTTAGTTAGGGCGGCTTGTGCTATATCATCATTAGGATTGTTCAACACCTTCATTGCATTGATAATGATATTCACGACTTGTGAAGCATCAAGATGAAACGCTTCTTCGGAAATAAGATGTACCTCCGGCTTGTTTTTCATGAAGTATTCTCCAATCCTTTCTATGTCGGAATTGTATCTAACGATAATCGCGATATCATTTTCTCTAACACCATTGTCAAGGAGATGCTGCACCTTATCTGCTATTTTCTTGTGAGTTTCCTCTTCATATTCAGGGGTGTTAGGTAGTAATTCGACTTCAACAATACCTACTTCTTTCTTATCTGAGGGAATCTCTTGTGTCACATCTGCGTATGCTTTTTGTAGTAATTCTGCCTCATCGCCGATATCTTGTTTTAATTGTTCATATTCTTGACGGACCGCTTCTTGAAAAAAAGTGTTGTTAAATGTGATGATATTTCTTTCAGAACGACGGTTAACTTGCAATGGTTTAATAGTTATTTCGTGCTCTTTAAATTGTTCTTCAATGTCATTTAGAAGTCTCCAATCACCTGATCTCCACCGATATATACTCTGTTTCACGTCACCAACAATAAGGTTATTACTGTCGTGACTCATCGTTTCGAGTAACAACACCTTGAAATTCTCCCATTGTACCGAGCCGGTATCTTGGAATTCATCAATCATAATGTTGTGTAATTGTGCACCAATCTTTTCAAAAATGAACGGAGAATCATTCTCTCCAATCATCGACTTTAATAAAGTTTGGGTATCACTAAGCATAAAGCGGTTGAGCTCTAAATTCAATTCTTCGACTTTATCGCCTATACTATCAAGCAATCTCAACTGATTTATATGCTTCAATGTTAATGAAACACTTTTAAATAAGCGGCTTTGCTGCTTTCGTTTCCTTTCAGTTGTAATCAACATTTCTTGTAAAGTACTGCACACTAAGTCATAGATTGGTTCGCCAACTATAGCTTTCTTTTTTACAACCCATTTTTCAGGATTCTCCGAAGCCCCTTGAGCTGTGGAATTAAACACCCTTTCATCATCTGTAAAATCCCCAGATTGAAGCTTTAAAAAGTATCCACATACGCCCGAAGCCCCTTTAGAAAAATCGGTAATATCAAAGCCATTATCGGCTATGCACTTGAAGAAGGCGTCACCACATGTTTTCATCTGTTCTTCAGCGTGTTTGCTAATAGCGCGCAATTGACCTGTATATTGCTTGAAAAAGTCATTATCTTCAAAGACCTCTTTAATCTTTTGACGATTCTTTTTATAGTAGTCTTTGAGAATATTTCTACCGAATTGTTTAATTTGTGCAATGACATTCCACGACTTATCGTCGTCAATATTCTCTTGAATATAATCCAAAATCCAAGACAATAAGAGTGAAGAGTCGTTGAGATCTTCTATGAGTTGGTCTACTGCTTGCTGTTCAACTTGTTCGTCATTCAGTTCTATTCTCAAGTTGGCTGTAAGCTCAAGTTCGCGTGCTAAGTTTCTTAATACAGTCTGAAAAAAGGCATCTATTGTTTCCACTCGAAAGTAGCTGTAGTGATGAATGAGTTCACGCAGTGCGTAACCAGCATTGGCAATGATGGTTTTTTCTTCCAATCCACTTAGTTGTTTGACACATTCCAAGTATGGTTTGCTTTCATTTAGCCCAACAGAGATGCCATATAATTGACTAAGTATTCTCATTTTCATCTCTTCTGTAGCCTTATTTGTAAAGGTGACAGCAAGAGTATGTCGATAGGAGTGAGGGTTTTCGACCAACAATGTGATATATTGCACGGCAAGGGTAAAGGTCTTTCCCGAGCCAGCGCTTGCTCTATATACAGTTAAAGTGTTCATTACCAGTGTCTAAATAGTTCAAAACCAAATTTACATCCAAATTCTTTTATCTTACCACTATCGTTACTTAAGAACATTCCCATAGAGAAAAGGCGAGTTGTAAAGCCGTAACCAATCTCTATATAAGGGTGACAATTCCTCGAACTCAGTACGCTTGCATAGATTCGTTCCATTTCAATAAAGTGCCCAACCCAAGGCAAGTGGGATATTGTTAATAACGGACTTTCATACGTTATGTTGCCTCGAGCATACCAACGGGATTCATTATATTTATTAGAATTAAGCAGTTCAAACTCTCCACTCCAATCATCATTCCACCCACCAGGTACATGATTCTCCCTAAAGTTTGTATAATCAAGAAAGAAAGTGTGCCCGCTTTGCAGTGTATATCCACCAAAGCCGAGTCTCATTTGAAGGCTTTTAAGTTGCCTAAGCTTTAGTTTCCATTGCGCATCTAACTCCCATCGTTCATAGCCTATGTTTCCTTTAAGTAATCGTTTAATTCCTCTTTCGTAATCAAGTGCGATATATGGGCCTTGCCATCCTATCGGACGCCATTGGATTTCGAATAGTGGAGCCACTGAAGTATATTGCGTTGGCATACCAGCTTGTCTGTAAACGTCTCCTTCAACAGCCTTCCTATGATGTAGTATTATACCAGCTTGAAAGCCCCACTGACTGTTAAAGTCGTAGTTAGTGATTAATCTTACATAATAATCCTTAAAGAAGTCTGACCTCGAATACTTGTTAACAACAGAGTCTCCGATTTGATTTCGAGCATAATTAACTGCATTTCCATTCGTTATCCAGTTCCCATTACCCACTTCTATCTCTATATATCCGTTATGATGCCTATCATACCAATACATAATAGGTAATGAAAAATAGAGCTGTTTCTGCTTAAATGAATAGCCAGACCTAATGCGTGTTGTTAGCAAAGTATTCGAAGTAAACATATATTTCAATCGAACATCAAACTTATATGTAAACCCTCGTTTATGATCATAACTCATATAAAGTGGATTCAAAATAGGATTTATACGTAAATAACCTTCATTATTCTTGCCAAAGTTACTTTTTATTTGGTTTATAACGTTATTCCCGATGACATTCCAAAAGACTGTTTTCCACGCGTTTTCTTTCTTTTTAGGATACTCTTTGCGTATAGAATCTCTGTGTTCCCGAGTTTCTTGTTCTTTGTCATAAAGCATTTTCTCTTCTGTTGTCAAAGGAATGGGACGCACAAGTGCAAGGCTGTTCCTATCATTTTCAACCACGCTATCGGGTAAAATGCCTCTCAAATTATAGATAGAACGGAACTTTCCATCAGTGATATTACCCAGAAATCTGAATTGGCAGCTTAAATCTACATCATTTGGAAGTAAAGATTCAGCCCCAGATTGCCCCATTACAATGGATAAAGTGAAGTTAACCATGTCATATTCTCCACTCATTTTCAGGCTTATAATGCGTCCATCACTAAAGTTAATCAGGGCTTCTCCGCTTACAAGTCGAGTGTTGTTAACACGTGGTTGAAACTTAACTTGCGCCTTCTCTTTGGGTAAGAGTGTTACTTTATAGTTGTAATAACTTTGATTTTTTACATAAAATGGCGAGAGAATACCATCTTTAAAAATTGTTGTTTGATATACATCGGGAGTAAGATACTTAAGAACGGTGGTGAGACTTCCGCGACTTGAAGGAATTGTTGTACGACTTGTCAGTCGCTGAATCTCTGGTTTCCCATCTTGGGTATAAACAACTCGTTCGTAACTTTCACCCAAATAATGTCGTTTTTCCCCATGTGCTACAGCCCACATTGTAGGTACAGCCAACAACAAAAAGTTGCGTTTACGAACAAATAGAGAATATTTCGTATAAGAATATGATGTATGTTGAGCAATCTTCTCACCTTCAACAGACTTCGAATAAGCAAAAACGCGAGACAGAAGTGCATCATTTTGTCGCATTATATTATTCGCTTTTGCATGAAAACAGCATTGCAGTAATCCAATAATTACCACGAAAAGTAAACTCGAAATATGTGTAAATCGTGCTTTCATCACATCTTTATGCGTGACAAAATTATAAAAAAGACCACAAAACTCCAAATTAATCTATCTTTTTCAAGAAATGGATTAGTATTCTTTCTTTTTTTAGTAATTTTGCGAAGTAAATCAAAATGAAAATGAATCGTAAGTTTTTTATTGCCCTCTTTTTATCCGTTGTTGTTGGAACTCAAGTGTTATTGGCTCAAGCAAAGCGTGAGTTTCGCGGTGCATGGATACAATGTGTGAACGGACAATTCCTTGGATTGGGGAAAGATAGAATGCAACAAGTGTTGCGAAGCCAACTTGATGAGATGCAGAAAGATGGCGTTAATGCTATTATTTTCCAAGTAAGACCAGAATGTGATGCCTTATATGCCAGTCCATACGAACCCTGGAGTCGTTTTCTTACAGGGCAACAGGGACTTCCACCTCAGCCATATTGGGATCCATTGGCATGGATGATAGACGAATGTCACAAGCGAGGAATGGAGTTACATGCATGGATTAACCCATTCAGGGCAAAGACTAAGACTACCAATAACTTATCATCCAATCATATTGCGATAAAAAAGCCTGGCTCAGTCTTTGCATATGATGGTCAGCTTATCCTCAATCCTGGTCTTCCTGAGAATCGAAACTATATCTGCAAGATAGCGACTGACATCGTGAGACGCTATGATGTAGATGGCTTTCACATTGACGACTACTTCTATCCATACCCAGCTGCCGGTCAAACAATAGCCGATGACCGTGAGTATTCGTTATATAATAATGGATTAAAAGACCGAGGGGATTGGCGAAGATATAACGTAAATCTCTTCATGAAACAGCTTTCTGATAGTATACATGCAGTAAAACCATGGGTAAAATTTGGTGTTTCACCATTTGGAATCTATCGGAATAAAAGTGTTTCTCCTATAGGAAGCAATACGAAGGGATTGCAAAACTATGATGATCTTTATGCCGATGTATTGTTATGGGTCAACAATGGTTGGGTAGACTATTGTGTTCCACAAATCTATTGGCAAATAGGTCATCCCACAGCTGACTATGAAGAGCTTGCACGTTGGTGGGATAAGTATGCTGGAAAGCGGCCTCTTTTCATTGGAGAAGACGTTGAACGTACAGTGAAATATGCTGATCTACAAAATCCCAACAGCCATCAGTTGAATGCAAAACGCCGACTTCATAACACACTTCCCCATGTAAATGGAACGGTTTTGTGGTATGCGAAGAACTTTTGTGATAACATTGGTAACTACGCTACAGCCATGCGGAATGGTTATTGGAAATATCCGGCCTTGCAACCCAAGATGCCTTTCATCGATGATAAAGCGCCAAAGAAGCCTAAACACGTTAAACCCATCTGGACAGATGATGGATATGTGCTCTTCTGGAATGCTCCTCGTGGAAAGAAGTGGAATGATATTGCAGTGAAATATGTTGTGTATCGATTTGATAAAGGCGAACATATCAATACTGAAGATGCATCAAAGATTGTAGCTATAACGCCAAGAACTTTTTATAAACTCCCTTATGAGGATGGGAAGAAAAAGTATGTTTATGCTATCACTTCGCTTGATCGAATGAGTAATGAGAGTAGGGTTGCGAAGAAAAAGATTAAACTATGATTGCTCAAAACAATTATAATAAACCGGGAGATTACGATCATTTAGTCGTCAATCGTGATGGAAAATTGTTGGAATGGCTGCTTGAGAACGTGAAGGGTCTTAGCAAATCAAAGATTAAACAGACACTTCAAGGGCGCGGCATAAAGGTTGAAAGCAAGGTGATTACAAAGTTTGATTATCCTGTTTCGCCTGGTATGAAAATCTCAGTAAGCCGTACCAAGCGTAACAACGATATCTTTAAGAGTCGCTATGTGAAGATAGTTTATGAAGACCGATACTTGGTTGTTGTTGAAAAGAATATCGGAATATTGTCTATGGCGGCTGGACATTCGACATTAAATGTAAAGACTGTCCTCGACGATTATTTCAAAAAGTCTCGTCAAAAGTGTACGGCACACGTAGTACATCGGCTTGATCGTGACACAAGTGGCCTGATGATTTACGCCAAAGACAAACAAACAGAGATGCTACTTGAACAAGATTGGCATCACATTGTGTATGATAGGCGTTATGTTGCAGTGGTATCGGGAGTTGTAGAGGCACCAGAAGGTACGATAGCCAATTGGTTGAAAGACAATAAAGCCTATATAACCTATTCTTCACCCGTGGATAATGGAGGTAAATATGCAGTGACTCATTTCCATGTTCTTGGTCAAAACAATGATTATTCTCTTGTAGAATACAAACTTGAAACAGGGCGGAAGAATCAGATTCGCGTACATTCTGCCGACATGGGGCATTCTGTTTGTGGCGATATCAAGTATGGAAATGGAGATGATCCGATAGGGCGTCTCTGCTTGCATGCCTATGTTTTGTGTTTCTATCATCCCATTACGCATGCCCCTATGACATTTGAGACTCCAATACCCACTTCATTTCGTAAGCTTATAAAATATTAATTATGAATCATTTTGCAGAATATATCTTCATGTTGTTAATCATTGTGATTGGCATCTTCATTGTAAAAAAGGTAACAAGTTGCCTTTTTAAGATTATTATTGCTGTTGTATTTGTTGCTATTCTTGCATGGCTCTATCTGTCATCAAACTGACAATCGAGTTTGAATCGCATCTAATTATATAACATTTTTGTATAGATTACTGTTAGTTTTTTAACACTTTACGATAGTGATAGATAGCAATTGTAAAAAGCTAAATAGCGTATGGTTACATTGTTTTTATCCTGTTGTAAACCGATTCTTATCAATTTGCGCTTGTTTCTTGTGCATATCATGTAGTAAATCATAACGAATTACAGGATAAACAGACTTATTTTATGGTGTGAAATGCACCATTGTAGGCTTTAATTTGCGTCAAATCATTCTGTTTTTCTACGTGAAAATGTTTGATATAACAATCTTACTTGTGTAAACTTATGATAGTCAATAAAATACAAAATGATAGAAAATGAGCTGTATTTCCATCCAACTGATTTTTTATTTTGATATGGAAAGATGTTGAACCTCATTTGTAAAGTATTGTGATTGCTATTAACAAATTCTGTGTGTATGCAGGAATTGAGGCGATTTTATAAGTATTTAGGTTTGTTTTTATATAGAAATCTTATATATTCTAAATAGGAATAAAGTTGAATTCTATGGTTGTTTATTGTTTGAAGATGAACATTTATTCCTAAGATTCCAAAACAACTTATGGAGCACACAAAGTGTTTTAAGGCCAAAATAGTGGTATATTGTTAGCTTAAGTCCGTGTTTATAGGGATATTTATCTGTTAAAATAAGATGCTGAGTGAGCCTATAAACATCCAATTGTATGTTAATTACGTGGCTAAAATAAGTTTCGTTACAACATTGTTTCATGATTTGACAGTGCGTAGTGAGCATAGATTCCAATTGCTCTCCATTTGCTTTGGCCGCCAATCCATTGGCATTGAAAACATAAAGATAGCAGCCCTGCGATGTTGTTAGTATACGCTGACAATGTTTCAACAGGCGCGACATGAGCTCAAGGTCTTCAAAGAGAATCGCAGGCTTAAACATTTCATAGCTAAAAATCTTTTTCTTAAAGATTTTATTACAGGCATAAGTATGTTTATAAGCTTCTGTTTCAAGCCAATAACTCTTCCAGTTTGTATAGAGTTTATCTGTGAGTTTTAGTTGTGTATGATACTTACCGCCGATGCGTTCATCAACAGAATATTCAAGGATATCTATATCTTTATCCTCATTCAGCTTAGAAATTAATGCCTTATATGAATTAGATTCAAGGTAATCATCGCAGTCAACGAAAGTCACATAGTCACCCGTTGCAACTTGAAGTCCGGAATTTCGAGCTACACTTAGACCCAGATTATCTTGCTCAATGATGACAGTTTGCTCATGATACTCGGCAAATTGTTGGCAGATTTGCAAGCTTTTGTCGGTAGATCCATCGTTTACCAAGATGATTTCTAAGTCTTCAACCTGTTGTGAAACGACCGAATCAAGACAACGTTGCAACGTGTCTTCTCCATTGAATATAGGGATAATAACCGATAACTTCATCTTACAAAAGTAATAAAAAAAAGTAAGTCTTTTGCTTTTTCATATTATTTTGTTACTTTTGCAATAAACAACTCGTTTATGATTGAGGTAAAGATAAAAGATAAAGTCCTGCAGAAAGCCGCGTCTGAAGGTGTGGATGCATTTGTTAAAGTGTTTGTAAATGCAATCTTAGATGCCATTGGTGGTCAGCTGACAAATGACAATATAGGAGATTTGAACGCTGATCAGATTACGCTGTTAGCTTATCATTTTCTGCACGAAGAAGTGATGGATGGAGGTTTTGTGCAGCTAATTCATAATGGTTATGGTGCTTTTATTTACCTGAATCCAACGGATAAGGCTTTTAGAGAGTGGGGAATCCCCGAACTATATAGGCTGATTAACAAGAGTCATAGATACTATTCGATGTATCATGAAACGATAGAAAGCGACTGCACTGATGATGAATTTATGGCTTTATTCGAGCAGTTTGCGGTATTTGATGACTTTGATGATGCCTTTGTTGAACATGAAGAGATGTTCACAAACAAGGTTGCTCATTACATCGATGAGCACATAGAACATTTTGCAACGATAGACAATGAATAAAGAAGAGCAAGAAATCAGGAAGAAAAGTCCTGTTCAAATAAGGAATAAAAAGGCTTCGTTTGAGTATTTCTTTGTAGATACTTACACTGCAGGCATTGTGCTTACGGGGACAGAAATCAAAAGTATTAGAAACGGAAAAGCCTCTTTAGTTGATTCTTTCTGCGTGATATATAAAGGTGAATTGTGGGTGAAGGGGATGAATATAAGTCCATATTTTTATGGATCTTATAGCAATCATGAAGCCAAACGCGACCGAAAGTTATTGCTGACGAAGCGTGAACTCCATAAATTGGAAGAGGATTCTAAACAAATTGGCTTTACTATTGTGCCCACACTGCTGTTTATCGATAAATACGGAAGGGCTAAAGTAGACATTGCTTTGGCTAAAGGAAAGAAAGAGTTTGATAAGCGTCAAACACTGCGGGAGAAGCAAGATAAACGCGAAATGGACCGCGCATTAAAGCATTTTTAAGCTGATGCGCTAACGAATACAAGAGTTTATTGTTAAGAATGAAGGGACTACGAGACTTAATTAGAGAGAAGATATTGATTTTAGATGGTGCCATGGGTACAATGATTCAGTCATATCATTTGACAGAAGAAGACTTTCGTGGCACACGTTTCCAGCAGGTTGAGGGCCGACAATTAAAGGGAAATAATGACTTATTAAGCTTGACGCGACCTGATGTCATTCTCGATATCCACCGACGCTATTTGGCTGCAGGTGCGGATATCATCGAAACAAACACTTTCTCTTCTCAACGCATTTCGCAAGCAGATTATGGGTTGGAAGACATTAGCTACGAACTGGCTTATGAGGGCGCTCGGCTGGCAAGACAAGCTGTCGATGAATTGGCCGATGGCACATGCCGTTTTGTTGCAGGAGCTATTGGACCAACGAATAAAACCTGTTCAATGAGTCCCGATGTTAGTAATCCAGCAGCGCGTGATTTGACGTACGATGAACTTTACTTTGCCTATGAAGAACAAATTAAAGGCTTGTTGGATGGTGGAGTAGATGCCTTGCTTATTGAGACAATCTTTGACACTTTGAATGCAAAAGTGGCGATTGATGTCGCAATCAATGCAATGGAAGCGCGAAACCTTGAGTTACCCATCATGCTGAGTGTAACGGTGAGTGACCTCGCCGGGCGCACGTTAAGCGGACAGACATTAGAGGCTTTCCTCGGGAGTATATGTAGCTATCCAATCTTTTCTGTGGGCTTAAACTGTTCATTCGGTGCAAGCCAAATGAAACCTTATCTTAAAGAATTAGGTAAAAAAGCGCCTTATTATATTTCCGCATATCCTAACGCCGGACTTCCTAACTCAATGGGCGAATATGATGAAACGGCTGAGAGTATGTCCCCACAAATCGGAGAATTCATCGATGAACAACTTGTAAACATTGTCGGAGGATGTTGCGGAACAACCGACGAGTTTATTCGTCGCTACGCAGAGATGGCCAAAGGAAAAGCTCCCCGCAAACCTGTTGAACGACCGAAAGATTTGTGGTTAAGCGGACTTGAACTCTTAGAAGTGAGTCCCGAAGTGCGTTTCGTCAATGTTGGCGAGCGATGTAATGTCGCTGGTAGCCGCAAATTCCTGCGTTTAATCAAAGAAAAGAACTACGAAGAGGCTTTAACCATTGCGAGAAAGCAAGTTTCAGACGGCGCTTTAATCATCGACGTCAATATGGATGACGGCTTGCTTGATGCGCAAACAGAAATGGTGAATTTTCTGAATCTCATAGCCTCTGAACCCGATGTGGCGCGTGTTCCTGTGATGATTGACTCAAGTAAGTGGGACGTGATCGTGGCCGGACTGAAGTGCATGCAAGGAAAGTGCGTGGTGAACTCCATTTCTTTGAAGAATGGCGAGCAGGAGTTTCTTCGCCATGCGCGTGAAATCAAACGCTTTGGTGCAGCAGTCGTCGTCATGTGTTTTGATGAAGTCGGGCAGGCTACGACGTTTGAACGCAAGATAGAAATAGCAGAACGGGCCTATCGTCTGCTTGTTGACGAGGTGGGATTTAATCCTTTAGACATTATCTTTGATCCGAACATACTTTCTATTGCCACTGGGATAGAGGTACACGATAATTATGCGGTAGACTTCATCAGAGCCACGGGGTGGATTAAAAAACATCTTCCAGGTGCACATATCAGTGGTGGCGTGAGTAATCTCTCCTTTTCTTTTCGCGGCAACAACTATATCCGCGAGGCGATGCACGCCGTTTTCCTCTATCATGCAATAAACCAAGGAATGGACTTCGGTATTGTCAATCCTGCGACTAAAATCACCTATGCGGACATCCCTTCCGACCATCTTCGCATCATTGAGGACGTTGTGTTAAACCGCAAAGAGGGCGCTGCCGAAGCGCTCATCGAATTGGCCAACGAAATTAAGGCCAATGAAGACGCACGCAAAGCGGGTGGGGAGGTTCTTGGCAAAACAGCTGAACAACATGAGGAATGGCGCGATTTTCCTGTCGCAAAACGATTGGAATATGCTCTGAGAAAGGGAATTTCTGAACACCTGCAAGCCGATCTGACCGAAGCCTTAGCGCAATATCCTCATGCCGTTGATATTATCGAAGGTCCCTTGATGGATGGGATGAACGAGGTGGGAGAACTGTTTGGTGCCGGCAAAATGTTTCTTCCCCAAGTCGTTAAAACGGCAAGAACCATGAAGCAAGCGGTAGCCATACTCCAACCCTACATAGAAATGGAGAAAGCTGACGACACTTACAAGGCGGGCAAGATAATTCTCGCGACGGTTAAGGGCGATGTACACGATATTGGCAAAAACATCGTGGGAGTGGTCATGGCGTGCAACAATTATGAAGTGATTGACCTGGGGGTAATGGTGCCTGCCGAGCAGATTGTCAAGCGCGCCATTGCAGAGAACGCCGACATGATTGGGCTGAGCGGATTGATAACGCCATCGTTAGAAGAGATGGTAAATGTGGCTTTAGAAATGAAAAAAGCACAGCTTGAGATTCCAATTATGATTGGCGGCGCAACCACAAGTCAGCTTCACGTGGCATTGAAGATTGCGCCCGTCTACGGAGGTCCAGTTGTTTGGATGAAAGACGCTTCGCAAAATGCTTTAATAGCGGCAAAGCTGCTGAACAAGAAAGAACGCGCCGTTTTGAAGCACAATTTAGATGAAAAGTATGCCGAATTGCGGAACGGTTATGAGAAAGAACAACAAAAGATAATTTCGTTAGACGAAGCACGCAAGAACAAACTCGATTTGTTTTCATAACCTTGTGTTTTTCTTCTCTTCAACGGCCTGTTTGGCCATTCGCCTCTCGTTTTTTGTCTCACGGGAGGTCTTTTTTATCCTTAATCTTTAAGATATCCTCACTTTTGAAAGGAAAATAGATGATTGTCCCCGGGTGTTTTATCAGAATCACGCGTTTTTTTGCAATTGTCCCCGGGTGTTTGAACGTTTTTAGCTAAATTCTGATAATTTACCCCAGTTCCTGAGCAGTTTTTCGCGAATTCTAATGATTTACCCCAGTTCCTGAGCAGTTTTTCATGAATTCTGATAATTTACCCCAGTTCCTGAGCAGTTTTTCGCGAATTCTGATGATTTTCCCCAGTTCCTGAGCAGTTTTTCGCGAATTCTGATAATTTGCCCCAGTTCCTAAGCAGTTTTTCACGAATTCTGATAATTTACCCCAGTTCCTGAGCAGATTTTCACGAATTCTGATAATTTACCCCAGTTCCTGAGCAGTTTTTCACGAATTCTGATAATTTACCCCAGTTCCTGAGCAGTTTTATCTTCTTTTCTGATATTCTCCCAAAGTTAAAAGTCATCGCACGCCTATAAAGCAGTCGTCGGCCACAATCTTTTAGTTAATAAGCCGCGTTTTCTTGCTCAATTACATTTTTTATATTAATTTCGCACACGCAATTGGTTCATAATTCATTGTGATTAAAAAGGGAATAAGGTGAGATTCCTTAACAGTCCCGCTGCTGTGAACGATATTTTAGAAAGGAAACAAGCCACTGACGGCAATTGTTGGGAAGGCACTCTTTCGTGAATCGTGTAGTCAGAAGACCTGCCGTTGCGAGTTATTGCTTCACTATTTCGAGGAAGATAGTTGAAGTTTTATTCAAAGATTGACAGAAAATGATTCAGCTTAAACATAAGCTTGTCGTTGTTTTGAGCATTCCTTGTGTTGTTTGTTGTCCAACGTGGGCACAGCAGCCCAAAGACAGCGTGCGCGTGCATGATTTGAAGGTAGTTGAGGTTGTCGGCTATCACGGAAGTCGTGGCATCACCGATGTTGTGCCAGGCAGCGTGCTCAATCGGGAGAACATTGCCAATATGGGCATTACGGACATCGCCGACGCGCTGCATCGCATGCCTGGTGTCAATCTTCGTGATTATGGAGGCGCCGGAGGGATGAAAACTATCGGTGTACGAGGGTTTGGCGCCCAACATACGGGTGTGAGTTATGATGGCTTCATGTTGAGCGACACCCAGAGCGGTTCGGTTGATGTTTCGCGCTATGCATTAGACAATATTGAGTCGTTGACGCTGTCGATAGGTGGGGAGAACGATGTATTTTTATCTGCGCGTGAGATTTCTTCGGCGGCGCTGTTCAGAATGACCACCTTGACTGACCGTCCGGCAGATCATCGCGTCCACCTGCAAACGCAGCTGAAATTCGGCTCATTCGGCTATGTAAGTCCGTTTGTTTACTACGTTCAATCCGTGAGCAATCGGGTGACATTGTCGGCAAACGGCGAATATATCTACGCCGAAAATGATTATCCCTTCACGTTGCGCAATGGAATCTATAAAACACATGGGCGACGCAACAACAGCCGAATGAATAGCGGGCACGGCGAGTTGAATGCTTATGTTTCGACTGGGAAATATGGGGAAATCGATGGAAAAGTCTATTATTATGACAATAGTCGCCTGTTGCCGGGCATCGCAAAGTATTATAGTGACATCAATGGTGAGTCATTGCACGACCGCAATGGTTTTGCGCAGTTCGGCTGGCGGCAACATGCAGCCAATGGGTTGTGGAGCTGGAAAGCTAAGGGCAAATTCAACTGGAGCAGCTCAAGCTACCGCGACAAGTATTCTCCTAATCATATTATGGATGCAGACTACTGGCAACGCGAGGCATACGGCTCTTTGGCAGCAATGTTTACTCCGATCGATGGGCTTTCGTTCGCTTTTGCGAGTGATTATGTTTTCAACAACTTGAATAGCAGTTTGGCCACGGATGTGCGTCCATTTCGCCATACGTTGTTGGAGTCTTTTTCAGTGAAATATGTTGCTCCGCGCTTGGTTTTGCTTGGACGTGCGCTATATTCTGTTTATTTGAATGGGGCAGAGCGTGGCGAAGCAGCAAAGAATGGGCGTAAACTGTCGCCGTCGTTCTCTTTGTCTTATCGTCCTTTCTCTTCCGAACAGTTTTACGTCAGAACATCGTATAAGAATATCTTTCGTGCGCCGACATTCAACGAAAACTACTTCTTTCATTTCGGGAGCCCAAGGTTGAAACCCGAAACGACAGACCAATTAAACCTTGGTATGACGTGGCAGAAGCAGTTTTCAAATAGATTTAATCTGGAGATTACGGCCGATGGTTATCTGAATCACATAAAGGACAAGATTGTGGCCATACCTTATAATATGTTTATCTGGACGAATGTAAATATCGGCAGAGTTCAGTCAAAAGGAGTTGAAGTTTCGCTTCGCGGCGACTATCAATTGGCAGAAAAGCATAATCTTCTGTTCTTCGGCGGCTATAGTTATCAGAATGTGACCGACCGGGAGGATAAATCTCTTCCCGATTATGGAAAACAGATTGCATATATCCCTTTACATTCTGTTTCAGGTTCAGTTAAGTGGGGAAATCCGTGGGTTGACGTTGTTGTTCATGGAGCAGGGTATGGCAGCCGATGGGCGTCGAACTCACATTATGACGGAACGCGATTGGCTGGTTATTTTGATATGGGATTAACCTGCAGTCATCGTTTTGTGATGAAACACGGGGAGTTTTCTTTGCGCGGAGACATTAAGAACATCTTAAACCAGCAGTATGAGATTGTGGGGAACTATCCTATGCCTGGCGTCAGTTATCAATTTGTAGTTAATTATAAATTCTAAATAAAAAGATATGAAAAAAATCATTTTAAGTTTATCAACTGTATTGTTGAGTATTGCATTATTCACTTCGTGTGACAAAGACGACACTCCCGATTTGCAGCCTGTCATTACGTCTAATGGTGCGTTTGTTGCCTGTTCCGGAAATATGAAATCGAAGATTCCTGGGTCAATAAGCTATTGGGATTATGCAACAAATGCGGTCTCGGAGAATATTTTCACAAAGGCCAATGGTCGTTTGTTAGGTGGTACGGTGAATGACGGCGTTTGTTATGGAAGTAAAATCTATTATGTGGTTTCTGACGAAAGTACAATCGAAGTTGTGGACCGCAATCAGAAGTCTGTAAAGCAGATTAAAACCACCGACTTGTTAGGTGCTGCAGATGGTAAGAAGCCGCGACACATCATTGCAGGTGATGGTGCAGTTTGGGTGACAACATACGGCGGATATGTTGCTGCAATTGATACAACCACATTTACATTGCGCAAAAGTTACAAAGTAGGTTCATATCCTGAAGGGCTTACAGCCACTAATAAATTCATTTATGTAGCAAATAGTGATTGGGGAAATGGAAATGGTTCTATTTCTGAAATTAATCTATCAACAGACGAAGTAAAAGAATTCAAGATTGAAGGAATAAAGAATCCGCAAGCTATCTATATTAATCTAACTGGTGTTTATGTGTTGGATTGGGGCAGTTATGATGCAAGTTATCACCAACTTGGTGCAGGTTTAAAGATACTTAAGACTAAGGATAGCAAAAAAATAGTAGAAGATGTTGTGCCCAACGCAACGTTGGTATCATATTATCTCGGTTCTTTCTACACAGTTAACGCGCCCTACGGTGCTCCTACGGTAAGTTATTCTATTTATGACCCATTTAAGAGAGCTACGTCAAGCATGACATATAAATATGATGCAACTAAGTTCTCGCCAAGTGCCATGGCTGTAGATCCTGTGTCAGGTCACATATTTATAAGCTTCTATGAAAGGATAGGAGGTCGTTTGAGCTATTCAACTGCAGGTTATTTGAAGGAATTTGATGCAAGCGGTAATGAACTTCACTCAACTAAAGTGGGTGTAGGTCCGGCTACAATCTTCTTTAATACAAAGGTCGATTGGAAGTAATGAGAAAAGATTTATTCGCATTTCTAATCATCATTATCGGTGTTTTCACTTCTTGCAACCATTCTCAAACGAGATTGGAAGCGAGTGGTGGAGACACCGTTCGTTTTGAGTATGCCCGTCATCTGAAGATAGTCAAACACCAAGGTTATTCAATTGCCACGCTGACTGATCCGTGGAAACAAGGTAAAATCCTTCATACTTATGCACTTGTTCCTAAGGGAAAAGCAGGTGATGAGGTATGCAAAGCGTTCTCTTCTGACAATAATCAAGAGGTGACGATTGTCAGAACACCGATTACTCGCTCGGTTGTTTTCACAACTGTTCATTGTGCTTTGCTTTATGATTTGAAAGCAGAGTCGGCAATCAAAGGGGTATGTGATTTGCAATATATCTCAATTCCAGATGTACAACAGCGTGCAAAGCTGCCAATATCTGATGCACATCACGTTGCTGATTGCGGTAATAGCATGAGTTCAAACGTAGAAAAGATAATCGACTTGAAGCCTGAAGCGATAATGGTTTCACCCTTTGAAAATAGTGGTGGTTATGGAAAATTAGACAAACTCCATATTCCACTCATCGAAATGGCTGACTATATGGAAGAGTCTTCGTTAGGAAGAGCCGAATGGATGAAGTTTTATGGTATGCTCTTTGGACGTGAAAAGGCAGCCGATTCATTATTTAATGAGGTAAAAAGCAATTACGAACAATTGAAGCAAAAAGCTCAAACAGCAAATCAAACACGCTCTGTTTTTACCGAAAGAATGATGGGAAATGTGTGGTATGTTCCTGGTGGTCGTAGCGTGATTGGCGGCTTATTGCAAGATGCCCGAGCACAATATGTATTTACGAACGATACCCATTCAGGGAGTGTTGCCTTATCTTTTGAATCGGTTTTAGACAGGGCTGGCAAGGCTGATATATGGTTATTCAAATACAATGAGCATCCTTCTACATTACAGGAACTATTAAACGAAAATGCTGGTTACGGCGAGTTTAAGGCTGTTAAGACGCATCAAGTTTTTGCATGTGACTGTACTCGTCGGCCATATTATGAAGAAGTGAGCTTTCATCCTGACAGGTTGTTGAGCGATGTAATTCAAATTGTACACCCAGATATTGCTGGTTTTGCACCAATGCATTACTATCAACGTTTGAAATAAGCTAAAATTGAATGGGAAAAAAAGGCATTATATATTGTATCTTGATGGGTGGTTGTATTGTCATGTTGCTGATTCTAAACCTCATTATGGGGAGTGTCAGCATTCCTTTTTCAACTACTCTTCACGTAATTTTCCCCTTTTTGCATGATGAAGTCACATCAAATCTCTTAACGATACATCCCTCTTGGGAATATATTATCATGGAATCGAGATTGCCACAAGCCTTGACTGCATTGCTCACTGGAGCCGCTTTGTCGGCTTGTGGCTTGTTGTTACAGACTGCATTTCGAAATCCTTTGGCTGGTCCCGGCATATTCGGCATTAGCAGTGGAGCCGGATTAGGCGTTGCTTTGGTAATGCTTTTATTAGGAGGAAGCGTGACAACGGCGGCCTTTTCTGTTAATGGTTTTTTAGCCATTTTGCTGGCTGCATTCGTAGGCGCAATGCTGATTACATTGCTGCTCTTCTTTTTTTCTTCTATGGTTCGCAGCAGTATACTGCTATTAATCATTGGAATCATGGTTGGATATGTAGCAAATTCCATTATCTCTATATTGAATTTCTATGCTACAGAAGAAGGCGTTAAGTCGTATTTAGTTTGGGGAATGGGTAACTTTGGAGGCGTTTCAATGGCTCAAATGCCTCTGTTTGCAAGCATCATTTTATTAGGATTGCTTGCTGCTTTATTAATGATGAAACCATTGAATGCCCTTCTTCTTGGTGAGCAATATGCCGAAAATCTTGGCATTAACGTTCAACGCACACGCAATTTCCTATTGATTATAACAGGACTTTTAATGGCTATAACGACCGCTTTCTGTGGACCTATTGCATTTATAGGCTTAGCAGTTCCTCATATTGCACGCCTATTGCTAAATACAGACAATCAGCTCTCACTTCTTCCGGCAACAATGATGACGGGTTCAGCTGTGGCTTTACTCTGTAATTTGCTTTGTATTCTGCCAGGAGAACTAGGGATTCTTCCCCTAAATGCAGTCACTCCATTGTTGGGTGCGCCTATAATTATTTATGTTATAATGAAAAATAAATGACAATGAAAATCTATACGAAGCGTGGAGACCAAGGAAAAACCTCTCTACGACATGGTGAACGCGTAGCGAAAGACGATATTCGTATTGAAACAAACGGTCAAATTGATGAACTAAATGCTTTGCTTGGCATTGTGGTTGCACTAATGCCTGCAGACAATCCCGAACGGGAGAGATTGCACAATCTACAACTTTTGCTGATGAAAATCATGGGAATGATAGCTGATAGTTCTAATGTTCTGCCCTCAGAAGATAAAAGTTTCTCATCAATGATTGTTGATTTAGAACACTATATTGATGAAAACACAAGTAAAGAACGCTTTTGTTTTGTTGTTCCTGGAGGTTCTTTGTTGGCAGCACAGCTACAGTTTGCACGTACAAAAGCGCGTACTTGTGAACGCAGAATGTGGACTTTGCGCCGTGATTACACTTTAGATGACGAGGTAATGAGACTGATGAATCGATTGAGTGACTATCTTTTTATTCTGGCATTATGCGTCCAATAATGTTCTGTGGCACAGGAAGTGATGTCGGAAAGAGTGTTATTGCCACAGCTGTTTGCCGCATCTTTAAACAGGATGGCATGCATCCGGCACCATTCAAGGCGCAGAATATGGCGCCATTCTATCATCTTACAGCCGACGGAAAACGTGTTGCGCGTGCGCAAGGGGTACAGGCTGAGGCTGCAGGTATAGAGCTTTCAACTGATATGAACCCTCTTTTGTTGATACCAACAGGGGAGAAATCGTCGGAGGTTATAGTCGAAGGAGAGTCTATTGGCATTAAAACCGCGATGCAACTCTACGCTGAAGAAGATCGCAATTACTTACGCTCTTGCATACAGAAAGCCTATAATCGTTTAGCGAAACAATACGACCCTATTGTTATTGAGGGTGCAGGAAGTATCTCAGAGATGAATCTTTTGAAGCAAGATTTAGTCAATATGTCTATGGCTCGCTATGCCAATGCGTCTGTTTTATTAGTAGCTGACATTGATCGTGGAGGCGTTTTTGCAAGTTGTTACGGCAGTATCATGCTTCAATCTCCACATGACCGAGAACGTATTAAAGGCATAATTATCAATAAATTCCGTGGTGATGCAAGATTGTTTGACGAAGGAAGAAAGATGATGGAATCCTATTGTGGTGTACCTGTGTTAGGTGTCATTCCTTATTTTGATGATATCGTCATTGAAGAGGAGGACACGTTGCATGGGGATTCACCTGATAATGAGTTACTGAATGATAGGAATTTTCGTGAAAAACAATATGATTTACTTGCCAACCATGTAAGAAAATATTTGGATATTGATGCACTTAAAAAGCTGATGATAGATGAATGATGTAGTGTTGAAATTCATATAGAATAGAGGTTACAAGCAATTCATATTTTGATTTGTGCCAAATGACATCATGTTTTGCATCATTTTACACGATAATCTGTGGCAGATTGCAGTATAAAGAGATACATTTTGTAAGTTACTGGGGGCCAATCAGTTTTATGTATAAAACGAGTTCTAAAGTTACTTAAATAGAAAACAACAAATGAAAGAGCACGGAGATGATTTATTTCGCTATCACAATATTCGGTTGAACTTTAGTTCTAATATATGGACGCATGCTGATTTAAGTGATTTGGAAGCACATCTTTGCCAGCACATAGACATCATTCGTCATTATCCAGAACCCGAACCAACATCTTTAGAGCATCTAATTGCAAGCAAAATTCACGTGAGTTCGGATGAGATAATGGTGACAAATGGCATCACTTCAGCTATCCATCTAATTGCAAAAGCCTATGAATCGCGAAGACATATCGTATCGGTTCCGAGTTTTTCTGAATATCCTCATCATGGAGGACAAGGGTGTTTGCGATGGATTTGCAATCCAAATAACCCGACAGGTACGTGTGTTTCATCAACAGAGCTCTATCCTTCGGACAATGAAAACGAACTGTTCGTCATTGATCAATCCTATGAAGATTATACAACTGCAACAATGTTGTGTGATGAGGACATTGTAAAACATGGAAGAATGATTTTACTTCATTCGATGACTAAAAAATATTGTATTCCTGGTTTACGTCTTGGTTATCTGACAGCACATCGTGATATTATTGCAAAGTTGAGGGAGTTTAGAACACCATGGAGTGTAAATAGTCTGGCAATTGAAGCTGGAAAATATCTCGTAACGCACGATATCAATGTGTTACCATCTATAGATTGGATGCGAAAAGAAACGGAATGGCTTCGTGAAAGCATTAATCAAATGGAAGGATTTGAAGCACTTCCGACGCAAACGAATTTCTTTCTGGTTCGTTTGAAACACCTAAATTCTTCGCTACTTAAAGAAAATTTAGCTACAAAAGAAGGTATATTGATTCGTGATGCATCATCGTTTGAGGGATTAGATGACCATTATATTCGTATAGCTACACAGTTGCATGAAGAAAATGAAACGCTGTTAACATGTTTAAAGCAGTATCTTTGATTATAGGATGGATAGCGGATCGCATCCTCGGAGACCCCGAATGGTTGCCTCACCCAATTGTGGCTTTTGGACGAGTGATTGCTTTTGGTGAGTGGAAGTTAAACAAAGGACAGAGACGTTGCCTAAAAGGGGCTGTATTAACTATCGTGTTAACAGCTTGTACTTTCATGCTCTTCACGTTGATTTTATCCTTATTTGATGACGTCATTTGCGTTGTTTTAGAAGCAGTTTTTATATTCTATTGCCTTGCAGGTACTACACTTGTGCGAGAAGTAAAGAGTGTGTTTGCAGCAGTAAATGTTTCAGTTGAGCAGGGCAGGGCAAAGGTTGCACGCATTGTAGGGCGTGATACATCAGTGCTTTCTGCCCAGGAAATTCGTTTGGCTGCACTTGAAACTTTAGCTGAAAACCTTTCAGATGGAGTTGTTGCTCCTTTATATTGGTTGGTCGTTTTAGGGGTTCCAGGTATGATGACCTATAAAATGATTAACACACTTGACTCAATGATAGGATATCGTACACGTCGTTTTCGTCGTTTTGGGATGTTTGCTGCACGCTTGGATGACGTGGTTAATTGGGTGCCTGCACGTTTAACAGCATTGTTGATGCTATTGGTTTCTGTTGTGATTACACCTATGTCATGGAGTCGTTTCATGTCTATTTGGCATGACATATTGATGTTTTCAAAGGCTCACCTCAGTCCCAATAGTGGATGGCCTGAAGCTGCTTTAGCTTCGATTTTGGCTTGTCGGTTCGGTGGACCGCATATCTATCATGGAGAAATGATATCGAAGCCTTATATTGGAAGGTATAATCGGGAGATTACTTCTAAAGATTTGATTGTAGCAATTAAGCTTAATCGTTATGTGGAATTGGTTATTATCGTTTTACTTTTGTTATTTTCGGTCTAATGCATACATTTTATTCGTCTTTTCATAGCATTTCTTTTAAGATAGAATACCTTTTATATAACGTCGTAATTTAATAAGTGTAAAAATAAAAAATAGGTCGTTTAAGAGCTGTTAATGTGTTAAATTGAATTGTTAAATACGGATAAAGAATTAAGAAATTCAGTTAGTTTTATCAATTGTAGTTGTATATTTGCAATCAATTAAAACTTAAAACGAATTATAAACAGATTAAAACGTAAATTCAAAAAGATAATTATGAAAATGTTTAGTAAGTATGTTTTGGGGGCAATGTGTGTAGGTGCATTTGCCCTTTCAACGGGAGCTTTTATCAAAGTAAATGCCTCCCCAGCGATTGAAGCGGTTCCTTCGGGACAACCGATTGACTTAACCTATGCTGCGGAAAAGGCACTTCCAGCCGTTGTTCATATTAAATATGTGCAAAATTCTAAGGTACAAACCGTCGATGTTCAAGAGGATCCATTTAGTGATTTCTTTGGTCCTTTCGGATTCTTTGGTAATCCTGATCAAGGGAACGGCCGCCAGAAACGTCGTGTTCAAACACCAAAGAAGGAGGCTACAGGTAGTGGTGTGATTATCAGTCCTGATGGATATATTGTTACAAACAATCATGTTGTTAATGGAGCTGATGAACTTACCGTGACATTAAATGACAATCGAGAGTATTCTGCACGTATAATTGGAACAGATCCAAATACAGATTTGGCTCTTATCAAGGTTAATGGAAAGAATCTTCCGACGCTGCCTATTGGCGATAGTGACAATCTTAAAGTTGGTGAATGGGTGCTTGCAGTAGGTAATCCCTATAATCTTAGTTCGACAGTAACGGCAGGTATTGTCAGTGCAAAAGCTCGTTCAATGGGTGGAGAAGGCTCAAATGGTCCACAGATTTCAAGCTTTATTCAAACTGATGCAGCTATAAACCCAGGTAATTCTGGTGGTGCTTTGGTCAATGCTAAAGGTGAATTGGTGGGTATTAATGCCATGCTTTACTCCCAAACAGGTTCATATAGTGGTTATGGTTTCGCCATTCCAACGACTATTATGGTTAAAGTTTTTGACGACTTAAAGAAATATGGTACAGTACAACGCGCTGTTCTTGGTATTCGAGGTGGTGATGTTCTCAACTATATTAATGCTCAAAAAGATGAGAAAAAGGACGTAGATCTCGGCACAAATGAAGGCGTTTATGTAGCTGAAGTGACTGAAGGTAGTTCGGCAGCTGCCGCAGGTATCGTCAAAGGTGATGTCATAACAGAAGCCGATGGCAAGAAGATTACGAAGATGTCTGAGCTTCAAGAGCTCCTGTCTAAGAAGCGTCCGGGTGAGAAAGTAACCCTAACTTACTTACATAATAAGTCAAAACACTCTAAGACAGTGACGCTAAAGAACGCACAAGGAAATACGAAAGTCATTAAGACTGCAGACTTAGATGTGCTTGGAGCAAGCTTCCGTCCTGTGACAGAACAACAGAAAAAGGAATTTGATTTGACGTTTGGTCTCGAAGTAACTAAAGTCGAAAAGGGAGCTATTAAGAGTGGAGGTATCGAACAAGGATTTATCATGTTGTATGCTAATGATACTCCTTTGAAGAGCCTTTCTGACTTACAAGAGCTTGTAAAGAGTGCTTCTACAAGTCAAGATCCGGTGTTGATTATAAAGGGAATTTGGCCTTCAGGAAAGCGTGATTACAAGGTTGTGAAAGTGTCAGAATAAAGATCTTGATTAATAAAAAGGGGCGAGTCGTTTAACTCGCCCTTTTTATTTTATATCATTTATGCCATTGAATAAACCAGAAAGAATAATGTTTAATATCAAAGAGTCGACTAAATGTTATTTCTAACAAAAGCAATTAAAATGATATTATACATCTAACAATCATTCGTTTCCTTCTGTTCCACGAAGTATAATGCTTGTAGCGCCAATTGTAAATAGGCTTCCATCTTCGATAATGCGACGCTCTCTATCACCTAATATCATATTATCAACGAAAGTTCCAGTATAACTTGGCCCATCGCGGAGAATGTATTTAAGGTGTCCTTGCTTATCTTTACTGACATTGATAATACAATGTGTCATATCAATACTTGGGTCATTAGTCTCTATAGGGCAATTAATTCCACTACCTTTCATATAGCGCCCAATAACATTATCACCCATTTGGAGTGGTATTACCTGCTTATAGTGGAACACATTCTCAATTACTACTATCGAACCGCAACCCTTTTCATTTGCTTGTTCATCAGGGGTCTCCTCCTTTTGTGTGTTTTTAAGTTTCGAGACTCCCATTCGAATGCCAAAGTTCTTGCCACATTCGGGACATTCAAATACAAGAGATTGTCCTGATTGATATTTGGTTTCATCAAATGTAATGTAGTTATCACATTTGGGGCAACGTACGCGTTTCATATAAAAATATAGGAAATGATTATTTGATATGGATAATCCAACAATCTGAAAAGTCTGCTTTTTGATGAAGTTTATTCACTACTTTGCGTGCATCTTCTTCTGAATCATATTGTCCATAAATAACTTTTGTGCGATTTCTTTGTGTTAACACCTTTGCCTCATCATAACCTTTATGATGTAGAAGGGCTACAAAATCAGAAGCATTCTTGCGAGTTACTCTACTGGCTAATACTATACTATAATAACTTTTAGCAGGAGTATTCGTCTCTTCGACCTCAGTTGATGAAGATTTTTCAGCAATTTTTTCTTCTTTTACAGCTTCAAAAGCCTTCTTAGTCATGTCTTTTGTAATGTGATTTGCTGCATTACCAATCGTTACTTCCTTAGGCATGATTGCCGTTAAAAGGTTGGTATCAATCCTGTTTCCAGTCATTGTAGCCTTCTCTCCATTACTTAATGTTGAAGGTAATAATAGGAAAAACAATACTGCAATACAGGCAACCGCTATATTTCTAACTACACTTCGACGAATCGTATATGACTTTTCATCAGTTTCTTCAATTGTTTGAGGAACAACAAAGTCAAGAATTTGTGCTTTCGGTTGAGTCTTTTCTATATGAGTTTCAACTTCAGTTTGCATTTCAGAGCATTGCTTTTGTTTTTTGAACTCAAAGTTACTGAGTCCATAAAGCGATGGAGTAAGCAAACCAGCCTCACATGGTTCAAAGACATATTGCCCTTCGTTGTTAAGTGAAAGGCGTCCAAGATTCCTTAAATTATATTCACCTTCATTCTGAAGCACCTGTTTTAATTCTTCTGTATCTTGCTCAATACGTCGTAAAGCCTCTGGATAGCTGATGTCATAAGCCTCTACATAAGACTGCGCAAGCAGCGAATCATTGAGTTTTAAGGCATGATTAAAGCCCACAGTTCGTGTTGGCGGAAGAAACGAATTGTCTCTTTCGTCAAAGTGAGCAGCCCGATAATGTGCCATAAATCCTCCAAAATTAGGAATTATGACGCAATCATTTGTGAGCAAAAGTATTTCGATATGTCTTTCTAACTCAATCATGTTGCAAATTTAGTACTTTTATTTTAGCTTTCAAAGTTTTGTGAAAAAAATCTTCATTATTCATTTATTTATCTTTTTTATTTTGATAACTATTGTAAAAGTTGTATCTTTGTGCCATGAAAAAACAAACACTTTACAAGTGATGGAGTATAAACAGACGGACATAAAAGGTGTATTTATCATCGAGCCTCGTGTCTTTCAAGATGCTCGTGGCTATTTCTTTGAAGCGTGGAAAGACGAAGAATTCCAGCAGAAAGTAGGTAAAATCAAGTTTATACAAGACAATGAATCTAAGTCTTCTTATGGCGTATTGCGTGGTCTCCACTATCAAAAAGGAGAGTATTCTCAGGCAAAATTGGTTCGCGTAATCAAGGGAAAGGTCTTGGATGTTGCCGTTGATATTCGCAAGAGTAGCCCTACCTTTGGAGAATATGTCATGGTAGAACTCTCTGAAGAGAATAAGCGTCAGCTCTTTATTCCGCGTGGTTTTGCGCATGGTTTCCTTGTTCTTAGTGACGAAGCAATCTTTACTTATAAGGTAGATAATGTTTATGCACCACAACATGAGGCCAGTATTCGTTGGAATGATGAGCAGATTCACATTGAGTGGCCTATCGATTCAAAGGATGTTTTGACATCGGAAAAGGACCTGAAAGCTTGCTCTTTACAAGATGCAGAATTATTTGATTGATGCGAAAATATAGCTTATTACCTATGTTGTTTGTGGTTACTATGACCCTTGTTGGAGTCTCATGTAGTAATCATAAAACAAGTTCTACAGACCAGCCTTCAGAAGATTATACAGCAAAAAAAATGCTTCAAGGTCTTTGGTTGAATGAAGATGGCGATAGTCCTGCCTTTCGTGTGGTTGGTGATACTATCTTTTATCCTGATAGTACCTCACAACCTGTTTACTTTCAAATAATAAAAGACTCACTCGTTCTTCACAGTTCGAATGTTGCTAAGTATCAGATTGTGAAGCAAGCGCCTCACCTTTTCATGTTCAAGAACCAAAATGGTGACTTGATTAAATGTATAAAGACAAATGATAACACTTATTTGTCATTCTTCGGGATATCACATCCTGTAGCATTAAACCAGAAAAAATTGATTAAACGCGATTCTGTAATCATCTATGGAAACGCTCGTTATCATTGGTATACACAGGTTAATCCAACTACTTTCAAAGTAGCAAAACAGACTTATAATGACGAAGGTGTTGAGGTTGATAATGTGTATTTCGATAATATTGTTCATATCAGTATCTTTAAGGGAAGTAATCAACTCTTTAGTCATGATTTCCGGAAGTCTGATTTCAAACAGCAGATACCTTCAGGCGTGTTGAGTCAGAGTATATTGAGTGACATAAATTACACTGAAACAAATACAAATGGTTTCTTATTTACAGCAAATGTTTGTGTGCCTGATAGTCCTACAGCCTATCAAATTAAAGTTATCATAGGCTTTAATGGCAAAATGCGTTTGATGGTATAAATGCGTTTTGAGTAAAATTGATAAAATTTGATAATATGATTTATGTCATATCATCGTACGATATAAGTTATTTTATTATGTTTTCTGCGTCAAATCATGCGATGATTTGACGCAGATTACTTTTTGTATTCTATAAGTTTACAAAGTGACATTATATCTCTTTGATTATCAAAACAATGAATTAGTTATATAAAATGAACACATTAATAACATATCCCGTACAGTGTAACGTAATTTAATAAGGAAGAATAGTGAATGCTTTCTCAGACTATTACAATTAAATAGTGCTTGGGAGAAAAAAGAGTTGATGGGAAATGCCTAATGTGCTGTATAGGGTGGGAGAGCCGACGCTAATTAAAGGGATGCAGTTTGATTTGATTACATTTTTATGATGATTAGTAATCACATCATGGAACTTTATTTTTCAATTTGCATTATGAATAATCTTTTCTTGAACATAAACTAACTCTATGCATATTATTCAAGTTAGTTCTAAAATCAGTAGGTTCAAAATAGTGCAAAAAAAAGCGATGACCTTCACAGGTAACCGCTCCAAATCTTCAATAGGTATTAGTCCTTTTTAAGGTAAAAAGATTGTTTTCAGGATAACGATACAAAGGTATGACTTTTTTTTGGATTACCAAATATTTTGCAATCTTTTTTGATAAAAAAATATCTTAGTTTCAGTTCTAAAGCGTATAAGCCCCAAAACCTTTATTCATTCGATGTGAACTTTATTTTACAATAACTTTTTTATGATTGCGAATATAGACACCTTTGGATAGGTTCTCAAGCTGGTTGCCAACATATTTGCCATCAAGTGTAAAGATATGGTGGTCTTCTGAGTTCTCAATCTGTATTTTATTTATGCCATCAAGGCTATTATATTTTGGATAAAATATAAACGATATAGCTCTATTTGCATTGAGTTTAATGCTCTTAAGTGATTGATTCACTTTATAATAAGATGGATTTAATGTTGCTCTCTCATTAAGATCTCCCTTTGTGTACCACCAGAAATTGGGAAGATTAGAGTTGTCATTCAGGTTATCTGCATTGACTGTTCCGGGGAAAACGTCCCCCTTTAGCTGGTTCTTATACTTTCTTCTCTCCTGTCTATTAAGCTCTTTATAGTTTGGTTCTGTAGGCTCATGAACTTGAATTGAATAGCTTGACATGCAAAGTCCATCAGCTGGTACGACAGCCATACGGGGTTTATATGGTGTGTTGTTAGGATGATCACTCATATTAACGTTGCCTTGGTCAACTACTTTATAGACAAGTAGTCCTTGATTACTTGCCCCTGCATACCAACCAGTCTTGGTTATATTCTCTAAAAGAAAGTATTCGTTTGGATCTCCAGGGTTAACAATCTTATAGACGACGCCTCCATCATCAGCTGATTTATCCATAGTTATGTTTCCTTTTGACGTTAAAGGCTGAATGTTTACAGGCCAATTCATTTGCTTTTTCTCCCAAGCTGTATAAGGCATTGGTATAAAACCTCCATTACCTGCATACTCTCCACCATCCATTAAGTCCCAATATTCCATCTCTTGGTTATCTAAATAGGCAGATGAAATGGTAGGATATATGTCGGGTAATCCCATTGCATGCGAGAACTCATGACATGTAACACCAATACTATTGATTTGCATTGCACGCTCTTGACCATTGGCTTGGTTCCTAATTCGACTGGGAAAGAGTTCTGCACCAATGCTGAAATTATAGACATTCTTATTGCCAACCTTCAATGATGGGTTATTTATTGCACTCGTACATGCCCATACTGACTCTGCACTTCCACCATTATTTTGCCCTAATCCAGCATAGACCACATAGACACAGTCTATATATCCATCGTTATTTGAATCCAATCGATCTATATTTGTGACTTGATCTTTGACACAATTAACTGCATCCTGCACAAGTTCTCTTGGCTTCTCATCGCTATTATTATTGGCATTTGAGCCTCCATAATAAGTCATATCTTTTGGCAAATCGATTGGGCCATAAACTTCAAATACAGGCTCAAAGGCACCAAGACTTGTTGCTTTGAAATACTGACTGACACTCCCGAAGTTCTCGTTATTGCCATTTCCGCGATTAACAATAGGTCCTTCAGCATTAAAAAAATCATGAAAAGCCGCCTTTGGTTCATGCACTTGAAACTTTACATCCTTAAAGTTTGCGAGGATAACCAATATATGTGGCTTACCCGTATGAGGCGTATAGCGTTGTGAAGTGTCGATTGCTCGTGTTGGAATTACTTGTAAATTATCAGGATGTTTGCGTGGTGTTATAAGCTCAGATTCAGCACTTCCGAAGGTTGGTGCAGGTATCATTACGCCGTCATTTCGCATGACATATATTGTGTCGTTAGGCATTGCATGTCCAGAAAGAGCTGTAAGCATCATGCCAATGGTGAGTAAAATGGTTTTCATTATAATTCTTTTAATAAATTATTTCAATTATTTAATTCTAAAATCAAATTGTATTATTTGAATACATATTGGCCTTTATGTTGGGTTTGTCTACCATATTCTATAGCATGATGTGGACAATGATGATAACATGCAAAGCAAGTTAGGCAACGATTTGTATGCTTCCACTTAGGCATTAGGCCGTGTCCACCTTCTATATTGTCTACAGGGCAGACGTTAGCACATATCCCACACTTTACACATCGTTGCTTTCCAACGTGAAAGGGTTTATCAGTGACAAGTTTATTAACAAAGAACGCCCCAAGAATATTGCTGTTTATGCGTGGCCAATGACTATGGTTGCGCTGATTCTTACAATGAATTCTGTCAAAAATTTGCTCGCAATATTCACGTAGTTGTACTTCTGCTATTTCACGTTTCTTATGGATAACTTCCTCAGAATCAATGTCCATAAAAGGTAATCCCACGTAAGTATTCGGCATTTTCAACGAGAAAGTAGCATTCGTTTGCAATCCAACTGTCTTTAAATCTGAATTTAGATAGTCCATCGATAGCCCAAGATCGTCTCCTGCAGTGCATAATGCGAAGCAATAATGTGACGAAAGATTATCTGATGGTTGCTGTGTGGTGAGGGTAAGTTTCCGCACAAACTCTCGCATGATTACAGGCGGACGCCATCCATATATGGGATAGATAAAGCCAACACGCTCGTCTTTTTCCAAGGCAAAAGCATGTTGGCTTTTGATAAGTTCTGCTACAGAAAGGAGTCTTTCACCAGTCACTTGAGCAACTCGTTGAGCAGCCCAAAGCGTGTTTCCTGTTGCAGAAAAGTAGAATATCATTTATTATTTGAGTCTGTCATTACACCCTCAATGTAAAGCCGAACCATTTCCGTTTTGGCGTTACTACGTATTGTTATGCTCTTCTTAAAGTGTCCAGGAAACAATGCAGAGCCATTATATGTGACCTTAATCTCACCTTTTTGTCCTGGCATTACAGGCGTTTTGGTGTATGTAGGCACTGTACATCCGCAGCTGGCCATAGCTTGATTAATCACTAAAGGAGCGTCTCCAGTGTTTGTGAATACGAAAGTGGTTTGACGAATTGGGTCACTCTTTGGGAATGTTCCAAGGTCAACACTCAATTTGTCGAATTTAATTTCTGCTTGTTTCTGTGCAGAAGCCATTGTAACAAATGTCAGGAGCACTAATGCTATGATTAATAACTTTTTCATATTCCTTCCTATTTATGTTAAACTGTTTGCAAAATTACAAAACAAAATGGATTATTTCTTCCCATAACTTGTTTTTTTATAGATTATTAATCAAATCCAATGACTATACAGAACGTTAAGATAGATAATTTAATGCTTACCGAACAGCAGTTTATAGTCGCGTTCTAAAGCTGGTTCTGCCCATTCCATTGGCACGAAAGACCAGTTGTTATGCGGTTTTGCATCAATTATTTTATGGCGTTCAATATAGTCCATAATAATGCTTCTTTGGTCTTTTTCGCTTACATATTCTATACGATTAGGAAGTTCTTTGAGAGATATTCCTGCACCACGAGTTAGTAATTCTCCGCCACCATTACCCCGATAACTATTCATTGTCACACGATAAGTATTATCTTCACAAAAAGGTTGTCCGTTTGTCATACGCAGAATATTAACCTTTTTGCCATAATTTTGCCTAACATCTACTTCATAATCAATACCAAAAGCCGTATCAAAATTAAATGCAAGATTAGTCCAATGCCAATGCCCCATGTCATCTTGTTTCATCAGCATAATGTGATCATCAGGCGATTTCATGGTTGTAATCCATTGACCATAACTCATTTCAAGTAGATTTTTAAGCTCTTTACCTGTCATTTTGACAACATATAGCTGATTTTCATACGTGTAAAGATTAAATAAATCACTGACATGAACATCTCCTTTGCGAATACATGCATCAAATTTTAACGGAGCATTCAATGAAATATCAGCTCCTGTATGTTCTAATTGAATGTCATGAATGAGATCTCCAAAGGGAGCTGACCGAAAGAAACAATCCCTTGTATAGATAGAATGCACAAAGATTCCAAGCTTACGGCTCACATATTGTTTTACTTGTTCTATGTCTTTGTTGAACTGTTCCATGAAGGCTTCGTCCACGTTCTCATTATCAATATTCCGCAATTGTGCTTTTACCGCGTTGAGTTTTGGTCTTCCTTCTTGATTAAATTCAAAGCAAAGACTACACTCACTAACGTAATGTGCATTACTCGATGGATTTATAATACAAACCTCTTTGCCTTGATTGGTGACGTATTCTCGTTTTAATTGATGATCATGTCCACATAGAATGAGATCAATTCCTGGTACATTTCGTGCTGTTGTTACACATGCATTTTCACTGCCATTAGCATCTTGAATGCCTCCATCGAACCCCGAATGAAAGAGTGCAACGATTGCATCGGCATGCTCAACTTCACGTACATGCTTTACCCATTGTGCCATACAACTCGGTATATCCAGAAATTTCATGCCACTCCATAAGTCTTTTTGCAACCAATAGGGTATTGTCGGAGTCAACATTCCAATAAAAGCAATCTTGACACCTTCTATATTTCGAATTGCATAAGGCTTAAAGTAAGGCTTTAATGTAACTTCATTTATAACATTAGCTGCCAACAAATCACAATCTAATTCTGCTGCATACTTGTCATAAACTGCATGCCCTGTTTCGATATCATGATTGCCTATAGTTTGTAAATCATAGCGCATGAAATTAATAACTCTTGCTGCTACATTCTTCATTTGTGGCTGAACAAAATTACAATAGTAACAAGTGGGCTGACCTTGTAATATATCTCCACCATCAACGAGTAGCAAACGATTACCATATTTGCTTCGCATTCGCTTTACATAAGTAGAGATTCGTGCCATTGATCCACTGCAAGGACGTCCCTCAATGAAGTCAAATGGAAAGAAACATCCATGGATATCAGTAGTATGAATAAGTTTGATGGTCAAGTTGTTCATAAAACGCTATATACTTTTGAGCCACATTTATATAATCATGATGACGCTTGATATAAGCCATACTCTCACGTTTCAACGTATTAATTCGTTCTGGATGCAGAATTAACTCATACAAAGCTTGATACACACTGCTTTCATTAAGCTCTACATTGATAATTGGACGCAACTCATGTTCATTAATAATATCATAGTTTTCGGGTTCACCACCACCAATACAGATTAGTCCTTGGTTCATTGCCTCCAACGGATTCATGGATGGAGTATAGCTGTACAGCTGATCAAGAATAACATCTGACTTTCCCATCATTTTGACATAATCTTCAAATGGAATACTTTCTGCAACCTGCAAATCAGCCTTTTCAGGATAGTTTTCTACTATTTTTTGTGCTGCTTTGAGCATAATATCAGTTCCTTTATAACGATTTCGCGTTTTATTTATCCCAATAAAGAGGTGTAGTTTTCCATCAAATGGACGGTAGGTTGTATGACTTGGAATAATGGGAAAGGGGCAAAAAAATGTCTTTTCTGGGAAGTTGGGCTGATAACATGCCCAATATTCATATAACCCTGCAATGATTTTATCTACATCTTTTGCCACATATTGACACCAATCTCCCTTTGCTGTTCCCACCCAATCTCTAATATAGCGTTGCGATTCTTCATCCGTCCGCACGTGTTTACCTATATTAAAGTCGCTATAACGCAAGGGAAAGCGAGTGATACACTCATGAACCCAATAATAATCCATGCCGAACGCTCCAAGTACCACATGCTTATTGTGTCGTCGAAGGTAATCGTAGAAGAAGCGAAGTCGCTCAGCTTTGAGTTCAAAAAACATCGGATTGATGAGTTGAACAACATCAAACCCACGGAGTTTTGGGAGTAAAGTCAATAGTTTCGCATATAACTTTAGCCCGCCGAAAGGACCATAAGTTCTACTAACATCAATGTCACGATGATAGTTTTTCCAATCATCTCCATTGGAAACTACCATAGTTTCATGCCCTAAGCGATTTAGTCCTTTGGCTAATGTGGCGTGAACATTACTATATTCTCCAATGAGTAATATCTTCATATAAATGTAGTGGCAATGATGATTCTACGTCCCCAGCGATGTTTGGATAGTTTTTGAAAGAGTCGATACTTGCTTGTATAGTCCTTATTTGGCAGTGGAAACAACCCATGTTCATGCAATCTTTCGCATGTTTCGTCAAGTTTCGAAAGACAATGTGTTAGTCGGGCAGTATTATAAAGATGATCCATTGTAAGCTGTGCTATACGCCTTTGTAATGCCACTTGCTTTGACTGAGGGAGTGTTTGAAGTCGACTTTGGAGATACAAGATAACACTTTCTGTGTTTTCTAATCGTTGAATTACATCGCGTTTTCCTTTGCGATGCATTATCGAAAGCTTGTGTTGACGATAGAAATAGCTTTTAGCTGGAGTCACAAACAGACGTTTTGCATTCAGCATTAGCTGTGCAGTGAACTCTTCATCTTCAGCATAATAAGTCAATGTTGGACGGAAACGAAGCCCTCGTAAGATGTCTTTTTTGAAGAGATAACAGCATACTGACCCTCTAATATTATGTTCTTCCATATAGGAAGTACCCTCAAATGGTCCTGCAATTTCTTCGGTAATATCTACTGAAAGCTTAGTAGACGCATTGAAAATCACCATGTCAGGATTGTGAAATCTCACAATATCTAAGCAATGTTCGTAAGTGAATTGTAGCAGAGAATCGTCGCCATCAATAAACTGAATGAATTTCCCTTGAGCAATATCTATGCCTCTGTTGCGCGCCACACTCAATCCTTGGTTGCGTTGTCGCACATAAATGAGATTATCACATACGTCAAGGAGTGATGAAATGGCAGGTGTTTCACTTCCATCATCTATAACAATTATCTCACGATTTTCAGAATTCAACGATAATCTGAGAATGCTTTCTATGCATGAACGCAGTAAAGATGCTTCAATGTTATAGGCAGTAATGATGAAGCTCACTAACGGATGATGTTCTAAGTATTGCGTTTCTGTCGGATAGGGCATAATCTTTTTTTATGGAACAAATATAAGAAAAAAGTGTTTTTTGACCAAATAAACACACTGTTTATTTTGATAATATAACCTTATTATACTAAGTTCATGGCTGTATTTTATACTAAAGGAACTACACTTAAACTTCACAATCTATATATAATATATTTTTTTATAACTTAATATATATCAGATGCTTACTTGATGTTATATAAATTATTTCTATAACCGAAATATTTAATAAAACAATATAGGTCTAATTGTCTCGCAATCAGCTATATTTCATGCTATGAAATAATACAAAACACAAGGTAAAATGACGCTTATTACAAAATGAATAGATTTATGCGATGAAATGGTGGGTTTTTATTCGTTTATGCAATAGCTTGTAAGGACAATTCAAAGCGTATAAGTTCATCTTTTATTTAAGCTGTTTTGAAAGCTGTTATGATGTGGATTCCATCAAAAAAACACTGATTTCATCGGTCATTTTCCACACACATTTAAGCGTCGTCAATACCAAATGAAATCAGCGTTTATTACTCGTTTTATTTTACTTTCAAGCCTTTTTTAATACGTTTGCCAAGAACTTGGGCGTATACCCCAATTTACTCTTTGCCACTTCTTCGGGAGTTCCTGTTGAGAGAATCCTTCCTCCACCTCGTCCTCCCTCTATACCGACATCAATAATATAGTCAGCCAGCTTGATAACATCCAAGTTGTGTTCAATAATTATCACAGTGTTACCTCGGTCAGTAAGCTTTTGAAGCACGTCCATCAGTATGCGGATATCTTCAAAGTGAAGGCCTGTCGTAGGCTCATCTAAAATATAAAGCGTTTTACCAGTATCTCTTTTAGCCAGTTCGGTGGCTAACTTTACACGCTGACTTTCGCCACCTGAGAGCGTAGTTGAACTCTGTCCGAGTTTAATATAGCCTAAGCCAACATCTTGAAGTGTCTTAATTTTGGGTAGAATACTCGGTACATTCTCAAAGAATTCCACGGCTTGATTAATAGTCATATCAAGCACATCAGCAATTGATTTGCCTTTGAATCTTACCTCAAGTGTTTCGCGATTATAACGCTTTCCATGACAAACCTCACACGGAACCATTACATCTGGCAAGAAATTCATTTCAATTGTCTTATAACCATTACCTCCACAAGCCTCACATCTGCCTCCTTTCACGTTGAAAGAAAAGCGTCCTGGTTTGTAGCCTCTTATCTTTGCTTCAGGTAAATTGACGAAAAGATTGCGGATATCATTAAATACTCCCGTGTAGGTTGCAGGGTTACTGCGCGGTGTTCTACCAATAGGACTTTGGTCAACATTCACCACTTTATCAACATTATCAATACCTTCTACCTTATCATATGGCATAGGTTTCTTCAACGAACGATAGAAATGTTGAGATAGAATGGGTTGAAGAGTCTCGTTGATTAATGTTGATTTGCCCGAGCCCGATACGCCGGTAACGACTATTAACTTACCTAATGGAAAGTCAACATCAACATTTTTCAAGTTATTTCCCTTTGCTCCATAAATTGTTATGTGCTTACCATTTCCTTGACGACGCTCTGTTGGAATCTCAATTTTGCGTTCACCATTAAGATAGTCAGCAGTAATCGTATGTTGTTTCAGCATATCTTTAGGAGTGCCTTGAAACACAACTTCACCACCTTTACGTCCAGCTTTCGGACCAATATCTATAATCCAGTCGGCAGCACGCATCATATCTTCATCGTGTTCAACTACAATGACAGTGTTTCCAAGGTCTCGTAACTCTTTAAGTGAACGGATAAGACGATCGTTATCACGCTGATGTAGCCCAATACTTGGCTCATCAAGGATATAGAGTACATTGACTAATTGGCTTCCTATCTGTGTAGCTAAGCGGATACGCTGGCTTTCTCCTCCCGAGAGAGTGGCGCTTTGTCTATTTAAAGAGAGATAGTCGAGTCCCACTTCCAATAGGAAATTCACGCGTGTTCGAATCTCTTTAAGAATCTCTTTGCCTATCTTTTTTTGCTGAGGATCCATGTGTTCCTCTACATGTTCAAGCCATTCTTCAAGATCATTGATATCAAGATTGGCAACTTCAGTAATGTTTTTGTCCCAAATGCGATAGGAGAGAGCCTCTCGATTAAGTCGTTGTCCCTTACATTCTGGGCATGTTGTGGTTGCCATAAATTGGTCAGCCCACTTCTTACCGGCTGCAGAGTCATCATTTTCCATCACAGTTTGTAGATACTTTATAATGCCATCAAAGGCTACAAAGTAATCTGATGACGTGTGAACAAGGCTTTTATCTATCTTCAAATTCTCCAAACTGCCATATAATATTTCGTTTACGGCCTCCTGGGGAATATCTCTGAATGGTGTTTTTAGATTACATTCAAAGCGCTGGAGGATAGCTTCTATCTGCCAAAATATCATTTGGTTTTTATACTTTCCCAATGGAGCGATGGCACCATCTCTGATACTTAACTTATCATCGGGAATGACTTTCTTGAGATCTATCTCGTTAACATAACCTAAACCCTTGCATAGTGGGCATGCACCTTCAGGCGAATTAAAAGAGAATATGTTTGGTGCAGGGTCTTTATATGATATTCCCGATGTAGGACACATCAATCGTTTGGAAAAGAATTTCGCTTCGTTTGTATCCTTATTTAATACCATAATCAACCCATCTCCCTGCTTCATAGCACTCTGAATGCTTTTTGTCAGTCGCTCATGGGCTACATCTTCGACAATCATCTTATCGATAACAACCTCTATATTGTGGTTTTTATAGCGGTCGGTCTTCATGCCTCGTGTTATCTCTTGTATTTCTCCATCTACTCGAATATATATATATCCCTTGCGTCGCATACTTTCAAATAGTTCGCGATAATGGCCTTTACGGTTTCGAACAAGTGGAGTCAAGATGTAAATACGCTTACCTGCATAGTCGGTTGTTATCATTTCGATGACCTTTTCTTCGGTATATTTCACCATTTTCTCGCCCGTTGCATAGCTATATGCCGTTCCTGCCCGTGCATATAGTAAGCGGAGATAGTCATAAATCTCTGTAGTCGTACCGACAGTAGACCGTGGATTCTTGTTGGTTGTCTTCTGTTCAATACTGATTACAGGGCTAAGACCAGTAATTTTATCAACATCTGGTCGTTCCATATTCCCAAGAAAGTTTCGTGCATACGCTGAAAAAGTCTCAATATATCTGCGTTGTCCTTCGGCAAATATGGTATCAAAGGCTAATGAAGACTTACCAGAACCGGATAGTCCCGTAATAACCGTGAGTGAATTTCTGGGGATTCGCACATCAATATCTTTTAGATTATGAACACGTGCACCCCAAACGTTTATATATTTATCTTCGTTTTCCATTAAAAAAATCCTGTATATAATGTTTCTTGAATACTCTTTTATTTGTTTTTTCTCATCTTTTCTAAGGCTGACCTGACTCAGTATATCCACGAAGCAAATTCACATCACGTTTTATTTTGTAGTGTTTGCCATCAGCTCCATGAGCATCAACAACAACAAAATAAACCCCATCGTTAACGGCTTTGCCATGGAATTTCCCATCCCAACCACCATAAATATCATTCCATTCATAGAGTTTCTGCCCCCATCGGTTATAGATTGTGGCATGAAAATCGACGATACTGCGGCTATTTGGTTTGGCTTGGTAGATATCATTAATACCATCACCATTTGGAGAAAAGGCATTTGGCATCTCAAGTTTGCTTTCTGACAACGTAATTGAAATCGGATCACAAAGCTGTTCAATAGTATCAGTGCCGTGAACAAACTTTGCATAGAGTACAACCTTATGTTGACCCGATCGGTTAAATGTATAAGAAGTGTTCTCTTCATACCTCAAAAGGTAAGGCTTTTGCTCATTGTTATGATAGAAACGCCATTCATAATAGGCATCCCATCCTGTCGAATGTAGGGAATTAGCCATAAAAGATGCTTGCACAGGAGCCTGCCCATTGTATTCTCCTTCGGTTTCATTTCCTTCACTATCCCTTACAGATAGTGTCGGCGAAACTATCGGATTGTCATCAGCAATGACATGCAAACTATTTGCGATGAACAAGAAAAGCAAAGCCAATACCTTTATTTTCATTTTGTTGTTACTATATTTTTGCAAAGTTACTAAAAAGAAAAGACAAGATATTGTGTAATGACATATTTTTTGTATTTTTGCACTTGTAACTTTAATATTTTATGAAGATGAAGTTGATAAATAAGTATATATTGCTCCTTATGCTTGCGCTTGTGGGGTGGACTACAAGTAAAGCTGTAAACAACAATACCATTTCAGTTGGTGTTATGTTGCCACTCCATCAGGTAGATGGTGATGGTAAGCGTATGGTTGAATATTATCGGGGAATGCTTTTGGCTTTCAACCAGCTGAAAACAGAAGGATATCATATTGATGTTCATGCATGGAATGTTAATATTGACGCTGATATTAAGACTACACTACTTGATCCTAATGCAGAGAAATGTGACGTTATCTTCGGTCCTTTGTATAGCAAGCAAGTTAAACCTCTGGCAGATTTCTGTAAAAACAAGGGCATTCGCCTGGTGATTCCTTTCTCCATTACGGGCAATGATGTAGCATATAACAGCAGCATCTTTCAGATTTATCAAGACGAAACACGTCTAACAAACGCTACAGTACAAGCATTCATTGAGCGATTTGCTAAATGTCATCCTGTGTTTGTTGACTGTTCAGATGCTACAAGCAAGAAAGGCACGTTCACATCTGCACTCCGTAAAGAACTCGATGCAAAGGGAATACGTTATAATCTCACCAGTCTCAAATCAGATGACAATGCATTTGCCAAGGCTTTCGTTAACGGACAAACAAATGTTGTTGTATTAAATACAGCGCGTTCTCCTGAATTGAACGAGACATTTGTAAAGTTAGAACGTCTTGATCAATTACATCCGGGCACGCTGATTAGTTTATTTGGTTATACAGAATGGTTAATGTATGCTCCTTATGACTTTAATCATTTCTGCAAATATGATACGTATATCCCTTCAACCTTTTATTATAATGCCTCCTCTTCAAGCACAACAGCATTGGAAAGTAGCTATCGTGCCTGGTTCCATGAACCTATGTTGCAGGCTTTACCACGTTTTGCCATCATGGGATATGACCATGCAGAGTTCTTTGTTCGGGGCTTAGCACAATATGGAAAGAAATTTCTTGGCAGTAAATGGCAGCAACCTTACAAGGCATTGCAAACGCCTTTGAAGTTCGTCCCCGTAGATAATGGTGGGCGAATCAATTCTACCTTCGAACTAATTCATTACCTTTATAATGGTAATGTTGAAAGTATTGCTTATTGATTTTAGTCAGCCTTGCTAAAGAATTATATGAAATTACAATCTAAGATAATAGGTATAGTACTCCTGACTTGTTGTTTTTGTCAAAACATTCAAGCGCAGATAGGTGAACATCGGGATGATTTCTCTGTAGGCTTCAATGGTGGTTACGTGATGAGTAGTGTGGGATTTGTGCCTAAAGTGAACCAAAAACAGCATGGAGGAATGACGTTTGGACTCTCACTTCGATATAAAAGTGAGAAGTATTTCTCTACACTTTGTTCCATAGCAGCAGAAGTAAACTATGCACAATTGGGCTGGAAAGAAGATATCGTTGATGCTCAGGAGCAACCCGTAGTTAATGCAACAACGGGATTAACTGAACAATATAGTCGTACGGTTAATTATATTCAAGTTCCTATTTTTGCTCATCTCGCATGGGGAAAAGAGCGTAAGGGTATGAATTTCTTTGTAAATTTAGGTCCTCAATTTGGGTTTATGATCAATGAAAGTACCAAGATGAACTTCGACTTTAACCAGCGAAACACACATGATCGTGTTAATCCTGTTGTGGCACAAGATACGATGCAGGTAGAAAAGAAATTTGATTATGGTATTGCTATAGGTTTAGGTGGAGAATATAGTCTTCCTAAAGTTGGGCACTTTCTACTCGAAGCGCGTTACTATTATGGTTTAGGCAATATCTATGGTTCATCAAAACGTGACTTCTTTTCAAAGTCAAACTATGGTAATATCGTTATAAAGGCTACATACCTCTTTGATATTCTCAGAACGAAAAAACCGAAATAATCACAATAAAAGTAAATCATATGTTTGAAAATCAACCGAAAGGACTCTATGCTCTGGCCCTTGCCAACACAGGTGAGCGCTTTGGTTATTACACCATGTTAGCCATCTTTGCGCTATTTATGCAAGCAAAGTTTGGCTGGACTGAGTCACAAGCAGGACAAGTTTATGCCATTTTCTTGGCTGTAGTCTACTTTGCTCCCCTCTTAGGGGGTATCTTAGCAGACAAGATTGGCTATGGAAAGTGCGTGTCAATTGGCTTTGCTACCATGTTCTTGGGATATCTTGGACTTGCTATTCCCACGGGTGCTGACAGTGTAGGTAAAGTCGCAATGTTTGCTGGCTTGGCTTGTGTGTCATTGGGAACAGGCCTTTTCAAGGGTAATCTTCAAGTGCTTGTAGGAAATCTTTACGATAGTCCAAAGTATTCAAGTAGTAGAGATTCTGCTTTCAGTCTATTTTATATGGCCATCAATATCGGTGCAATGTTTGCACCATCTATGGCAAAATGGATTACCAACCTCTATCTTGGACAGTATGGTTTCGTCTATGATGCAGGCAATTTCGATCCAGCTTACCTCAAGGCGCTTTATGGGGCATATGGTCTTTGCTTTGGCGTAGCTTGTATTTCACTTATCTTGTCGGCGGTTATCTATTTTGCTTGTCGCAGTTGGTTCAAGCATGCTGACATCACAGCTAAGCAAGCTAAGGAAGCAGATCAACAGGTAGAAGAACTCACTCCGAAACAAACAAGAGACCGCATACAGGCTCTTTTACTTGTTTTTGCAGTCGTAATCTTCTTCTGGATGGCTTTCCATCAGAATGGTTCTGCACTAACTTTCTTTGCAAAGAAATACACAAACCTCAGTGTTTTAGGGCCTATGCGAATATGGTTTAATATTTTTAGTCTCGCACTTATTGCCCTTTCAGTATATACTGGCTTCTCCGCTTTCCAGGCAAAGAAGTCAAACACCAGGATGATTTGTGGCATTGTAACATTACTTGCATGGGGAGGCGCATTGGCTCTCTTTATGAATATGAGCAATCCTACAATGGCTCAGCCTTCGGATTTCCAACAGTTCAATCCATTCTTTGTAGTCGCCTTAACTCCTTTTAGTATGCTATTCTTTGGAGTTTTAGCAAAAAAAGGACACGAAATTAGTGCTCCGTCTCGTATCGCTTGGGGTATGTTAGTAGCAGCATTAGGCTTTGGCGTCATTACATTGGCATCAACCAATCTGATTTCTCCTATGGATTTGGGTGATAAAACACAAAGCATTCTTTCACCGAGTTGGTTGATTTCTACCTATTTCACCTTGACTTTGGCCGAACTTTTGCTTTCGCCAATGGGTATATCTTTTGTTAGTAAGGTTGCACCTCCTAAGTATAAAGGTTTAATGATGGGTGGATGGTTTGTGGCAACAGCCATTGGTAACTACCTCAGTTCAATTCCTTCAATGCTTTGGAATCGTGTTCCTTTGATGGCAAACTGGGGAATTCTAATTGCACTTTGCCTTGTTAGTGCTCTCGTTATGTTTGCTTTGTTGAAGAAACTCAATAGAATGACGGCCTAATGAAAGCTGTATAAAAACGATAACAAAAGAGGTAGTATGGTTTAATGAATATATTACCTCTTTTTGTTTTGAGTCAAATCATGCAGCATTTTAAGTCTAATTGTCGAGTGTTTCGATACAAATTACAAGCTGTTTTGATGCAGATTACAATAGGTTTTTCAGTACAATAAAAAACCATTCAACTTTATTATCAGAATAGAAACGAATATTCTAGGGTGGAACTAAAGTTTCTTCTTTATATAAGATACCTAAATTTAAGCGTATGAAAGATTTTCTTGCCAGTGCCTTTATGTGGATTGTATGTCTCCTTTTAACCATAGCTTCGGTATGGGCCATGGTCAACAATTTTCAAACAGGTCATTACTTTATTGCCTGTATAGGTGTATTCGGAGTGCTGCTCTTTGGTATTCCTCTTATCTCTCTCCTCATGCCAACGACTAAAGACGAAGAGAAGAGAGAATCAGCACAAGTAACTGTTATTCCTCTTCCTATGAATAAGCATGATTTACAGGTGCTTGCTACTCAATTAATTGATGATGATAAGTCGCTTATGCAAGTTATTCAGGAGAGTTTTGTGAATCCCCAAACGTTCTATGAACATAAGGCTAAGACTGCAAATAATGATAGTATTGATTATGAAGCATTTTGGTTAGACTCGAAAGATGATATCAAGACTTTGACCAGTATAGGCATGTTATATTTACTTTCAGAGGCAAATGTTGTAAGAAATATTGACCCTAAAGAAGGACTTGAAGATTTTTTATGGAATGTTGAAAGTCTTGTGCGTGTGAAAAAGCATCATTTGACAATAGAAACTGCATTGCTTCACGAAGGACTTGATATTCCTTATTGTTGTGATATCATTAATAAACAATGGCAATCTTCAGGCTATCAGCTCGCATTAATAGATACTGATAGTAGTGATTACACGATAACAGCAATCCGGAAAGCCATAAAATAGGCTAACAATGTGTTTGGAAAAGGGAGAGGAAAAACATGGTATCACGTAATTTTTCCTTTCTGTTTGCGCGCTTTCTAATTATTTTATGTATATTTGCATAGGTTGATTAAATCAACAAACTATGGATGTAGAAAAGATTAAAAAGATGCTTCGCAAGCATGATGGGCTTTCCAATACGTTGGGAATGGAGTTTATTTCAACTCCAGAACCAGACACTTGTAAGGCTACAATGAAAGTTGACGAACGCAACAAACAAGCCTTTGGATTCCTTTCTGGAGGCGCTTCACTCGCTCTAGCGGAGAATTTGGCTGGCGTAGGAAGCATTGCTTTATGTCCAGGAAAAATCTGTGTGGGCATCAATGTCAATGGAAGTCATGTCAAAGCTGTGCTTGAAGGTGATACAGTTACCGCTGTTGGCCGTCTTCAATCAAAAGGAAACACCTTGCATGTATGGCACATTGATATCACAAATTCAGCCGGAGAGTTGATTTCTACCGTTCAAGTCACTAATTACATCATGAAATCTTCTGCTCCAAAAGTATGAGTTCTTTTGTCGCATATAGGCTTCCTGAAGCCAAAGATTATGTATATATTCGTTCGCAAAAGGCCCCAATTGTTCTTTCCACCTATACAGAATTAGTAGGAAAGGAGGGCTTTGTTGTCGCACCATTTGCAATTTTGGAGTCTACACCTTTATTGTTGATTCAGCCCGATAGCATTGAAACTAAGACGTGTTTTGCAGATAATCTGATAGCGAGAAGAATAAAAAAGGAGGATGAAGACCCTTTAAGTTATCATTCTGATTTCGAAAACTTCCATGCAGAATTACTTAATCACCACTTTCAAAAGATTGTGTTGTCACGCCATGTTGATGTAGTATGTGACACAACACCAGACCCAATGCATTTATTTTTGAAAGCTTGTGCTCTCTATCCTCACCAATTTATTTGCTTAGTTTCAACCGAACAAAGCGGTACTTGGCTAATGGCTACCCCTGAAATATTGGTCGAACAACAGGACAATGAATCTCCTTGGCACACCATGGCTTTGGCAGGAACAATGCGCAAAGATGGACCTTGGGATAAAAAAGATTGCAGAGAACAAGAATATGTAGCTGATTATATCGAACAATGCTTAGCAGATTATGCTACCGATATCTATAGAAGTCAACCTTATACACGTAAAGCAGCAACCTTATATCATCGCTGCAGCGACTTCGAATTTAGGTTGAAAGATGGCATATCAATAGGAAATGTCATCTCAGCACTGCATCCAACGCCTGCAGTATGTGGTATACCAAAGTATGAAACCCAAGCATTTATCATGAGAAATGAATCTCATGCTCGTGAATATTATAGTGGCTTTTGTGGGCCACTGCAGCTGAACGGCTCTTCGCATCTATTTGTTTCGCTGCGTTGTATGAAACTTATTGGCGAACGTTGCAGGCTATTTTCAGGCGGCGGTTTATTGGAACAGTCAGACGAAAAGCATGAATGGAGGGAGACAGAATATAAGTTAAACACAATGATGGATGTTCTCAGATAAAGAAAATATCAATATATTAACGAGCCTTCTCATAGCCCGCGGAGTGCGTTATGCTGTTGTTTGTCCAGGAAGTAGAAATGCTCCTATTGTACATAATTTAGCTTCTTGTGGTCAGATTAAATGCTACCCAGTTACAGATGAACGTAGTGCTGGCTTCTATGCTCTTGGACTTTGTCAGGCTGTTAATAATCCAGTAGTTGTTTGTGTGACAAGCGGAACAGCATTGTTAAACCTTGCACCTGCTGTTGCAGAGGCCTTTTATCAGAATCTTCCCTTAATAGTTGTGTCGGCAGATAGGCCACTTCAATGGATTAATCAATTGGATGGACAGACACTTCCGCAAGCAAATATCTTTGGAAACTTTGTCCGTAAAAGCGTTAATCTATTAGAACCAACAGACGAAGAGCATCATTGGTACTGTAATCGCTTGGTGAATGAAACACTGATAGAATGTGTAAAGGGGAGTTGTGGCCCTGTACATATCAATGTTCCTATTACCGAACCCTTGTATCAATTCAATGTAAACGTTTTACCAACAGAACGCAAAATTGAACTCTTATCAGTGTCTTCTACAGATGAAGAGTCGTTAAAGCTACAGCTTTCTCCTTTGTTTAATTCAGTAGGCAAGGCTGAAAGACCCTTAATTATTATTGGACAACAGAAGCCTTCAGCCTCATTAACTATTGCACTTGAACGTTTGCACGCACAGCAATACGTTGTACTTTATGAGCCGTTGAGTGTTGAGCAAGGTGAGGGTTACATTGAAGAAATGATGCAACTCATTGGCGATGACAAAACATTCTTACCTGATTTTATCTTGTATATTGGTGGGCATCTTGTGAGTAAACGCGTCAAACAGTTTTTGAGAAAGACTCGAAATGCAGAATGTTGGATTGTCAATTCAGAAGGTGTTTTGTATGATACGTTTATGAACTTACACGGCGTTATACAAGCAGATTCTAATGCTGTTTTGTCCACTTTGCCCTGTAAAGGCGAGACCGAATGGTTTGAACAATGGGAAAACCTAAAGCAAAAGGCACGTAAACATCGTGTGGAGTTTCAGCCTCAATACTCAAGTATGTTGGCTGTAAAGCAGTTTGAAACACTTATAAATCAAGTCGAATCAGAATGTGTTGTGCATTATGCCAATAGCACATCTGTACGATTAGGTTGCATCTACGCACAACATTTTGTATTCTGTAATCGTGGAGTTAACGGAATAGAAGGCTCGTTGTCTACAGCTGCTGGCTATTCATTGGCAACTAAGCAACGTGTCTTTTGTGTGATTGGTGACTTGAGTTTCTTTTATGATCAAAATGCGTTGTGGAATCAAAATCTTGGTGGAAACTTCAGAATCCTATTGTTAAACAATGGTGGTGGAGGCATTTTCAGTAAGTTTGAAGGCCTAAAAGATAGTCCTGTTCGACAGCAAATGGTTATGGCAGAGCATACCACAACTGCAAAAGGAGTATGTCATGATAACCACATTCGATATCTTTCGGCAAACAATGAGTTGTCATTAGAGCAAGCACTTCACGCCTTGGTATTCGACAAATCGACACAACCAATGCTATTAGAAGTCTTTACTGATGTAGAAAAAGAAATGAAAATATATCAAGATTACTTTAGAACAATATAATCATGGAACAAAGAAGATGGGAAAAAATCAAAGGATTTGACTTTAAGGAAATCCTTTTTGAGCACTACAATCATATTGCAAAGATTACCATTAACCGTGAACGCTATCGCAATGCCTTTACTCCTTTGACCACATGGGAGATGAGTCAAGCTTTTAGTTACTGCCGGGAATGCCAAGACATTCGTGTGGTATTGTTGACTGGAGCAGGCGATAAAGCCTTTTGCGCAGGTGGAGATATGCACGTGAAAGGACGTGGAGGTTATGTGGGAACAGACGGAGTTCCTCGCCTGAATGTACTCGATGTTCAAATGCAAATACGCCGTTTACCGAAGCCTGTGATAGCAATGGTCAATGGATTTGCTATTGGAGGAGGGCATGTTTTACATGTGATGTGCGACTTAACGATCGCAAGTGAGAATGCCATTTTCGGTCAAACTGGCCCGAAGGTTGGTTCATTTGATGCTGGTTTTGGAGCCAGTTATCTTGCACGAATCGTAGGACAAAAGAAGGCAAGAGAAATCTGGTTCCTGTGCAAACAATATAGTGCAAAGGAAGCCGAAGCAATGGGATTGGTTAATAAGGTTGTTCCTTTTGAACAATTGGAAGATGCATGTGTGGAATGGGCCGAAGTCATGATGCAGCATAGTCCGCTTGCACTGAGGATGATAAAAGCAGGACTTAATGCCGAACTTGATGGCCAAGCTGGTATCCAAGAACTTGCTGGTGATGCCACAATGCTTTATTATACCATGGATGAAGCGCAAGAAGGTGGAAAGGCCTTCCTTGAGAAGCGCAAACCCGATTTTGATAAATATCCTCAGTTCCCCTGATGAAACATATTGAGATTTCTAAACGAATATTCCATTTCAAGCAACCTGCCGGTACGTCACGCGGTATTTATACAACACGTCAGAGCTATATCCTGACCTTAACAGATGACGGCATGCCTGGCATAAAGGGAGTGGGAGAGTGTGCACCCTTACCCAAACTTTCGTGCGATGATCTACCAGATTATGAAACCATCTTACATCAAATTTGTAAGTTGGTTGAGTTAACCGACCAGATTCCTTATGCTTTGTTACGCCCTTATCCAAGTATTCTTTTCGGTTTAGAAACTGCTTTTGCTCAATTCAATGCACATGAAAGTACGATGTTGTTTGATACACCTTTCGGACGAGGAGAAGAAGGAATACGCATTAACGGCCTTGTGTGGATGGGAAGTTTTGACGAAATGGCTGAGCGTTTGGAAGCGAAATTGCGACAGGGTTTCCATTGTGTAAAGCTGAAAATTGGTGCTATCGATTTTGAAAAAGAAATAGAACTCATTCGCCATATTCGCGAATCATTTGATAAACGTCAAGTCGAATTGCGTGTTGATGCCAATGGAGCTTTTACGCCAAAGAACGCTTTACAACACCTTGAAACATTGGCAAAATATGATATTCACTCTATAGAACAGCCCATAAAACAACATCAATGGGAAGATATGGCCCATCTCTGCGCTGACTCATCACTGCCGATAGCCTTAGATGAAGAACTCATTGGAGTGAATGTTGCGACGATGAAAGAGGCTTTGCTCGACACCATACGCCCACAATATATCGTTCTTAAACCCAGCCTACATGGTGGAATGCGTGGCACGGAAGAGTGGATTCAACTTGCTAATGCACGTGGAATTGGGTCATGGATAACAAGTGCATTAGAGAGTAACATAGGGCTAAATGCTATTGCACAACTTTGTGCAAAGGTATACGGTCCACGCGTTTCTACACCTCAGGGGTTGGGAACGGGCCAACTGTTTACAGACAATATCACCATGCCGCTAACGATTAGAGGGGATGAAATGTGGATAACCCAATAACAATCTTATGACATTAGATGCATTTCTAACTTCGTGGAATGACTCCACCGACCGCGTTTTGGTTCATACAAGCGGAAGCACTGGCAAGCCAAAGCCGATGTTTGTTGAAAAGAAACGTATGCTCAGCTCTGCCCGAATGACTTGCGATTTTCTTGGTTTGCAGCCAGGCGACCTTGCCTTTCTATGTATGCCGTTAGATTATATTGCAGGCAAGATGATGGTTGTCCGTAGCATTGAGCGCCAATTAGAGCTACAAGTTGTAGAACCCACAGGCCATCCTTTGAAAGGAATAACAGTCGATTCAAACCGGCATTCTTTGGCTGCCATGGTTCCGTTGCAAGTGTATAACACCCTACAAGTGGCCGAAGAAACTGAACAACTAAAACATTTTACGCATCTGATTATTGGCGGTGGAGCCATAGACACCCAATTAGCCGAGTGCTTAAAAGACTTTCCCAACTATGTTTGGAGCACGTATGGAATGACTGAAACGCTTTCACACATTGCGCTACGCCGCTTGAATGGTCCTGAAGCTACTGAATGGTATAAACCTTTTTCTAATGTCAGTGTGGCGATAAACAACGAAGGCTGTCTCGTTATTAATGCACCTTCTGTTCACGATGGCCCACTTGTCACCAATGATATAGCTGAAATAAATGAAAATGGATGCTTCAAAATTTGTGGTAGAAAAGACAACGTTATCTGTTGCGGAGGCATAAAAATCCAAATAGAAGAAGTTGAGACTGCATTAAGACCCTGGCTTAAGCATCCATTCATGATAAGCAAACGACTTGATCAAAAATTTGGAGAAACAATGGTTCTGCTGACCGAAGACTCCGAACTCTCTGTTGTGAAAGACATCTGTTTGCAAAGACTTCCGAAATACTGGCGACCCAAAGCTTATGTTCATGTAGCGAGTTTGCCTATGACCGAAACCGGCAAGCCCGCAAGAGCTAAAGCATTAGCCCTCGCGAAAGAAATCTAAAGTTTCTTTTATTTCATCCTTCGTTGCGGTTTGATTGATGTGTATGTCTCCAATCTCTCCCAGCAACGTAAAGTTGATAATGCCGTTTCTATTCTTTTTATCATGTGTCATCAGCGTTATAAGCTCATCATAATCATCACATGTAATAGGCAAATAACCAAAATGCTCTCGAATAAAACGCGCAGTTGTTCTCATTTTTTCCGTAGGGAAACCTGATTTGATACAACTGAGATAAAGTTCACATATCATGCCATAAGCTACGGCATAGCCATGAAGAATGGGCTTTCTACTAAGCGACCAACTTTCAAATGCATGTCCGAAAGTATGCCCAAAATTCAAAGCTTTACGAATATTCTGCTCATGTGGGTCTTGTTCAACTATCTTTTCTTTCACCTGAATCGATTCGCTAACCATACGTTGAAGCTGTTCAAAATCAGGACTGAACAAAGAAAAACTGATAAGCTCTTTCCACATCTTTTCATCTGAAATAAGTCCATGTTTCAGCATTTCTGCATAGCCAGAACAAAGATTCTTTGCGTCAAGCGTTTTTAGAAACAGAGTATCAATCAGCACAAATCGACTGTCATTAAACACGCCAATCTCATTCTTCAATCCATTAAAGTTTATTCCCGTTTTCCCCCCAACAGAAGCATCAACCATCGCGAGTAATGTCGTTGGTATGTTAATGAAATTAATACCACGTTTGAAGGTTGAAGCAGCAAATCCACCTAAATCAGTAACCATTCCTCCGCCAAGATTCAGCAAACACGATTGACGCGTACCACATTTATCGCTCAATATTTTCCACACATTCATGAGTGAATCAATATCTTTATGAGTGTCGGTGGCCTCAATGGTTATTAAAATGGGCTTATAGCTTTGCAACATTTTCTCAAGCTTTGGCCAACAAAGTGCATAAGTCGTTTTATCCATAAGAACAAAAAGCTTATCACACGCACACGAATTGAGTGCATAGGAGAGTTGTTGCTCAATAGCTTTTGAAATGATAATTCTGGATTCCATGATTCGTTTATTTGTTACAATTACAAAAGTATCATTTTTCTAATACTCCACAAAACATTCTATATGTTATTTGAAAAGGCCATTATCTTATCCTTTTTAATTGGCGTTCTTGCGGGAGCCCCGCAAGCGCCAAAACCTTTAAAAAGTGATTTGCGGGAGGCCCGCAAGCATCAAAACCTTTAAAAAGTGATTTGCGGGAGCCCCGCAAGCGTCAAAACCTTTAAAAAGTGATTTGCGGGAGGCCCACAAGTGCCAAAACCTTTAAAAAGTGATTTGCGGGAAGCCCGCAAGCGTCAAAACCTTTAAAAGTGATTTGCGGGAGGCCCGCAAGTGCCAAAACCTTTAAAAGTGATTTGCGGGAAGCCCGCAAGCGCCAAAACCTTTAAAAGTGATTTGCGG
>NZ_AWGW01000029.1:0-135187 GCF_000477535.1 Segatella salivae F0493
ACGGCGTTGAAACGTTCATTTTATAATACAATTAATACCAACATATGAATAAATAAATAGCAAAATGCGCCAATATCCTAATGAACACATCGCTCATGGTGAATGTTACAACCACGCAACTCGGTACGAGTTGTTCTTTTGATAGCCCGGGGTTGGCGAGGAACGAGCCTACCCCGGGTAAACATTCGCAAGGAGATTCAACGCCATAGGTGTTGAGCTTTTTCTGTAAAGGCATGCGTATAATGAGACATTTTATGGCAAATTAATCAAAAAAAGCGCAACACCTACGGCGTTGTTCCATACAAACCATGCATTAACCCAGGGTAGCCTGCACTATCGTTTGGCAACCCTGGGCTATCAAAAACGCAACACCTACGGCGTTGAAACACGCATTTTGTAACACCATTTCTGTTGTTTGATATGGTAAAATACGGAAAATCATCATATGAAATGTCCCAACTCATTTTACGCTTTATTATCAACATCATCAATGTTTTCAATTACCTCTCAAATAACTCCCTTCATTTTCATGGCTAACTACTCCCCCTCTCTCTTCGGAGAGGGGCTGGGGGTGAGGCTTTGTATGCCTTACACTATTTTACCTTTTATTATCAACCACGCCACGTCCACAATTGTTTCACCACGCAACTCGGTACGAGTTGTTCCTTTGATAGCCCGGGGTTGGCGAGGAACGAGCCTACCCCGGGTAAACATTCGCAAGGAGATTCAACGCCGTAGGTGTTGAGCTTTTTCTATGAAGGCACGCTTACAATGGAACCTTTCATGGCGAATTAATCAAAAAAAGCACAACACCGATGGCGTTGTTCCATACAAACCATACGCTACCCCAGGGTAGCCTGCACTATCGTTTGGCAACCCTGGGCTATCAAAAGCGCAACACCTACGGCGTTGAAACGTGTGTTTCATGGTGTGATTAACGTCTATACACATATGGATTAATGGCGGATTACGCTTAGAAAGCGTAACACCTACGGCGTTGAAACATTCATATCATAGCGTGATTGACGGCAATATACGCATGAATAAATGTTGGATTACGCTTAAAAAGCGTAACACCTATGGCGTTGAAAGGAATCATTTACAAAATAAGATGGGAGGAAACACGGCGTGATATGTGTGGAAACACAACGCAATATTTATTATTTTAAGAGGTAATTCACGGCAAATCGTGCGATGAAATGATGCAAACGAGGTTGGGGGTGAGGCTTTCCCGCTCTATTGTTTATTGCAAGTGGCGTCGTGATTAAGGTTCCCATTCCTCCTACATTCCTCCAATATCTCTATTAATTCATCAACTTTCGTGGCACGAAGCATGGCAATGCGTGTTGACTTAAAGTCGGGAATGCCTTTGAAAATGGGGCTGGAGGCGAGGTGACGGCGCGTGTGAATGATGCCCCGATACTCATCAATGCGCTCAACATTAATGCGGAGTTGCTCTTCAAGAATATCGATTTTATCATCAAGAGTAAGGGCAGTTGACGGCGTGTTATCAATGTAATCACGCATCTCTTTGAATACCCATGGGCGACCAAAGGTGGCACGTCCCACCATGACGGCATCGACTCCATAGTCATCAAAGGCGCGTTTGGCCTCCTCAGGTGTGGTGATGTCGCCATTACCAATTATGGGAATATGGATTCGTGGATTGCGTTTCACCTCACCAATCAAGCGCCAATCGGCTTCACCTGTATACATTTGGGCTCGTGTGCGGCCATGAATCGTGAGGGCTTTAATACCACAATCCTGTAGTTGTTCGGCCAGTTCGGTGATAACAAGACTATCATTATCCCACCCCAAACGCGTCTTTACAGTCACTGGAGTACTAACAGCTTGCACCACGTTTCGAGTGATATCAAGTAATAAAGGGATGTTGCGCAACATACCAGAACCAGCCCCTTTACCGGCTACTTTCTTAACAGGACAGCCGAAATTCAAGTCAATCAAGTCGGGGTTTACACGTTCAACGATGCGCGCAGCCTCAACCATTGACTCCACATCTCGGCCGTAAATCTGAACTCCAACGGGTCGTTCGGCGTCGTTGATTGACATCTTATCAAGGGTTGATTTGATGCTTCTTATGATGGCATCTGCCGATACAAATTCGGTATATACCATGGCTGCACCATAGCGTTTGCATAGCATTCGGAAGCCAATATCCGTCACATCTTCCATCGGAGCGAGGAAAAGTGGACGCTCACCAAAGTCTAATTTGCCTATCTTCATACGCCGGCAAAGTTACAAAATATATTCTATCCCAGCAAATGATAGCTGCCTCCGGCCAATGCTTTGACTACACCTTTCATCTCAAGGGTAAAGAGAAGGGCAGTGAGTCGGGCGATAGGAAGATTGGTTTTGACGGCAAGAAGATTGATTTGTTGGTCATTCTCTTGTTGGAGTGCAGTCACAACAAGTTGTTCTTCATTGCTAAGTTCGGGGAAAAGTTGGCGTTCTATGCCTTCGTTTCGGGCGCGGTTGAGCATATTATCCTGCCATCCCATGGCATTGACAAAGTCGAAAGCCGACGTGATGAGCATGGCTTTATTGTCACGAATGAGGTGATTACAGCCCTCACTTGCAGTCGCTCCGACGGCTCCGGGAAAGGCAAACACGTCACGATTATATTCATTTGACAGACGAGCGGTTATCAAAGCACCACCATGCGAGGCACTTTCCACGACAACACAAGCGTCACTCATGCCAGCAACGATACGGTTTCGGCGCACAAAATTCTGTTTATCGGCGTTAGTATTTGTGGCATATTCAGTGAGTAATCCACCTTGAATGAGCATCTGTTTTGCCGTGTCTCGGTGGGCATTAGGATAGAGTGTATCGAGTCCATGGGCTAAAACAGCGATGGTTTCAAAGCCATTTTCGAGTGCCATTCGATGGGCATTGATGTCTATACCATAAGCAAGTCCGCTCACAATCAATGTGTCTGGGCAGAGGGTTCGTAGGTCGTTCATGAACCGGCGGATAAGATCTTGGCCATAGAGGGTGGCTCTTCGCGTGCCAACAACACTGACAACGTGGGCTGCATTGAGGTTGGCTGTGCCCTGATAGAATAGCACAAGCGGTGCGTCGCAGCACTCGCTGAGGCGTCGTGGATATCGTTCATCGCCTAAACAAAGCACATCTATGCCATGCGTTTCAGCCCAATCAAGTTCGGCATCGGCCCATTTCTGCAAGCCACTAAGGTCTTGAAAGGCTTCAACAAGACGCTGTGAAGCATCCGGGATGAGTGTACGTATGTTGCGATGTTGTGCGATGATGGGAGTCGCTTCACCCACTCGGCGATACACTTCGAGGATTCCCGCAAGATGATAGAAGCCAATGCGTGAGAGCATTAGCATGTTTCGTTGTTCTGTTCTGTCAATCATGGTAAAGGCTTTTCTATTCTTCGGATTGCAGGAAAGGTGCAAATGCTCGGTCATAGTCTTCGCTATTGCCGAGTCGTCCGTTGATTAAACAAACAAGTTCTACGTCAGCATGGAAGCAAAGTCGCTCGTCGTTAGCTCGGAAAATGTCATGTGTGAAGATGTAACGCACGCCTTGTTTGCGCAAGTTCATACGTGAGATGAACTCGTCATCACAGCGTAGTGGCGTCTTATAAGCTAACTGCATGCGAGCCACAACGGCATCAACGCCCTTCTCATGCATCTCTACAAAGCTCAAGCCGGCATGCTTTAAGAAGCGGTGTCTGGTATGTTCCGTGTAGTGAAGATAGTTGGCATTGTTGACAATTCCTTCGATATCACACTCATAATCGCGTACTTCCATGCGCGTTTCAAAGATGTATTTGCTCATTGTTTTCGTTTTAAGTATTCATAACCAATCCTGCATCTCAGGCAATTCTTCCTGTCGCAGTATTCATTTTTCAGTTGTATCAGCGCCTGAGAGTCGCCTGCATGTGCCACCTCTAAACTGCAATCACGCCACATTCTGACAATATGATTGTTCTCAGGACGCAGTTGTTCGAGGAAGTCGAAAGCCCTTTCGCAGAGTGACTCCTTGCAGATGTGGCGACCATAGGCAAACAACATTGGGATAACGGTATTGATAACCAACAGTTGAAGCGAAGCCGTTGACAGCTGTTTCTCGCTAACTTCGCTCGTAACCCCAAAGCTATAATGCGTTTGCCAATAAAGCGTTACGCAACTTTTCAAGCACTTCATGGCCTCCTTTACAGTCTGACAATCGAGCACATGGCTTAAACTGATTTGCCCAGTAGCATAGAGTCGCGCCAACTGTACTATGCGAATATGGGGAAAGTTCTGTGGTCTGAGCCGCAAAAAACGCCATAAATGGTGGTCAATAGGATTCAAACCGAACTTATGTTTCAGGTAAAGATACTCGTGTTGCAACTTAGAAAAGTATCCGTCGGCAAGCACTTCGTCTCGGTGACACGCTGAAACGGCATCAAGATTAAGTAGTCCTGCCTGCCCCAAGAACATTGCTTCAACCTGAAAAAGATTGTCCCTATGGTGCGCAACCGCTTGAAGTGGCAGACACATTGCCCATTGTTCGAAGGCATCTCCATTGATTCCAAACCCATAATTGCGTGCCAACGTAACGAAAAACGCTGCTTCCCACGAGCCATCGCAAGCCTCAGCACGTTGTGCAATGGCTTTAGTCTTCTGCTCAAGTCGCTCGGTTTGCAAGGCTGAAAGCCATGAAGTCACTGTCAAACGACTTAGTCCTGGGATAATCTTATGACATGGAGGATAGGCATCAGAGGCCAATAACTCCTCGTAATGTTGCATGACATGAGGCGGTACTTCGAGTTCTATTTGGGGCAAGATGTCACCTTTTTGCGTCGCCACTACAGTGTCAATGCAACCACATACGTGTAGAATGACGTTATTGTAACGGGCATCTTGTTCATGTTTATGAACGTACCAATCACTCGCTTTATTGTGAATCTCGACGTTACCAACCCATAATGTGCCTCCAATCTTTACCTTGGCATTGAAAAAATCGGGGCCAGCATTGTGGTTATGCAAGCCAGAATCAATTACTTCTACAGCCTCTCCGTCGGCTGTTTTTAGTGGTTTTAGCGGGAACATCTTGTGTTTCCATACGTAATGCAGGAGTTGTTCCATGATACTTTCAGGTTAATGGTTTGCTAAAATGCCTGTGAAGAGGAGCAAAAGTGAATGAATCCACAAGCTCATACACACCATTTATTTTTCCACAAAAATACAAAAAAACTAATAAAACCATAGACTTTTTCAGAGATTATGCGTCAAATAACTATAAAATCAGCAGATAAATTATTAACTTTGCCGCATATATAACAATGTGAAAAGAATCCCTTCGTCTTACTTTGCAGTGGGAATCATCAAATTCTTTGCCCTGTATTGACGAAAAAGGATAGGCTTTTTGCATCAATAAAAGAAACATTTAACACAGTAAAACATGAGAATAGCATTGATTGGTTACGGCAAAATGGGACACATGATCGAGGAGATTGCCCTACAACGTGGCCACGAAATTGTATGTAAAATCGATGCCGACAACCAACAAGACTTTGATTCTGACGCCTTCGCTTCAGCCGATGTAGCCATCGAATTCACTAATCCCACGGCAGCATACGGCAATTATCTCAAGGCGTTTAGTCACAATGTAAAGGTTGTCAGCGGTTCAACGGGGTGGTTGAAAGACCATAAAGCCGACGTTGAAGCATTGACAAAAGATGGTAAGCAAACGCTCTTTTGGGCCAGTAACTTCTCGATTGGTGTGGCGATCTTTAGCGCAGTAAACCGCTATTTGGCTAAGATTATGAACCAATTTCCCCAATATGACGTTACGATGGAGGAGGTTCACCACGTGCATAAACTTGATGCACCCTCTGGAACGGCTATAACTTTGGCCGAAGAGATTATTGATCATCTTGACAGAAAGGACAAATGGGTGAAAGGATTGCAGCATCATGCCGACGGAACTGAAGAGGGAAGCAATGCCGTTGCAGTCAATGAACTTCCTATTTCAAGTATACGTCGCGATGAAGTACCAGGCATTCACAGCATCAGTTACGACAGTGAAGCCGATAAAATCACAATAACACACGATGCACACAGCCGAAAAGGATTCGCACTTGGAGCGGTCTTAGCGGCTGAATACACAAAAAATCACTCGGGATTGCTCACCACAAGCGACCTCTTTAAATTCTAAAAACGATGATAGATAAGGAAAAAGCCAAGATCAACCCACGCGTACAGTGGGCTAAGTTTATTGCTGTGATGGTCTGCTATCTGCTGTTTCTCTTTTGGGTTGGCAGCTGGTGGGGACTAATTATAGTGCCTTTCATTTACGATGTCTATATATCTAAGAAGATCAAATGGCAGTGGTGGAAAGATGCCGAGGGTCCAACACGCTTCATCATGGGCTGGGTTGACGCTCTCGTTTTTGCCTTAGTAGCCGTTTATTTCATTAACTTATTCTTCTTCCAGAACTTTGTTATCCCATCAAGTTCACTCGAAAAGAGTCTCCTAACGGGTGATTATCTCTTCGTAAGTAAGTTAAGTTATGGCCCACGTATCCCCGAAACACCGCTCACAATGCCACTAACCCAGCACACACTCCCCGTGGTTAACACGAAGAGTTACCTCGATTGGCCGCATTGGGACTATCGACGTGTGAAGGGATTAGGCAATGTTAAGCTCAACGATATAGTCGTTTTCAACTATCCTGCGGGTGATTCTCTCTGCTCAGCTGACGCATATCAGGAGCAAGATTATTATGCTCTTTGCTCGTATATCGGTAAGAGTTTGATGACGGCTCAAGGCTTTCAACAACCCGATCTCAAAGCAATGAACCCCATAGAACAGCGAAATTATCTTGAGAAAGTTATCGCTATGGGACGCAAATACATTAGAAACAATCCCGGAGAATATGGCGAAGTCATTACCCGACCAACCGATCGTAGAGAGAATTATGTAAAGCGTTGCGTGGGACTCCCTGGCCAAACGCTGCAAATCAAGAATCGAATCGTCTACTTAGATGGCAAGCCCAACAAAGAGCCTGATAACGTTCAATACACCTATTACGTTAAACTCAAGAGCCAAATGCCTACAGAACTCATGGACGAATTAGGCATATCGAATGAGGATATGGCCAGCTTGAACCAGAATGGCTACCTCCCTTTGACAAAGAAGGCTGCCCAAGCACTTGCTAAACACAAAGAACTTGTGGCAAGCATACGCCTTAACACCGACGCGCAAACAGGCGACTTGTATCCTCTCGACGCTTATACGGGTTGGACACGCGACAACTATGGTCCGATATGGATACCGAAAAAGGGAGCTACTGTGCAACTAAACATGAAGAATATCGCTATCTATGAGCGACCAATTCAAGTCTATGAGCACAACGATTTGAAGGTAAAGAACGGACAAATCTATATCAATGGACGACTCGCTCACACGTATACTTTCAAGATGAACTACTACTGGATGATGGGCGATAACCGTCATAACAGCGCCGATTCTCGCTATTGGGGCTTCGTGCCTGAAGACCATGTGGTCGGCAAACCAATCTTCATCTGGTGGAGTCACAACCCTGATCATCCGGGCTTTAGTGGCATCCGTTGGCATCGTCTCTTTAATATTGTCGATCATATCAAATAAAATCAAATCATAAAAAACCCCTTTTCGCATGATGCCGGCCTTGCAGTCGGCCTTGCAGAAAGGGGCTTTTAACATGCGGCAACTACGTGCTTGGTTCATAACGCTTGGGGTTGCGCTGCTTATAGTGATAGCCGTGCGCACCTATGTCTTTGCCATCTATCGTGTCCCGGCAGCCTCAGTGCTGCGTCAAGGCGACCGAATCATGGTGAACATGCTGGCACATGGCGATTATAAACGGGGCGAATTGGTGGTCTTTGGCAAGCAGATGAAGCGGTTAGGACGCATCAAAGCTGTGCCCGGAGACACTATAATCGTGAGCAAAAAGCAATTTGTTATCCCTCTGGTTTGTTGCAAAAAATGTCGCTGTGAGCATTGTTTTGCCTATCTTGTAAACACGGGTGACGGACAAATGCTTGTGCCTTATCACGACATTATCGGCCCCGCCATGCGCTTGTTCTACCTCCCTTTCTGACAAACGCCCCACACATTAACGCTCAAAAGCACTCTAATAGTGAAAACAGCCCTACTTTCTTCTACATATTTCGGACCCATTCAATGGTATCAAAAGCTGCATCGTTATGACGAATGTCTTATTGAATGCCACGATAACTTTGTCAAACAAACTTATCGTAACCGCTGTGTCATCCCAACAACCAATGGTGTTCAGGCGCTCTCTATCCCTGTAACTTGTCCTGATGGCTATCAACTTTCAAAGACACCAATGCAAGATATCCGCATCTCTGACCATGGAAACTGGCGCCATGTGCATTGGAATGCACTCTGCTCTGCCTATGGAGAGAGTCCGTTTTTTATGTATTATGAAGATGATCTGCGCCCTTTCTTTGAACAAAAATGGACGTATCTCATCGACTTTAATATGGCTATCACGGAAAAAATGATTGAGTTGTTGGATATTCAACCCACAATCCGCCTGACCGATTCTTTTGTTCCGCTGGCTCCTTCCACTGACATTAGCGCAGCTTCCCACGTCTTCGACGACTTCCGCGATGTCATCCGACCGAAGCATCCCGGTCCCGATACCCACTTTTCTCCCCGTCCTTACTATCAAGTTTACCAGCAAAAGCATGGCTTTCAAGCCAATATGAGCATCCTCGACCTGCTATTTAATGAAGGCAATGAGGCCGTGTTGTGGTTGTAGGAAGGGGGAAGTAGGAGGGAATAAAGCCTCAACCACGACGCCACTTGCGAAGGAAGATAGGGAAAAAAAGCCTCACCCCCGGCCCCGTTTGCGTCATTTTACTGCACGATTTGCCGTGAATTACCTCTTAAAATAATAAATATTGCGTTGTGTTTCCACACATATCACGCCGTGTTTCCTCCCATCTTATTTTATAAATGATTCCTTTCAACGCCATAGGTGTTACGCTTTTTAAGCGTAATCCGCTAATAATCTCCTCGCTATAACTATGCCTTCTCGGAAAAAGCTCAACACCTATGGCGTTGAATCTCCTTGCGAATGTTTACCCGGGGTAGGCTCGTTCCTCGCCAACCCCGGGCTATCAAAAACACAACTCGTACCGAGTTGCGTAGTGAGAACATTCATCATGGTAGATATATCCATTGAAGTATTAGCATTAAATATACGGCGTTGCATCGTTATAACATTCATTATGAGCGATGTGTTCATTAGGATATTGGCGCATTTTGCTATTTATTTATTCATATGTTGGTATTAATTGTATTATAAAATGAACGTATCAACGCCGTAGGTGTTGCGTTTTTGATAGCCCAGGGTTGCCAAACGATAGTGCAGGCTACCCTGGGTTAGCGTATGGTTTGTGGGAAACAACGCCGTAGGTGTTGCGCTTTTTTTGATTAATCCGCCATAAAAAGATTCATTATAAGCATGCCTTCACAGAAAAAGCTCAACACCTATGGCGTTGAATCTCCTTGCGAATGTTTACCCGGGGTAGGCTCGTTCCTCGTCAACCCCGGGCTATCAAAAACACAACTCGTACCGAGTTGCACCATGAGGGCATTTATATTGCAAAATTCATTAATTGGAATAATAGCACAATACCAATGTAGTTACGTGTTGGAAACATGCATAATGGCAAATACGTTCATTAGAAGATTGACATAATGCCTACGACATTACGTCGTTACAATATTCATAATGGCAGATACATTCATTAGGATATTGGCATAATACCTACGGCATTGCGTGGTGAGAACATTCACCATGGGTGACGCATCCATTGGAATATTCACATAACATATACGGCGATACACAATTACAAAATTCATAATTGCGGATATATCCATTGGGATATTGGTATAACAACCACATTGTTGCGTGGTTGCAACATTCGCAATGGCGGATAAATTCATTGAACTACTGGCATAACACCTATGTCATTTTGCGCTATAACACTATTCATTGGCATAAAATTTTTATTGCGTGACTATTTCAAATCATTTTTATTATTCATTCGTCGATAATCAATGATAAAATAATTTGGTGCAAATGATTGAACAATCTGCGTCATTTCACTGTACAAAATACATCAAATTACACGATAATTTGGCTCAAATCATTTTACCTTCTAAAATTAACTGCGTGGGCACTTCTAATGAAATACAATATCATCACAAAACATGCACGTTAGATTCACCGATAAACAGCATGGGTACTTCTAATGAAATCCAATATCATCCCCTTTATTTATGGGGGCAGCTGCCATCCTCCCTCTTCGGGAAATCATAGGTTGCTGTTTGTGAAATCTATGAAACGGAGAGCGCAAGGGGCAGGAAACGGGAGGAGAAAAGGCGAAGAATCCAGCACGAAATGGGGGTGGGCGCGGTTGCTTTTTCCACAAAAAACAAGGACATCTGTTACAAACAGATGTCCTTATACGCTTCAAATATATGTGTTATGGTAGCTAATACAGTGTCAAATTGTTATAAAAGACGATGCAGCGGATCACTCCGCTGCTCATCACTCATAATGTTGTAAGAGCCGACTTTGGCTGAATTATACTAATATAGTCCAAATGTTATTGAGTATCAAGGCGCTCCTTTCTTACTCCTTTCACTTGATGTTTATCGTGAAAGACATTGCAAAGATAGAAAATCTCTATCTCTTTAGCAATCGAAAAAATATATTAAATCATTGATAAAAACTATAACTACAAGATAAAGTGTTGTAAATCAGTTGGTAATCATGATTGATATAGTGGTATATTTCTATGAAAACTTTGGTTTTTCTTGATTACTTCAACTTGTTGTTTGCGATTTATTCCCTGTTGAATGAGGCTGACTTCTCTCGTTTAATGTGTCAAAACAGCAGGTAAAGAGTGAAGGTTGAGGCTTATGAGCGTATGCTTATGCGAGCATTTTCCCTTCGTTTTAGCTCATGAAGAGAGGTAGTTTATGCGCAGAAGGATGAGCGAAAAACCAGAAGAAAGCATGGGAATGTTACAATTTTTGTGTAAGTTTGCAACACGATATCATTTTTCTCACTTATGATGACATTAGAGTTTATCTTACGAATCTTTGTTGCTGCCGTGTTAGGAGGACTCATTGGACTCGAACGCGAGTATCGGGAGAAGGCGGCAGGACTACGTACTCATTTCTTAGTTGCACTCGGATCGGCCCTCTTTATGATTATATCGGCCCATGGTTTTGACGGCATATTGAAGGATCCCAACATGCGTCTTGACGTGTCACGCATAGCTGCCCAGGTGGTGTCGGGCATTGGTTTTATTGGTGCCGGGACGATAATCTTTCAGAAAAATGCAGTGCGTGGACTGACCACGGCAGCCGGAGTGTGGGTTACTGCGGCAATAGGCTTGGGCTGTGGAGCCGGACTTTACGTGCTCTCGGCAGTGGCAACGGTGCTTGTTCTCATGGGAATGGAAGCGTTCAACTATGTGCTTCGTCATCTCGAACACCATCATGCGAAGAATGAAGACAAGGCGTTGGCAGACGAAACGCCACAAAACAATAAACAATGAAAATGAAAAGACACCGACTTGTGAGTCGCCTTGCATGCCTGTTGCTATTGTCATGCAGTGTGATTTCAGTCGAAGCTGCGCAGAAAGAAAATCAGACGGCGCGGAAATTAGCGCGCGAAGGCTATGTGAACATCCGTGAGGTTGATCCGTCAATCCATGTGAGTTTGATGTATGGAAGGGCTGATAACTTCTGCGGAGTAGTGCTATATGACGACCTCAAAGAAGCCTTTTTGCATCCCGAAGCCATGGCTGCATTGAAGAAAGCACAGGCTTATTTGAAGCAGTTACGCCCCGATTTGAGTTTGAAAGTCTATGATGCGGCTCGCCCGATGCATATCCAACAGAAGATGTGGGATAAGGTGAAACACACCGAAAAGGATATCTATGTGTCGAATCCAGCCCATGGTGGTGGCATGCATAATTACGGAATGGCAGTTGACATCACGCTTTGTACGCTGAAAGGTGACACACTCGACATGGGAACAAAAATCGATTATATGGGCCGTGCGGCCCACATCGACCATGAAGACCGCTTGGTTGAGGAGAAGAAAATCAGCAAGAAAGCGCGTGAAAACCGCCAGTTGTTGCGCAAAGTCATGCGATATGGCGGATTCATTCCACTCAGAACAGAGTGGTGGCACTTTAATAAATGTTCGCGTGCAACGGCAAAGAAGTATTATAAAGTCATCCCATAAGTTTATGATGCACGACAAAAGGCAGCACAAAGCAGTTTGCCTTGTGTCGCGGAATGTTATCGCTTAGCAATGAATACAGCCACGTTTATACGCCAACACCGCACAGACGATGTGCGCACCTTAGCCCTTCAAGCTCGTCGATGGCCTGAAGTTGACATGGCTTTTGCCCTTTCTCAGATACAGGGATGGCAGACAGCGCGTCAGAAACTGCCTGAATGGGCAAGGCGAGATGACGTGTGGTTTCCTCCTCATTTGTCGTTGGAACAATGCTCAAGTGAAGCCACTGCGCGTTATAAATGTAAGGTAGTGGAGCGGTTGTTAGCATCAGATGAGCGGCAGAAAGGCACGTTAGTAGACCTCACTGGAGGCTTCGGCGTGGACTTTTCTTACATGGCTCGGCTGTTTGAAAAGGCTGTATATGTGGAGCAACAAGAGCGCCTTTGTGAGGTGATGCGCCACAACGCAGCGTGTTTCGGACTACAGCAGGCGGAGATAGTAGAGGGTGATGGTGTTGCCTATCTTCGCGAACAGCAAAACCAAGTCGCACTCGTTTACTTGGATCCTGCGCGTCGTGATGCGCACGGAAGTAAGACTTATGCCATTAAAGACTGCTCGCCCGATGTGGCAACACTTAGTGATGAACTTGTGGAAAAGGCACAATGGGTTATGATTAAGCTATCGCCGATGCTCGATTGGCATGCAGCTGTGGAGGAAATGAAATATGTTTCAGAGGTTCATATCGTGAGTGTTGGAGGCGAATGTAAGGAACTTTTGCTCATTCTACGACAGAAAGCATGTGATGAAAAGCGCCTGTATTGTGTGAATGATGACGATGTTTTTGCGTGTGCTTTCAATCAAATTGCTATTCCAGTAAACATGGTTGACAACCTCAGTTCGGCTCGTTGGCTCTATGAACCCCATGCTTCACTGATGAAAGGAGGCTGTTTTGGCGAGCTGGCTGAACGCTATGGAGTGAAAGGAGTGGGGCAGAACTCCCATCTGTTTGTGTCGGATAAGCGCGTGGAAGGCTTTCCAGGACGTAGTTTTGAGATTCAAAGCATCATGTCGATGAACCGAAAAGAGGTGAAAACAAAGCTTGGCGGACTAACAAAAGCCAATGTGGCGGTGAGGAATTTTCCGTTGACAGTTGTCGAACTTCGGCGGCGTTTGCACTTGAAAGAAGGGGGAAATGATTATTTATTTGCCACGACTGTGGGGACAACACATACCTTAATATTATGCAAAAAACAAATGTAAATTTGGAATTATGACCAATTTTGGCTAATTTTGCATGTTTAGAAATAAAATGATAGATACAATGTCATCAGTTGAAATAAAGAAGGTAGAGAACAAAAAAGACTTAAAAACCTTCATCGATTTCCATTATGATCTTTACGAAGGAAATGAATATGATGCACCGACACTATTTAGTGACGATATGCATGTGCTTGATCCAAAGAAGAATGCGGCCTTTGAGTTCTGTGAAGCAGAGTTATATTTAGCTTATAAAGAAGGCAAATTGGTGGGCCGTGTGGCTGCCATCATTAACCACAAAGCAAACAAACAGTGGGATACAAAGGCTGTAAGGTTTGGCTGGATTGACTTTATTGACGACATAGAAGTGAGCCGTGCATTGCTTGATGCGGTAGGAAACTATGGCAAAGCCCATGGTATGGACAACATCATTGGGCCGCTTGGGTTTACTGATATGGACCCAGAGGGAATGTTGACAGATGGTTTTGACCAGCTCGGAACTATGGCAACCCTCTATAACTACCCTTATTATCCGCGCCACATGCAGGAACTTGGCGGCTGGGAAAAGGACAATGATTATGTAGAATACAAGCTCATTGTGCCGAAAGAAATGCCAGAAAAGTATATGAAAGTGGCTCAGATGATTGAAAAACGCTATGATCTTCATGTGCGAGCAATGACAAGACGTGAGATCTTTAAGGACGGATATGGTCATAAAGTGTTTGAAGTCATCAACGAAACATTTAAGCATCTCTATGGCTATTCAGAGCTTTCAGATCGTCAGATAGACCAATATGTGAAGATGTATCTGCCCTTTGTTGATTTAAACTGGGTGCCGATAGTTGAAGATTGGAGTGTAACGCCCCATAAATTAGTGGGAGTTGGCATCACGATTCCTTCGTTGTCACGTGCATTACAGAAGCTACACAGAGGCAGATTGTGGCCGTTTGGTTGGTGGGATATGCTTCGTGTGTTGAAGTTTCATAAGACAAAGATAGTCGATTTGTTGCTGATAGGCGTTCTTCCTGAGTATCGTGTGAAAGGCGCTAATGCCCTTTTGTTCTCTCATCTCATTCCTATTTACCAGAAATATGGAATAGAATGGGGCGAAACCCATGTGGAAATGGAAACCAATGGTAAAGTACAATCGCAGTGGCAATACTTAGAAACCGTGCAACATAAGCGTCGTCGATGCTATAAAAAGCTGATTTAAGTGTCGCTGAGCCAGCCCTTTTATGAAATAAAGAAAGACAAATATGCCTGAAAACGAAACGATAAATGAAGCTCAAAGCCGTCAACAAGAGCCGACGGTAGCCTATACAGACGATAATATCCGACATCTTTCGGATATGGAACACGTGCGAACACGCCCGGGAATGTATATCGGTCGTCTCGGCGATGGTAATCTTCCGGAAGATGGAATCTATGTACTGTTGAAGGAAGTTGTTGATAATTCAATCGACGAATTTAAGATGAAAGCCGGCGATCGCATTGAGATTGAGGTGGAAGATAACTTGCGTGTGACTGTGCGTGACTACGGACGAGGCATTCCTCAAGGGAAGTTGGTTGAGGCAGTAAGCATGCTTAACACTGGTGGTAAGTATGATTCGAAGGCTTTTAAGAAAAGCGTTGGTCTGAATGGTGTAGGTATAAAGGCGGTGAACGCATTGAGTTCACACTTTGAAGTAAAGTCATTTCGTGATGGGAAAGTACGTGAGTTGACCTTTGAAAAAGGCGTGAAACTCAATGATGTTACACTCGAAACAGACGACGAAAACGGTACTTTTATCTACTTCGAACCCGACAAATCACTCTTTAAAGACTATAGTTTCCACAACGATATTGTTGAGACTATGCTGCGTAATTACACCTATTTGAACAGTGGATTAACCATCATGTACAACGGACATCGCATCAAAAGTCGGAATGGTTTGGCTGATTTGTTGAACGATACGATGACGAACGACGGCCTGTATCCTATTGTTCATATCGTGGGAGAAGATATAGAAATCGCCTTCACTCATACCAATCAATATGGTGAAGAGTATCATAGTTTCGTGAATGGTCAGCACACTACACAAGGTGGAACGCATCAAAGCGCATTCAAAGAACATATAGCTAAGACGATAAAGGAGTTCTATAATAAGAACTATGAGTATACCGATGTGCGCAATGGACTTGTTGCTGCCATCGCCATTAATGTCGAAGAACCCGTATTTGAAAGCCAAACGAAGATTAAACTTGGTTCAACTCAGATGGCTCCTGATGGCGAAAGTATCAATAAATATGTAGGAGATTTCGTCAAGCAGAATGTCGATAACTATCTTCATATCCATCCAGATGTGGCGGAAGTCATTGAGAACAAGATCAAAGAAAGCGAGAAAGAGCGCAAAGCAATGGCTGGAGTTACGAAGTTAGCACGCGAGAGAGCGAAGAAAGCTAACCTTCATAATAGGAAGTTAAGAGACTGCCGTATCCATTTCTGTGATGCCAAAAACGATCGTAAAGAGGATAGTTCAATCTTCATTACTGAGGGAGATTCGGCCAGCGGAAGCATTACAAAGAGTCGTGATGTGAATACACAAGCGGTGTTCTCTCTACGTGGTAAGCCGCTGAATTCATTCGGATTAACGAAGAAAGTGGTTTATGAGAACGAAGAGTTCAACTTGCTTCAGGCCGCACTTGATATCGAAGATGGACTTGATAGCCTTAGATATAATAAGGTGATTGTAGCTACTGATGCCGACGTTGATGGCATGCATATCCGTTTATTGATAATAACTTTCTTCTTACAATTCTTTCCTGAGCTCATAAAGAAAGGCCATGTATACGTACTTCAAACGCCACTTTTCCGCGTAAGGAATAAGAGAACAAAGATTAAAAATAAACAAGTGATAGCCGAAGCTGACGCGCGTATGGATAAGAAAGAAAAGAAATCAGACTTTATTACGCTGTATTGCTATACGGAAGAAGAACGACTAAAGGCTATCAAAGACCTCGGCCCAGACCCTGAGATTACGCGTTTCAAGGGATTGGGAGAGATTAGTCCCGATGAGTTTGCTCATTTTATAGGGCCTGATATGCGTTTAGAGCAAGTGACTTTGCATAAGAACGATCAGGTGGGAAAACTCTTAGAGTATTACATGGGCAAGAATACGATGGAGCGACAGAACTTTATCATCGACAATCTTGTTATTGAAGAAGATCTTCCCGACATTGATTCTGAACCCTTGGAATAAAGTTCTTGTGTCGTAAAAAGCCATGAAGTAGAATAAAAAATAAATCATAATGAAGAAAGAACTATATAAAACCGACCGCACTCATGCATTCCTTTATGGAATGACATGGGTGATTTTGTTTTTACTTTTATCGTTTCCTCAAGCGATAAAGGCACAGCAATTGAATTTTGGATACAATTCACCGATGCGCAAAATGGTGCTTGCCGAGATGGCCATTACAAACCTTTATGTCGACAGTGTCGATGAAAAGAAGCTTGCAGAAGATGGTATCCGTGGCATGATTGAGCAGTTAGACCCTCATTCTTCCTATTCAACGGCGAAAGAAACTAAGGAAATGAACGAGCCACTTCAAGGGTCGTTTGAAGGTATTGGCGTGCAGTTTAATATGGTGAAAGACACGCTTTTAGTCATTCAACCCGTAGTAAATGGCCCGTCAGAACGTGTCGGAATCTTGGCCGGCGACCGCATTGTGAGTGTCAACGACACTGCCATTGCAGGTGTAAAGATGTCAAAAGAAGAAATCATGAAACGCCTTCGTGGGGCTAAGGGGTCAAAAGTCAGACTGGGAGTTGTACGCCGTGGTATTGCCGGCATACTCAAATTTACCGTTGTTCGCGATAAGATTCCAGTGAAAACTCTTGATGCTGCTTACATGATTCGCCCTCATGTGGGCTATATCCGCATAGGAAGTTTCGGCGTAACCACGTATAATGAGTTTATGAAAGCAGTCGAAACATTGAAGGCTTCAGGCATGAGAGATCTCATTCTTGACCTTCAAGAGAATGGCGGAGGCTATCTGATGGCAGCCGTACAGATTGCAAACGAGTTCCTGCATAATAGCGATTTGATTGTCTATACGCAAGGACGTAAGGTGCCAAGACAGGACTATTGTGCCGATGGTAGTGGCAGATTACTTGATGGAAAGGTGTTTGTTCTTATCAATGAATATACTGCTTCAGCGGCTGAAATCGTTACGGGTGCAATACAAGATCAAGATCGTGGCACTGTGGTTGGCCGCCGTTCGTTTGGTAAAGGCCTTGTACAGCGTCCCATAGACCTCCCTGATGGCAGCATGATTCGACTCACCATTGCGCATTATTTCACTCCTTCTGGCCGCTGCATACAAAAGCCTTACAAGAAAGGAGATGCCATTGACTACGCTATGGACATTGAAAAACGCTTCGAACATGGCGAACTTTATAGTGCCGACAGCATCCACTTTGCTGATTCTTTGAAGTATTACACGTTGCGAAAGCATCGCGTTGTTTATGGCGGTGGAGGCATTATGCCAGATGTTTTCGTGCCACTTGACACAACGCAATATACGAAATTCTTGCGCCAGATGGCTGCACGCAGCTATATCATCAACGCTAATCTCAAATACATTGATGTCAATCGGAAACAACTGAAGAAGCAGTTTGCAACTTTTAATGACTTTAATGCACGCTTTGAAGTACCCCAGTCGTTGATTGACGACGTAGTCCAGGCGGCAGAAAAAGACAAGATTAAGCCTAAGGATCAGCAGGAGTTGCAGGCCACATTGCCTCAACTTCGACGGCAACTCAAGGCACTTATCGCCCGAGATTTATGGGATATGAGTGAATATTTCCAGGTAATCAATGAAACAAACCCTATCGTGGTAAAGGCTGTCGGACTGCTAAAATAAACATGATTCAATATTTATAACGCTCTATTTCTATAGCAATGAAGCTCAAATTCAAGTTTTATCATCTGCTGTTCATTACCGCTCTTTCGGTAACGATATTCTCTTCGTGTCACTCAGGGCAGCAGAACGCACGGCAAACTGCCGATGCTATCGAGGACACGGCATCGAGTAAGGAAGCTTATTTCCGTACGATGACCAAGATAGCTTACGCAAAATACCTTAAAGGTGAGACACAATCGAGCTTGGAATATGCCTATATTGCCCTCGGACGTTCTATCGAAGAGCGATTCCAAAACTATGAAGCGACGTTGGCTTTCCTTATTGGTATCAACAAAGCTAACATTGGAGAATACGACGATGCCATGCCATATTTCCGCAGAGCTATAAGCATTTTCAACTCTATGCCCACACCAAAGAACCAATGGAATGGCTTATATCAGAAGGTGTACACACTGCTCAATACGGAGCTTGTGATGCAAAACGCGGGCAAATATGATGAGGCTTTGCGCATGCTTCCCGACTTAAACCGTTCTTTTCGGCTATTGGCGGAGTGCCCGGATACGGCATCTGTAAAGGCCGGGGCTAACAGTACTTTCGGTTTTATGCCTCGTTCGGCGTTCAAATTAGCTAAATCCAGTGAGACAACTATCCTTGAATTGCAACAACGACAGCAGCAAGCCGAGCTGAAAACCATGCGTATTGCCCTCATCATGGGTGTCGTTATCTTGTTGCTTCTCATCTTTATTGTGTTCAGAATTGCACGTTATAACCGCATCATCACACGTAAGAATGAGTCGGCAGTAGATACAATCAACCGACTGCTTCAATATCGACAGGCATTGATAACTGAACGTAGTCAGCACGAACAAAAGGTCGAAACACAGGCCGAAGTGAAAGAAGAAACTGACACAGCGCAGCCAGTTGAGGAGAAAGAAGAACCCGAAATAGATGCTGACCGCGAGCTTTTCAGTCGCATTTCTAATGTCATCATGAGTCGCAAACTGTTCCTGAAACCGAAACTAACTCGTGAAGATATCATCAACGAAGTATATGTTCCACACAATAAGTTCGCTCAACTCTTTACCCGATATGCCGGAATGAGCTTCACGAAGTTCATCAATGATCTTCGTTTGGAGTATGCCGCGCAGTTGCTTCGAGATAGTCCCGACTACACGATTGAAGCCATTGGAGAAGAGTGTGGCATGCCTATTGCCCAAACGTTCTATAGAAATTTCTCTGATAAATTTGGTGTAACACCATCTGATTTCCGTACGCTTTCACAGAAAAAAGATAGGGAAAACCAAGAGAAATGAAAAATTGTGAGAACAAAAAACCCTCTAAACAAAGGGAAAATGAAGATTTGTGAGAACATGTGAACATTTGTGATACTTTATAGTTGCAGTTATTTATACCTTTGCATCGAAGGTTTAAGTTTTAGACTATTAAGTACTCAACTTTGTAAATTGCAACAACCCGTGAGGGCAAATGTTATTTCATTTTTCGCATTCAAAAATTATTTGTTTAGAGAGTTATAATGAATCAGGTTCCATCATGATGATTTTGGTTTCAAAACCAAAAACTTCTGAAAGAGCAACATGATGGACATTATAAAAAATATGCGGCCTGTTGAAGGTCGCATATTTTTTGTTTTTAATGCTTGGTTGTGCTGAATGATAAGATGACAAGCCACAACACGCAGGCTCACTTCATTCAAACAAAAGTGTGTTTTCTTCTTATTGTTTTTCTTCTAAGGCTTTCAACATTGCCAAAGCTTTGTTTTCATTGGCCTCCATTATTTCGCGTTCACCCGGTCCTTTGTCGTTAATGCCACAAAGATGTAATATGCCATGGATGATGACACGATGGAGTTCGTCTTCATATTCCTTTCCAAACAATTCGGCATTCGACTTCACTGTGTCTATGCTTATCACGAGATCGCCACTCACAATGTCGTCTTCGTCATAGTCAAATGTAATGATGTCGGTGTAATAATCGTGGCCAAGATACTCGTTGTTCACCTGTAGTATCTTTGCATCGTCAACGAACATATAGCCTATATCGCCTACTTTTCGCCCATAGGTTGCTGCAACCTGCTTTATCCATCGGTTGATAATGCGTTTCTTTAGCTTAGGCATTGCGACGCCATCTGTGTTGTATGTAATCATAACATTGAACTTGTTTATCCTTATTTACCTTATTTTCGTTTTGGTTTTGCCACCCATTCGTCGGCATCTTTGCCAAAGAAGCGTAGCTCTCTCACCAAGGAACTGCTGATGCTTGATAGCGAAGGGTCGGCAAACAACAGTATGGTTTCAACACCACTCAACTGCCGATTGACGTCCGCTTGCTCGCGTTCATACTCATAATCCTTTACCGATCGCACGCCACGCACAATGAAATGTGCGCCTTCTCTGCGTGCCATGTCAACCGTAAGGTCGTCGTATGACTTCACCGTGACGCGCTCTTCGTCGGCATAAACGGCTTTAATGGCTGCCACACGTGCCTCAATTTCTTCACTCGTATGCTTGAGTTTGCTGACTGCAACGGCAATAACGAGGTGGTCGAATAGGGGGAGTGCTCGGTCAACAATGTTCTGATGACCGATTGTAAAGGGGTTAAATGTGCCCGTAAAGAGTGCTATCCGCTTTTCTTTTTCCATCATTTGCAAAATTAATATATTCTTACTTCAAATGCAAATGTTTTGGTTTGGAAATGAAAAGAAAGGCGAAGCCCCGGCCCTATAGCGAAAGAAGGAGAGGAAAACAAAGCCTCACCCCCGGCCCCTCTCCAAGGAGAGGGGAGTAGAATGCTTAGGAAATGGAGGGCAAAAAGGGCGCAACTTGGGGGCAAGCGTTGAGAAGGTGTGAAGCCATTCCATGGCTTCGATGCCATGATTTGCGCCAAATGGCGTGCTAATCTCCTTTATTTTACGCCGTGATTTGCGTCATTTTGTGCGATGAAATGCCGCAAATGGCGGTGATGTTCATAAGGAACAGGATAACACCTTGAAAGACAACAGCTTGCCGACAGGCTGACAACGGCGTTTGCTCTGCTTTTTCTTAGGTCACAAGACTGCCTTAGCGATGCCACGCCTGCTATCGAACCACCTTCGTAAAGCTGCCTTCCTGAGTCGTTATTTTCACGATATAGAGGCCACGCGGAAGGGCAATGGCAACGTGGTTTTGGCCTTTTATGACTTTGTTTGCTACCAGAATGCCGCTCGGATGATATACAGCGACGCGCTGCAATCCCTCTTGGCTCACCTCAAGCAGTCCGCCATTGAAGCGCACATCGGCTGCCTGCACCACCTCATCAATACCGTCTGGCCCATTATCAGGATATTGATTGTAAGGGCCATTGACGATAGACACGATGAAAGGCGCTACGTCTTCGGGCCAGAGGTCAATGACCTTATCGCCTTGTTTGCCTGTCAATGTAAGCCGATAGTCACGATTATTGATGATTTTTAGGTCGCTTGCACGCAACCATCCGCTCATGATTTGCAAGGTGTTTGCCTCATGGTTGAGGCTGATTGCATCCGGAATGGTCTTGAGATTGATGCTCCGTTTCCCCTCGTCATCTACAAGTTGCAGCATGATGGGGCCGGTATATTCGGCTTGTTCACGGCTGAAAGCGATACATCCAATCTTGAACAGCGGCGTTGTTCTCTGGTCAATTCTGTCTGCCGGAATACTTTCTCCCGAGTTATCCTGCACAATTCCCAAGACATTGCTAAACAAAATGTTGCGCTGGTCGCGTTGTTCTACGTTCACATGCGTAGGTGCTTGCATGTTGACGGAACGCACTATGCAAGTCTCTTGGGTATAGTCTTTGATGACACTAAGGCGCAATTCATAATCCCCCGGCGTGAGATGTTCAGGCAACGACAAAGGAAGCGTTATGCGCGTTGTGGCAAACATCTCAAAGTCTACACTCTTTTCGGTGGTGAAAGTGGCAGCCGGCTGGCCATCGCTACCGATAAATTCGAGGCTCACCACACCATCAAAAGGCAGTGCATTGAGTTTGCGCAGCATGACATGGGCCGTGTTCTTCGCACCCGAATAAAGGGGCTTGTCAAACGTTGGGGCAGCCATGAGCTGGAAAGTCGGGGCAGTTGACGGCATTTCGAGATAGGAAATGTGACCCGCTTCAACCTTAAACACGATGCGTGGTGCCTTTTTCAGCTTTGTCCATGAACCGAAATCACCCGACGCGTGGCGTTCGCAGGCAACGGCAGAAAGCGTATATTGTCCGTCGGCAAGACCCGAAAGTTTGAGTGGAATCGTCACATCCCCGTTGATAAGTGCGCTGGGTGACATCTTGCCTCCATAGTCGGCAAAGCGCGAAACGGTGTATCCGCCAGCCTCATGAAAGGTTGATGGGCAGATGCGCACAGGCGAATCGTCGGCCGAGAAAATGCCAATGCCGAGGTCACCACAAAAGGGTTGGCTGCTTTGATTTGTGAAATGATTAATCGTAATATGGGCTTCGGTGCCCGTAGTTGTGGGAGGTGTCTCCGTGAAGTGCATGTCTCCTTCGATGGTAAAGGCTAAGTTTGGCGCATTTTCACGCAGTTGTTCGTCAATGGGAGGTGTGCCTTGACGATTTGGATGCACTGCCATGACCATGAGTTGTCTGTTGAACGCCAATGGTCTCCCATTGAATTCTTTTCCTGAAGTGCTGAGGCTGAGCGCCGAAAGTGAATAAAATCCGTCGGCCTGTCCATCCCAACCGAAGTTCATGTGCACCATTCCGTTGCGGTCAAAGCCGTCTGCTACCCACGCGTGTCCAGCTGCATTATTCTTTGAATTGCCAGAGATATAGAGCGGAAAGCCTTTCCGTAGCTCGCTCTGTACAATCTCCAAGAAGTGTGAAGTGCCTTCATCCTGCTTCGTAATCATGGCTACATCATAGTCGAAATGATTGCGAAAGGCTTGCGCTGCAGCATAGTTTGAGGCACTGCTTGCACCAGAGGTGTATTGCATAAATACCGAAATGCCGACATCACTCATGAGTTTTGCAACGGCATTGGCCTGTTGTTGTGTGTAAGACACGTGCAGATAGTCGGGCAACATCTGTTTCCAAGCATATTCAGACGCCGCAAAGTTGGCCGTGCGTTGCGTGTGATCAAAGGCCACAGTATAAGAGTTCTCCCCCTGACCGCGCTTAGGCCATTGATGAAAATACATGAGTTGAGCCATTGCAGTGGCTACACATCCCGTGACATATTGGGTCTGTTGGTTGTAGGGTTCACCCTGTCCCCAGTGTGATTTCAGCAGTGGCGCAACTTCATCTGTTTGAGATGAGGCGACGAGGGCACGCGACTTTGTTTGTGGATATTGTTGAAGGGCGCGATAGACTTCGCGATATTGTTGTAACAAAAACCGCGCTTCAGGATTCAGTTTGGTGGTATCGAGCGAACCTTTTGTGCTGTAAGCTAACACCTCGCCCATAACATCATCGGCCGAAACGATGACAAAGCCCTGCCCACGCTTGTCGTTATAGAGATAAAAAGGGGTGGAAGCAGCCGCAGAGGTAGCGCGAGTTGCGCGTGACTTTTGCGCCACAACAGCGGGAGTAATGTATCGTTTGGCAATCTCCAATGCCTTGTTTGGCGTAATTTCTTTGGCGAAACCATAGGCAGAAGAGCATAGCAATGCAAATAAAAGAGCCGTGAAACGAGGCGTTTGTCGAGGCTCAACGAAGGCTTTCAAGCGTCTTAGCATGATGTGTTGTTATATTTTTTTTCGTCCGTTATAATGAAGTATCACTGCAAAGATAGGTCTTTCTTTTGACAAAGCCTCATGTAAACGTTTGTTTTTCAGTCTCTTTTAGAAGATAACCGAAAGGAAATGGTCAGAAAACGGCTCGTTTTGACTGAGTGGATAGGGCCGAATAGCACAACAGCCACACTGACTGAGCAGCGGCGAGTGGGCGAGATGAGCCTGTAAACTCATTCAAACAAATGTCCCTCAACAAAGCAGTCATTGTGCCTGTCGAGGGACTTCGTACATAGATTTTATGCTATTTTTCGTCTAATTTCTTTCCGCTTGGCTTACAAAGAGGTGAAAGCGGTGATCAAACCAAAGATAATACCCGGTGCATTTGCTAAGGCAAGAGCCCAATCGCGCTTCTCTTTGAAGAGACCATATCCAACCCACAATGTGCAGTTTATGGCCGCCATAAATGGTTGAATGAAGGCACCTTTCTGACCATGGAGGTTGTTATCAATCTGGGCGATATAGAAAATATACATCAAAACCGATGTCGCCATACCCACCCAACCTAAGTTTGTGAAGAACTTTTCTTTTGTCATAGTCTTTAAACTTTAATGAATTATTCGGCAACGGGTTATTGCTAACACCGCAGCCCTTGTGCTTATAAAAATAAAAATGTTATCAATTTCTCCCGAATATATCCTTTGCTGCTGATAGAAACGAACGCATTGTTGCTGCATTCTGTTTTGCGTTAGCAGTCGACAACCTACTCTTTGCGTGATGTGGTGCGTTGCTTGTGCATCTCTTCAAACTTGAATCTGTTTGCGCTTAGAATTGAAGCTCGTTAATCAGCGATGCGGAGTGCGCGCCTTTCAGCTTGTGGCTGAATGTTGATTCCATTGAAATTGCGTATAAATCAACTCATCTTCACATCGCAAAATTACGAAATATATCTTGAATACTGCAAACGATGAGCGATATATTTCATATTAATCTTTGTCGGCTTACTTTTACTTTACGTTTCACATCGTGGCTTGTCGTTCGGCCATTGCCAATCTTCTCTTTCTTGTTCTCCTCTCCCTTTCTCCCTCTTTCAATAGGCAGAATCGCAGCCTTTTCGGCATTCATTTCATCCGTTCGCCTTTCTTCTTCTCACTTTTTTGGGTATATTTGCACAGCAATTAAAACAAAATCACAATCGAAATGACATCTACGGTACAACCAATAGAGACTTTCACCCCAGTTCGCGCAGCTAATCAGCGCGATGTTCTCTCGCTAACGCTTCCGCCATTGCGCCTGTTGCGTGTGGCCTTTGTGGGCGTTGGCGCTCGTGGTCGGCAAGCGGTGATGCGCTGGTGTCACATCCCCGGCGTTGAAATCGTGGCAGTTTGCGACAGCGTTAAGTCTACTGCAGAGGAAGTTTCGAGGCAAGTTGCACAATTAGGCAAGCCGCGCCCCGCTGTCTTTAGTGGCGAATCAGCCTACATCAAATTGTGCCAACTGCCCGCCGTTAATCTCATCTATATCTGCACAGACTGGCTTTCGCATGCGCCGATTGCCGTCCATGCCATGCAAAACAGAAAGAATGTGGCCGTTGAAGTGCCTGCTGCGCTCTCCTTAAAAGATATCTGGCAGCTGATAGACACAGCCGAACGCACGCAACAACATTGTATGATGTTGGAAAACACCGTGTATGATGATTTTGAAATGGCGGTCGAGAAAATGGCTAAAAAAGGCCTGTTTGGTGAACTGATTCATGCGGAAGGCGGCTACGCGCACCCCATTGGAGACCGTTGGACGCCGTGGCGCATGGCTTATGCCCAGCAAAATAGTGGCGATGTTTATCCCACACACAGCATCGGACCAGCTTGTAAACTTCTAAACATGCATAAAACCGACCGCATGCACTATCTTACATCGATGCAGACGGATGCCTTCATAGGAACACAAATTTATCAAAAGGTGATGCAGACACCTTGCAGTTTCTTTGCCAATGGTGACCAAACGTCAACGACGATACGCACATTGAAAGGAAAAACTATTCTTATCCAGCACAATGTGATGAGCCCACGCCCATATAACCGTATGTTCCAGGTTATCGGAACGCAGGGTTACGCAGCCAAATATCCAACTCCGGAAATTATGCTCAGTCGCGAATCGGCCGCTAAAGTGGGCATAGACATTGATGAGAATAGTGTGTTGTTGAGTGCTTCGCAGATAGAAACGTTGCTCCATAGCTACGCTCCCGACTTTCGTCCCGAGACAATAAACTTAGCCAAGCAACTTGATCCACGTGGGGGCATGTCTTATTTCATGGATTTGCGATTGGCTCATTGTCTGCAACAGGGACTTCCCTTAGATATGGATGTTTATGATTTGGCGGAATGGTGTAGCATCGCAGAACTCTCAAAACTTTCTATCGAACACGGCTCAATGCCTGTATTGATTCCCGATTTCACGCGTGGCGCAAGCTTCGTCAGATAAAAACCACGCATTTAAAACTTATCCTCCCGTAAACAATTAAAACGACTTTACGTTTGCATTAGTAGCGCAAGCTGAGCCTCTCTATCGTTATTTTTAACTCTTTCGGCCGTGGCCGAAACTCAGAATTGCGCGATATTTATATTTTCGGCCATGGCCGAAACTCTCTTTTTAGCGTTTTTCTTTCTTCGGCCGCGGCCGAAATTCCCTTTCATGCACATTTCACCTTTTCGGCCACAGCCGAAACTTCTTTTTCAGCTTATTCCCATCTTCGGCCATGGCCGAAAATGATTTTCCCTCGAAATGCGAACATCCGTCGAAGCATATCATTGTCAAGAAGAATCTCAGGCTCAACCATCGCTGGAAACGATAAGGCGAGCATTCGCCTAGCCTTCTCTCAGCTATTTTGTCTACGTGCGTGTTCTTTCTATGATTATAAATAACCGTTTGAACTTGACCACAGGTCGGCCAAGGTAGGTGGAAGTATTATAGTCGTTAGCTTTTGCCCATTCAGCCACTGCGTTTCGAGATTCCTCTGGATAATAAAGTGTCAGAAGCTTCTTGTTGATTTGATCTTGCCAGTTCACAACAGGCATCTGCATATCATCCAATACAGGTATCTTGGAAATGCCGAGGGCTATTGCTACTATGCTGGTACAGAAGTCGCCTTTTTCCAATGCTGGCTCTACATTCAGCTCTTTTCTTACACCTTCTACAAGATTTTTTATGCCAAGGATATCATCGGTGAGATCTAATTCTTCAATAACATTTATTTCTGCATCTGCAAGCCGATGGAACATATCGGTATCCTTACACCCTATTTGTTTGAGTCCAATGTGTGTTTGAAATCTGATAGACTCAACGGCTCCCTTCTTAGAAAGCTCATTCTTGCGATTCTGTTTTCTTTTCTTTGTCATAACTTATCTATTTTAGAATTTGGATATAAAATTATCATCAGAGTATGCAAAAGCGCTGCATAGAATAAAAGAAATAATAGGTTTTATAAAAATTTTAAGAGGTATGCAGTGATGTTGCAGATACGATGAGTATCTTTGCATTGTAGTCTACGGACAAAGTTCCACTACTCATCATACTATATAATACGAATAAGGAATGAAATAAAGATGATCAGCAAGACATTTAACCGATACATCTGGCTTCTTAATACGTTGCTGCAACAGCGACGACTTACCTTTGAAGAGATAAGCTATCGATGGAAAGACAGTTATCTTGGCGATGGAAAGCCCCTTGCTCTGCGTACATTTCATGTACACAGGGAGGCAATAGCGGAATTATTTGGGGTTGAGGTGAAATGTGATTCCGCTACATACGAATATTACATCTCATCACCGAATGAGTTGCGAAGTGACAGAACCCGCCAGTGGTTGCTCAACTCCTTCACTATATCTAATATGATTGAGGCTGGTCGCAATATGAAAGACAGGATTCTGTTTGAGGATATCCCTCATGGAACAGAATACCTCCAGACGGTCATTGATGCTATGCAGCGAGGAAAAGAATTGCAGATAATCTATCAGCCTTTTGACGGGCAGCGTGTAACCTACCATCTTCAACCTTATGCTATGAAGGTCTATAACCAAAGATGGTACATTACCGGCTATCTGAACGAGCACGAAGGCCTCCGTAACGTTGCTCTTGACCGAACGGTCGAAATGGAACTGACGGATAAATCCTTTGTGGTGACAAAGGATTTTGACGCAGAGGAATACTATGCCAATACGGTTGGCATCTTTGTGAATGAAGACCTGAAGCCTCAGAAAGTTGTTCTGCGAGTATACGGAGTGCATGTTGAATATATACGCTCGCTTCCACTTCATTCCTCTCAAGAGGAAATCAAGACCAGCGATGGGGAGTATAGTGACTTCCAGTATTGGCTTTGTCTTACGTCAGAACTGGCCACAAAGATATTGTCAATGAGTGAAAAGGTGGAGGTGCTCAAACCTCATGGTTTGCGGGTTGAGATAAAAAGAAGATTAGAAGAATGTTTAACAAGATATAGATAATTGAACATGGAAATTATTGGTTATTCAGAAAGAGGGGCAATGAATGCTCTGTTCTATGGTATTGCTTTGAATAGGGACGAGAAGGCAGTAAATGCAGCAATGAATGTATTTCTGAGAATGGCAGGCGAAACAGAAACATTTCATAACTTCAAACTGTATTCTGAATTCTCTTTGTCAGGATTCGGTAACCTAGATTTTGTCATCACGGCCGAGAACCAATTGGGTGAGACCATTGTCTTTTTCATTGAAGCAAAAGCAAGTGCCCGTAAACGTTACAATCTAAAAGAAGAAGAATGTCGCCATGAAGAATACATCAAAGATCATACGAAATATGCTGTTGGTCATTCCTCAAATTTGTTCTTTCAACTCAAAGAAAAGTTTCTTTTGTTGAAGTATGGCCCGAACAATAATTCAAGAATAAAAATCATTGACCGCCGAAGAAAACTTGGAGGCAATGAAATTGTGTGCAAGTTTTACAAAGACATAAAGTCTGATTGGCAGAACAGCAGATACATTGCTGTCATCCCAAAGCAAGAGGATTACCAAGAAAACCCGGTGTCTATGGCATTCAAAAATGGAGATGACAGCTGTGAATTTGATATACATCTTATATATTGGGAAGACATTAAGGAAAATGATATTCTGAAGGGCTATGTTGTACCTACACTTGATTATAATGAAGCAAAGAAATCACAAATCTTAAACAACCATAGGAAAGGAGATAAACGTGAACATCAAAGTGCATAGAGGTCTTAATCAGATTGGTGGTTGCATCACTGAAATATGGACAAATACATCCAGAGTCTTCATCGATTTTGGGCAGAATCTTCCAGGTAATGGTGAATCAACAACTTCAGAGCAAGACTTTAGCATGGTCACTGGTATTATTGATAAAAACATGAAAGAACACGAAGCTGTGTTCTACACCCATGCCCACGAAGATCATGTTGGCTTGTTCTGGTATATCCCTATTGATCAGTATATTGGAGAAGGAAGCAAAGAATTGCTACTGATTAAGTACAAGATACTCGAAGAGGCCATTAAAAAAGAGAAAGAACAGTACAGCCAGCAGCCAGAACGTGATTTTCACAAGGGAATCATGCTTGAAATGAAATATGTCTCTGCAGTTGCTCATGCAGATGAAGTGAAGGAATTTAAAACATGGACGCGAGCAGAAGCAAAGAAGGTTCCTGCATCCATAACAATAGGTGACATAAAGGTTACTCCGTTCTATAATTGTCATAGCATTTATGATTCCTACATGTTTCTTATAGAGGCTGATGGCAAACGCATCTGGCACACAGGAGACTATCGCGAGCACGGCTATCTGGGCAAAGGACTTTTCCCGACACTGAAGAAATATGCCACAAATATCGACGTGCTAATCACTGAAGGCACGATGCTGAAGCGTGAGGGCAGATGTATCCATGAACGTGAGGTGTCAAGGAAGATGGCAAGCGTGATGCAGGCATTCAAATACGTCTTTGTCTTGGCATCAGCTACAGATATAGAACGACTGGCAGCAATAAAAGGAGCAGCAATAAGCGCACAGAAGCCTTTGTGCATCTGGTCTTTGTTCATGAAAAGAACGATGGAACTCTTTACGGAAAGGGAAGCAAAACGCTCGCGAGGTTTGTTTTCCTTTAACCCTCTGTTTTATAGTGAAAGACTTTACGGCAAGTTGAAGCGCAGGGGCTTTACCATGATTGTTGGAACATCACAAATAGATAGAGTCAAAGGCCTTATCGGCAAACTTCCGCAGGAGGAGACCTTGTTGATATTCTCATCTTGGGATGGATATTACAAGATTCCTGAACAAGTGAAAGCCAACCCGAAATACAAGGAGTTTCGTGAACTGTTCCGCAATGTTGTGGATATTCACACCTCTGGTCATGCGGACAAAACAACAATAAAGAAGGTTATAGAAACTATCAAACCCAAGAAGCTTATCTGCATTCATAAAGAGGCAGGTGCTAAACTATAAGTATATATTGGAAAAAATCATTGAAACTTTCCCCATGTAATCTTCGAAACTAACCCTATGTAGTTATTTTATAACTTTTGTTATTAGCGTTCATCTTTTCTGGCTTCTCAATCGTATCTTCTTTTGCCAGTTATTACTATTGTTTATTTTGCAAAAATAGATATAATATATTTACATTGCAAGTGATTTCTCACTTTCTTTTGTTTTCCTTTTCTTTCATATATTTTTTCTTTTCCTCATAGATTCTCCTTTCAATTGAATTTTAATTGCCCCATGTATGATTCTGTCCATGATGGCATCAGCTACGGTTTGGTCTGCTATGGCTTCGTACTATGCTCCTATAGGTATTTGTGATGCGATGATGGTTGATTTCTTCCCATGTCTGTCTTCTATTATATCCATGAGCAGATTTCTTGCTGCAGTATCTAAAGGTTGTAGTCCGAAATCATCGAGAATGAGTAGTTCTGTACGTTCTATTTTCTTGAGTTCCTGCAAGATGCTACCCTTGGCTTTTGCTACTTTTAATTTTGCCATTAGCTTTGCTGTATTTGCATACAGCACCTTGTGCTCTTTCTGGCATGCCCTATATCCAAGTGCTGTAGCAATGTAGCTTTTCCCTGTTCCTGTACTGCCCACTATGAACAGATTTCTCCCTTCGCTCATGAAACCAAGGTCAGCCAATCGTTGCATCAAGTTGCGATCCAACTCTCTCTACATCGGTAATCTATATGCTCCAAGGAAGCTTCATATCTAAAGCCTGCAGCCTTGACAAGTCTTTCGATAGTTCGGTTGCATCTACCGTCCCACTCATTGGTAATAAGCCATGAGGTAAACTCATCGTTGGTCATTTTATCAAGTGTAAAATTCTCTTGTGAAGCCTTGAAGGCCGCATGCATTCCCAGCAGGCGCATATGCTGCATCCGACAGAGTGTTTCTTCATTCATTGACATTATCTTATCTGTTTAATTCTTGTTCGTAATACTCTTTCCTTCTTATGTTCTCATGTTGAGGAGTTAGTTCTAACTCTCTTTCTTCCACCAACTCTATCCTGTCAAGTCCTTTGGTAAGAATATTGGCCATTGACAGATAGTTGTATACACCAAGTTTATGGGCATATTTACAGGGAGCAATGAGTCTGTCTTTTCCAACTTTATTCTCAAATGATAATATACCTTTACAAGACTTGCAAGCTGCAAGCAAGGATTTCTTTCGTTCTATAACGATTTGGAGGAAATCTTCTACAACAGGATCTATCTCCTTGGCTCGTTTGAGATAAGGCGTAGGATCTTCCTCCAAATATAGCCGATGAGCTGCCGGAAGATGCTCCTTGATAGTTGTAAATCCAAAACCCTGATAATTTCTTATATGCTGAGCTATGAGTCTGTAGTATTGATATATCTCAACATGTTGGGAGGTGTAAAACACGGTTACTTTCTTTCCCACATAAGTGTGGGGTACGCTATAATAATGTCCCAGCAGACGTACATGCCCATTACTCTGAACCGTTAATTTCCATATCTTTGCAACAACTAATTCCAAACCATTCGGGAAATAACTTTCGCCATGCGCGGAAACTCCAAACCATTTGGGACATGACTTTCGCCATGCGCGGAAACTCCAAACCATTCGGGAAACGACTTTCGCCATGCGCGGAAACTCCAAACCATTTGGGAAACGACTTTCGCCATGCGCGGAAATGCCAAACCTTTTGCGGAATGATTTGCGGGAAGCCCGCAAGCATCAAGACCTTTAAAAAGTTATTTGCGGGAGGCCCGCAAGCAACAAAACCTTTAAAAAGTGATTTGTGGGAGGCCATATAGGCGCGCAAGAAACGATTGAAACTATAATAGGAATACCCTTGTGGATAACATTTAATATACTCCGAGTAGAGTGTTTTTCTTGTTACACCACGCTTTCGGAGGCGTTTGGCATAGTCGGGAAGTAGAGCCGAGAGCGCATCTAATCGGGGACTGTGATGAGCTGTTGGAGCAAGTCCAAAGAAATCAAAAAGCATGGTATCATCCTTACAAAGAAGTTCTTTTAAGGATAAACTATTTTCATTAAAAATACGAAGATACTTCCTGATAGTTGTACGGGAAATACCAAGTGTGGTAGATATGGAACGTGAGCCATATCCTGAGCCGTAAAGGCCGAATACTTGACGAAGTTTAATCATCTTAATGGAATGGTTAGGTATAGTTATCTGCGAATTATTTAGTTAAAAACAAATTACAGATAAAGATACTACTTTTACACCAAAAAGATAAACTCAAAAACAAAATAAAACAAGACCACATTAAATGATTCTATAGGACCACTTTGCACGATTACAACAGGGTGGAACCATAACGTGGAGTTCATTGAGCAGGAGGACAGTTGGGCACGTCCTGCCGCGTTCGTCGAGTTTGGCCCGATTACGTGGCAACCCTACGTGGGTGGTGGCTATCGTGGTGAAAGCAGCGTGCGGCTACACTTCGTAACCGACGACTGGTTGGAGGGTGGACAAGAAGTCGCGTGGGCTTTGATTGCCCAAATTCGCACAGCCATGGACGGCGTAGAGAGTGACAGCTTCCACGGCCTGCGGCTCACAGAAACCATCACCAACCACAACCACGAGGATATCCTTGAGAGTATCGAGGTGTTTTCAGTGAAGATAGTAAGTCATTATTGATTGCATGACTCTTAATAGGTAGAAAGTCGAAACCCCTTGTGGTTTCGACTTTTTTTTATCCTTATATCTAAAAACTTGCTACATTTCCAAAAACTTACTATATTTGTAGGCGTTCAATAAATAAACAATGGATATGGAAAATTTACCCAAAATAACAGACTTGTCTTTTGAAGACTTCAAAAATCAAAATGGAATCACCTATTGGTGGGCATCTGAATTCATGCTTATGCTTGGTTATTCCGAGATGAGCTCATTCAAGAAAGTATTAGACCGCGCAACTAAGGCTTTCATTTCTTTGAATATTGAACATCTTGACAACATCATTCGGGTAACTCGGGAGATAAATGGACTGCCTCAAATAGATTATAAACTAACTCGGTTTGCCTGCTATCTAATAGCTATGAATGGTGACCCTAAGAAACCAGAAGTGGCTATGGTTCAGGCGTATTTTGCCACACAAACACGTCAGTTTGAACTTTATATCGAAAAGCAATCAGATATTGAACGGCTTCTGATGCGCGACGAGATAAAAGAAGGTAACAAATCTTTGAGTTCTGTGGCGCATCAAGCTGGTGTGAAAGACTATGCTAAGTTCACAAATGCAGGCTATCGTGGTATGTATAATATGCTGAATGTGCAACTGGCGCGCAAGCGTGGCGTTGATAAAAGCAAACTCTTTGAGACGATGGGCAGAACAGAATTGGCAGCAAACCTGTTTAGAATTACTCAGACCGAGGAGCGTATAAAGTCACAATCCATTCATGGGCAGGCTGAGTTGGAAGGAACTCATTTCGAAGTTGGTCGGGAGGTACGCGATATTATTATAAAGAATACAGGTAGAAAGCCGGAACAACTTCCTCAAGAACGGCAAATACCAGAGGTAAAGAAAGTATTGAAATCGGAGTTCAGAGAAATGAAGAAGATAGATAAAAAGAAATAGTCAATAAAAAGCGAAAATAATCCGTTACTTCTGTTGGAGGTAACGGATTTCTTTTGTATATTTGCAGCAGATAAAGCACTGACGGAATGGCACCCTGGCATTTGAGTCCTAACCGCCGCCCTCGGTAAAACCATACAGACGCATTGGGAATGATGACCTGGCATTTGAGTCCTAACTATCGCCCAATGCGCTTTTTATATATCATTTATGGAATATAGGAAATATGTTGTACGGACAAAGCCATTGTCTTTCCTATCAGCTTTTCTTGCCACGTTTAGCCTTATTTTCTTACCTCTTATCTCTCCTTCGAAATAATAAAAATGGTCAACGCCATCAGTTCTCTTATGTGTCAAAGGTGAGGAGCCTATAAAGGTAGCTTGGTGCAACACCTTATCCAATGAGGCTAAATCCTCTTTCTCCAGTACCTTTGACCTGCCGAACGTGTCGGAGAAGAGGTGCTTGTTGCCGTAGGTAGAGAAACCTACTTTAATTGTTCCACCTTCTATCGGCTTTTCATGCTTCACCTTAAGCAGCGGTTCCATTTCGTGCAAGTAATGTATGCGCTCAATGGCCCGCTCCAATTTTGTCTTATCCCCATAGCATTGTCTTACCAACCGGCACGTAGCACACAACTCATTATCGGGCACAAAGGCGAGAGTTGCTTTCCCCTTGGCAAGATCGCAGTCGTTGCAACGGCGTATGCTGTAGGGATTATAGTCAGGCATGGCCTTGCGCTGCTTGCCAGGATTGAAGCGGAACATGCCGCGCGTGTCGTTAGCCAAAGCCTCGGCCCCACGCCTGTAGGCTTCCTCGTGTGGTGTCTCGGGATATTTTGTCTTGCGCACCTGCACCACCGTGCAACGGCAGTTCCACCCGTTGGGCAGATAGTAGCTGTCCCAAAACGCATCGCTGAAAGGCAGCGTCGTGCCGTTGAGGGCAGCATGCTCGGGGCGCACATGATCGTCGCCCACCGTGCGGTATTGCAGGTTGTAACGGTCGCCGTCCTCGGCAAACGCCTCCCACTTCGCCGCCATCCCGGCCGAAGCATGTGCGAAGTTATATTCCGCCCGCAGGTAGTGCTCATTATAGGTTTTGTCCACCTTTTGAACGTCATTCAAGAAGCGTTCAAACGGTTTTTTATTACCCTGTTCATCGACCAAGGAAGGAAAGGCCTCATTCAGTTCATGAAAGGTTTTGAGCCCCGAGAAAACATAGGTGGAATGCTCCAAGCTATCGCGCATGGTGGCCGACATCTTCATTTGCTCAAAAGCACTGTTCAACACGTCGGCATGCGTTTCAATAAACGCCTGCGCCTCCTTGGAGGTGATGCTGTTCACACGCCGTTGTGCACACTTTGCAGCATATACTGCACGGCGTTCGCAGAAACTTGCAGGCAGCCTGTTTTTTGACTATTATTGCAACGCACGGCAAAACCTTGCCACTTAGCCCTCAAAAGTGGCCCACTTAGCCCTCGAAAGTGGCAAGTTTACGCCTCAAAAGTGGCAAGGTAACAGTTGACAAGTAGGCAACTTGTTTTTGCTAATTGTTTTTAATGGCATAGATAGAATAAATGATAATCCGAAAGAAAAAGAACAGATTTAATTACGAATTTTGGCAACATGGCAAATGGGTAGACGTGTAAAGCGAGTGACATGACGGACAAGCATCTTGTCAACCTGTTACCCCGTTGACCCGTCAGTTAAAACAGAACGAATATGGCAGCAACAACACCCCTCAACACCCCCTTCAATCTCCGTGCTTATGGTCGCACGGAGCTGGCACAGGCCTACTGCCCGCAGCTCTCGCCAGGTGCAGCGTGGCAGAAACTCTCAATGTGGATAAACCTCTATCCCGGCCTGCCAGCGCGTCTTAAAGCAATCGGCTACTCGCCCCGCCAGCGCGTCTTCACACCGCGGCAAGTAGCCATGATTGTCGAGGCGTTGGGAGAACCGTAGCAGGTTTGAGAATTTTGTATGCAATTAATTTGCGTGAAAATTTCACGGAATATATTTTTTTTGTATATTTGCACCTACTATAAATAGATACATTTAGAAGCTATCTTTATTTATTCATTTATGATTATTTAAATTTGTACGTTATGTTACTCAGAGTAATACTAAAGAATTTCCTGTCTTTTGAAGATGAGGTTCAATTTGATATGTTCCCTAATATGAGAAAGGAGTCTCTTCCCAATCATGTTACCATGGCTGCAAAAGTTTTGCCAACACTGAGAATGGCTGCTATATACGGTGCCAATGGTGCCGGCAAATCCAATATGCTGAAAGGTGTTGACTTTGTCCGGTTATTAGTGTGCAATAAAGATTTTTTAAATCAATCTAAAGTTTCCAGATATTTTTATGCTTTAAGGGATGATCCTGCTTCACAACCAATAACTCTGACGATTGAGTTTGTTACAAAGGCAGGAAAAGCATTTATCTATTCTGTTGAAATTGGTGAAGATGGTATTAAATCTGAAATCCTGCAAGAATCTGGACTTGGTACAGAAGAGAATAAAAATGTATTTACAAGAGAAGGCTACACTTTGTCTTTTGCAGTAAAACCATCAGATGAGGTGCAACAAATGATAATAGCATGGTTAGAAAAAAATCCTTTTGCCAGTTTGCTGACCATTAATGATGATATGCCTGTTTTATCAGATGAGAACATTGATATTGTCAAACATTGGTTTCAAGAAGAATTAGTATTAATCAATTTTCATTCACTTAACCCCGCTCTAATAGAACTTCTCAGAAGGAATAAAAAAATCACTGCGTTCACTTCGGCTCTTTTCAAGGCTGTTGATTTAGGAATCAATACAGTCAAAGTCCAAACAGAGGATTTTGATGAATGGATTCGCTCTCACAATGAAGAACAATTACTCATAGAGGAATTAAACAAAATGCAATCTGGCGGAATATCTGAAATAACTAGGAATAAGATTACACGAAATTTCACTGTTGAGGATGGGGTTAGAAAGATTAGCCAGATGATGTTTGAACAGTTTGGGCAAAACGGCTTTTCAAAAGATATGGACATTGTGGCACAGTCAGATGGAACTGTTCGCCTACTCAATCTCGTTCCTGCTTTTTATGATGCGATAAGGGAAGGCAAAACCGTCTTGATTGATGAAATTGAGCATAGTATCCATCCATATCTTATAAGAGAATTAGTAAAATTCTTTTCTCAACAGAAAACAACGGGTCAGCTGATATTTACTACTCACGAGACATGTTTGTTGAATCAGGAATTTATCCGCACAGATGAGGTTTGGATGGTTGAGAAGAAGGATGGTAACACCCACATGTACTCATTAAACGATTTTAAGATTCATAATACTATCAATATTGCAAACGGGTATATGGAAGGGCGTTATGGTGCCATTCCCTTTATTGGAGAGCTAAAGATGTAGTGCTTTATGGACTTTTCAAAGTTATCATATAAAAAAGGTGACTCCGAACAGGAGCCAGAAATGTCTATTTGGCATCGAGAAAATGAAGAGCAGACTGATGCAAAGGATAGGCAGACAAACGTAGGGGATAGTGAAGCTAACAATGTCATCATAGCTTCTAATGTCTCCCCAAACTACCAAAAAGGGGATAGTTTTCGTGAACCATCACTTATTTTTATTATCTCAGGTGGAGAAAAAAGAGAAAAAGATTTCCTGAAAGAACTTATTATTGGTAAGAAATCTTCTGTCTTAAGAGTGTTATTTCTGTCAGAAGATAAACAGGGATTACTTCCTTTTCAAATGCAAGAAAAATGGCAGAAGATTCGAAAGGAGGGTAAATTTATAATTGATGACCAGACTTATTATTTAGAAAAAATAGATGAGGTTTTCTTATTGTCTGATGTCGATGAATTTTACGCTAAGTTGCAGGTAATTCTTTCTTCTAAGTCAAATGATGATACTGGAAGATGGATAATAAGTAATCCCTGCTTTGAGATATGGTTATACTATTGTTACAAGAATAATCCTGATGGGGATTTAGCTTGTGTAAAATCATGTTCTCCCGATAAACTAAGTCAAGAACTCAAACGACATTGCAACGAAGTTGTAAAAGGAGGACTAAATGGTATTAAGGCTTTCGGGTATATGAACAATGGTATAAAAAACAGCAAAGAACATTATGCCGTGGATGATAATGGCATTCCTGTTCTCTTTGCTACACAAATGCACGAAATGGCGCAGTGCATAATAGATAAACTAAAATAAAAGTAGCTATCATGTAACTTTACAGTGGCTTGCACTTCAAAGTGCAAGCCACTATTGTTTTTTTACTCTTTGCAAGACAATCGCCCGCAAAGACCACATCTAATACTTAATAACCCCTGCTAACCCCTGCTAACCGCTGAAAACCTCTACCCACTCTCACCCTCTTCCTATCTTTGCAACGTGATCACACAGAGAAAACAAAATGTTGAATTAACAAGTAAAGAAAGGAAAAAACAATTATGATTCGTTACAAGATTTACGAAAACAAGAACAAGAAGAGTGCGGGCTACAAAAAGTTTTATGCACGTGCCGTTTGTGAAGAGACGATGGGGCTGAAAACTTTGGCGGCCTACATGGCTGCTCACAATGTGCCCTTTTCTGAGGGCTGCATCTATGGTGTGCTGCGCGACATGGTGGCCTGCATCAAAGAGGTTATCACCGATGGTAAGAATGTCAAGCTCGACGACTTGGCCATCTTCTCAGTGGGGCTGCAAACAAAGCCTGCTGCATCGGCAGCCGAGTTCAATGCCACGACGCATATCCGTGCCGTGCGTCTGCGCAGCCGTGCCACGGGCATTTTGCGCACGCCCGTGCTCACCAACGATGCCCGCGTGCGCGAGTTTGGTACCTATGTGGTGAATAAGAAGAAGCCATCGGGCGGTGGTGGCGGCAGTGCATAACCCATCATGCATAACGATTGAACGGGAGGCAGAAACGTGTTTCCCTCCATGGCCGCCAGCTTCTCCATTGGGAGAAGTCACGCTGCACGGGAGAGCCGTTCTGCCTCCTTTTTCTTTAGCGACGAGCAAGGATGAAAACAGCCATGCAATATCTCGTTATCCACTGCACGGCCACCCCCGAGGGGCGTGAGGTGAGCGCGGCGGAGATACGCCGCTGGCACACTGCGCCCGTCAGTCAGGGTGGCCGTGGCTGGAAGCAGGTGGGCTATACGGACATGGTGCACTTGGACGGACGCGTGGAGCGATTGGCGGATAACAACGAGGATGCACAGGTTGACCCGTGGGAAGTGACCAATGGTGCAGCAGGCTATAACAACGTGAGCCGGCATATTGTGTATGTGGGTGGCTGTGACAAAGCAGGGAAACCGAAAGACACGCGCACCGAGGCGCAGCGCGAGGCGTTGAAACGCTATGTGGAAGACTTCCACGCGCGGTTCCCGCAGGTGAAGATTGTGGGGCATCATGAGCTGAATCCCGGCAAAGCCTGCCCGAGTTTCGATGTGGAGAAGTGGCTGCGCTCGATAGGCATCCGACAAGTTTAACGATAAAAACCAACGACAATGGCTGAGACAATATTCCAAATCCTGCAATGGGCTATCCCTTCGGGCGGTATCGGTGTTGCCATTGCCTGGATTGCGAACCGCCGTTTAAGGACGGTGGAAGAGAAGAAGAAAGTGGAAGACACCTACAAGCAGATGTACGACATGGTGAGTGCTGAGCTTGTAGGACTTCATAAACAAAACCGCATCAATTATGAGAAAATGGAAGAACTGCGTGGCGAGAACGACAAGACACGCCGCGCCCTCAACCGCCTCTCGCGGGCTATCGAGGCCATTCAGCTGTGCCCTCATCGCGTTAACTGTCCTGTCAGCAGTGAGCTGTCGCTCAGTGAAGACGGCGACAAGGGAAAGCCACACCGCGGAAAGCCACGCACAGAAGGAAACGACACGGCAGATGGCCAGCATCGCACGGTGGCAGCAGCAGGTAATGGTGCCCGAGTCGCGGGTGACGCTAAGCGTGGCTGAAGACAGCCTTGCCCTCCTGCCCGCAGGCGCAGATTATACGGTCCGCAAAGGGCGGGCGCACGTGAAAGTGAGCCGTCGGCCCTCGGCAGACAAGGAAAGCCCTGCACGGATTATCATCGAAGCGGGATGTGACAGTTTGGAGGTGCAGTGCGCACGCTATGAGCAGCGCATCGAAACGTTGCAACAGCAGATTCAGACGCAGCACAAGCGGCGTTCAAACATTGCTCAAATGCAAAAAGAAACGCATTTCAATGACCTGAGAATGCTCTTCTTCGCCTATGTGGCTGGGGTGGCGACCGGCATAGTATTAATTTTAATCATAAAGAAAAAATGGCAAAAAGTGTTTTAGACGGAACCAACGTTTTCGATAATCCAAATGAGCTATGTCAAACTTGTTTGGACATAGCCTTAGTGGAAATACTCACCTAAAGTGGTCCCTCTTGGCTCATTTAAGCTGGCCCTGTTGTAATCGTGCAAAGTGGCCTATAGAATCATTTAGAGTGGTCCTGTTTTATTTTGTTTTTGAGTTTATCTTTTTGGTGTAAAAGTAGTATCTTTATCTGTAAATTGTTTTTAACCAAATAATTCGCAGATAACTATGCCTAACCATTCCATTAAGATGATTAAACTTCGTCAAGTATTCGGCCTTACGTCTCTGGATATGGCTCACGCTCCATATCTACCACACTTGGTATTTCCCATACAACCATCAGGAAGTATCTTCGTATTTTTAATGAAAGTAATTTGTCCTTAAAAGAACTTCTTTGTAAGGATGATGCCACACTTTTTGATTTCCTTGGACTTGCTCCAACAACTCATCACAGTCCCCGATTAGATGCGCTCTCGGCTCTACTTCCCGACTATGCCAAACGTCTCCGAAAGCGTGGTGTAACAAGAAAAACACTCTACTCAGAGTATATTAAATGTTATCCACAAGAGTATTCCTATTGTAGTTTCAATCGTTTCTTGCGCGCCTATATGGCCTCCCGCAAATCACTTTTTAAAGGTTTTGATGCTTGCGGGCTTCCCGTAAACCACTTTTTAAAGGATTTGAAGCTTGCGGGCCTCCCGCAAACCATTCCGCAAAAGGTTTGGAGTTTCCGCGCATAGCGAAAGTCATTTCCCGAATGGTTTGGAATTAGTTGTTGCAAAGATATGGAAATACTCATCTAAAGTGGTAATGCCAGCCCGTGTAAGAAAGCCAAAAGACAAAGCCTTGGTGGAAGATGCTGTAAAACTGACCTATGCACGTATCTATCCCAAACTCAAGAAGGAAGATAGAGGCTCTCTTGAAATGTTAAACCAAACTATTCGTAGTGCTTTAGAGAAGCATAACAACATGATTCTTACAGGAAGATCCTACTCCAGACGGGAACAGTTTGAGGATATTGAGCAGTCACAACTAAAGTCTTTACCCACAGTTCCTTTTGAGTTACATAACAGAAAGATGCTAACGGTTCAGCGTAATGGGCATGTACGGTCTGCTGGGAATGTATGTGGCCTTCAAAGCTTCACAAGAGAATTTTACACTTGATAAAATGACCAACGATGAGTTTACCTCATGGCTTATTACCAATGAGTGGGATGACAGATGCAACCGAACTATCGAAAGGCTTGTCAAGGCTGCAGGCTTTAGATATGAAGCTTCCTTGGAGCATATAGATTACGATGTAGACAGAAGGTTGGATCGCAACTTGATGCAACGATTGGCTGATTTTGGTTTTATGAGCGAAGGTAGAAATCTTTTCATAGTGGGCAGTACAGGAACAGGAAAGAGCTACATTGCTACAGCACTTGGATATAGGGCATGCCAAAAAGGGCACAGGGTGCTATATGCAAATACAGCAAGGCTAATGGCACAATTAAAAGTAGCAAAAGCCAAGGGGAGCATCCTGAAGGAACTCAAGAAGATAGAATGTACAGAACTGCTCATTCTCGATGATTTCGGACTACAACCTTTAGATACTACGGCAAGAAATCTGCTCATGGATATTATAGAAGACAGACTAACCATCATCGCATCACAAATACCTGTAGGAGCATGGTATGAAGCCATAGCAGATCAAACCGTAGCTGATGCAATCATGGATAGAATCATACATGGAGCAATTAAAATTCAATTGAAAGGAGAATCTATGAGGAAAAGAATAAATATATGAAAGAAAAGAAAAACAAAAGAAAGTGAGAAATCACTTGCAATGTAAAGATATTATATCTATTTTTGCAAAATAAATAATAGTAATAACTGGCAAAAGAAGATACGATTGAGAATCCAGAAAAGATGAACGCTAACAACAAAAGTTATAAAATAACTACATAGGGTTAGTTTCGAAGATTACATGGGGAAAGTTTCAATGATTTTTTCCACTTTACGTGCTTACCTTTGGTAAATCGGATTTTTACATTGTAAGTACTATCTTGCCTTAACTTGTCTCTCTGAACTTCTGCTTTAATTGTTAGCATAATCTCTCATTTGGGGACAACTATAGGTCAACCAATGAATAAATTGGCCGATATTTTGCTCAAAATAGAATCAGGTGTGCAACAAAATTAAGGAGAGGAAAGAGATTTTTATCCCATATGAAACATTAGAATCATAGTAATTTATGCGTATAACTACTTGATTATAAACGAAAAGAGCCTTACGATGATGCGTAAAGCTCTTTATTCTATTTGTGGACCAGATAGGGCTTGAACCTATGACCTCCAGATTATGAGGCTATTTGATGTATATTCCATGAAATTATAAATAATATTAAACACTTGAAAAAAAATAAGTTATATTATTCATTTGTTCCAAGAAATATCTTAAATTTGCAGCAGTTTTTATTCAGAAAGTTCACCAAAAGTTCACGGAGGATTTCGATAATAGCCTATAAACAGGAGGATTATAATGGAAAATACTAAAGTAAAGTTCACGGAAACAGGAAATGTATCCCAAAAGTATAGAAAGAGAGGAGAAACCTCACTTGCAAAGTTCGTATCTTCCAACGGAAAAGTTACAGGTACACTTATGTTGGATCCCAGAAGAATGGATGGCGATTATTCCCAAATTTCCCCTGTCGCTATTCGTATAGCGCATGCCGGTAAGAAAGTTTTTCTGCGGATAGGGAAATCATATATAGGAACAGATTGGATAGAACTATGTGAATGTGAGAAATTATCACGAAACAAGAAAGCCTCAGAACGAAAGGAATTAAAAAAACAGATGGAGAAAGTGGCTACTCTTGTAAATCAACTCATCGATGAGGGAAACTTTTCTTTGAGAAAACTCCAGGAACGACATCAAGGGAGGAAAGATGACGATAGTACAATCTACTCCATTTGGGAATCTTTTATTGTATCCAAGCGCGACGATGGCAAGGCAGGAACAGCTCGGTGTAGTGAGGATATATTAAAGAGGTTTGTACGGGATATGGGAAAAGATGTATCTTTAAGTGATATAAGTCACAACTTTATTCTGGATTGGGTAAAGGTAATGAAGAAAAATGAGCTTAGTACAACATCCATTGGAATATCATTGCGTACATTCCGCACCATTGTAAATATCTGCATTGACCGTGGCTTGATTAAAGGAAGCACCAAAGAAATGTTCAAAGAGACGGGCTACAATAAGGTGTGTAGTCGTAAGCATGAGTTCCTTGATGTTCCTACCATGAAGATGCTTTATGACTTTTGGGAAAGAGACGAAGCCAAAGACGAAAAAGGCAAGGAGTTATTCTTTCCAAAAGAGAAACACGCCGTCTTTCGTGATTTAGGGCTGTTCCTATTTATGTATCTGGGTGACGGACAAAATTTGGCTGACACCTTGCGACTGACTTATGATGGTTGGTATTTTGCTACACATGGAAAGCAACTCCGATTCTTGCGTCATAAAACGAGAGACAGAAACGAGAGTGCTAGCGAGGTCATCTTTCCCATTACTCCAGAACTACAAAAGATTATAGACAAGTATGGCAATGAGCCTAAACTTGACAAGCGTGTGTTCCCGATTATGAGTGAGTGGATAACTCCAGAACAAGAAGTATGGGTAATCCAACGATATAATCGCTATATTCGTGAGCATATGGCGAAGGTGGTAGAGTTGCTTGGCATAGAACAAAGACCTTCATCTACCTGGGCTCGATATAGTTTTGCCACTAATCTGAATAACTCGGGAACAGTGCCATATAAATATATTAGCGACAGCATGGGGCACAGTGGCAATGGAGATATAACTTCCAATTATATAGGGGCCTATCCCTTGGAGAGAATGCTGCAATATAATTGGTATTTACTGAATGACAAACCGCAAGATGGCAAAGAGGCTCTTATCGCTCTACTCAAGAAGATGACCGATGAAGAGCGCAAGCAATTATTAGCTTCGTTGTAAATAAGTTTATTCTAAACAGAAACAAATAAGATTTGTTTAATTTATAAATAATCTATATATTTGTAGTCATTAACAAGAATGAAGATGGAAGAGAACCTTTATAACATGCAAGAAATCAGCTCATACAGGGAGGGAAACCGACTGGAAGCAAAGAAGGCAAAAGGAGGCATACCTAACTCTATGTGGGAGACATATTCTTCTTTTGCAAATACAGATGGTGGTATCATACTGCTTGGTGTTGATGAAAAGAAAGATGGTTCTTTTGAAGTGTTGGGGGTACAGAATGCAGACCAGATGCTGAAGGATTTTTGGAATATGGTAAACAATCGCCAGAAAGTCAATGTCAATCTTTTAGTTGAAAAGGATGTTACAGTAGAGGATTACGAAGGTAAGAAAGTAATCTTTATTCGTGTGCCTCGTGCCGACAGATATCTTCGTCCTGTCTATGTCGGTCAAGACCCAATGTCTGGTTCATACCGACGCAATGGTGAAGGCGATTACCATTGTTCGCACGAGGAAGTGTCAGCTATGTATCGGGATGCTTATCAACTGACCCAAGACCGCAAATTACTCAAACATCGCGATATGAAAGTGTTCTGCATGGACACAGTGCATAGTTATCGCAATATTTTCAACATTTCTCATATCAATCACGTTTGGTCAAAACTGGGTGACGAAGAGTTCCTTGGGAAAATTGGAGCTATTGGTTACGATGCGGAGGAAAGTAAATTTTATCCCACTACGGCAGGCTTATTGATGTTTGGATATGAATATGAGATTCTTTCGGAATACCCTCAATACTTCCTTGACTATCAAGACCATCGAGATCCGAGTATCCGTTGGGTAGATAGGCTGGTTTCCTCATCGGGTGACTGGAGTGGCAATGTATTTGATTTTTTCTTTGCCGTTGCTAATAAGTTAAGCCATGATCTCCCTCGTCCATTCAAATTGGAGGGAATGATGCGAGTGGACGACACTCCGCTTCATAAGGCCGTACGCGAAGCATTATTGAATACATTGGTTAATGCCGATTATTATGGCAGACGTGGGGTGGTCATCAAGAAATATCCTGATGGTTTCACCTTTGAGAACCCGGGTGATTTCCGAATAGGTATGAAAGAGGCCATGAGTGGTGGCGTTTCAGACCCTCGCAATGCAATTCTCTTTAAGATGTTCGCCCTCATCGACCTTGGAGAACGTGCCGGTAGTGGCATCCTAACCATCATCGATGGCTGGAAATCGGCATACGGTGAACAGCCGACGTGGGAAGACACGCACAACCCTGACCGAACTATTTTGAGACTACATTGCACAAATCTTTCGGAAGTGTTGTTTGAAAAGGCTTCCGATGATGGGGTGGAAAAAGAGTTAGGTGGCGGTAAAGACCATAACAATACGGCGATAAACTCGAAAACTGGCGATAAACCGGCGATAAATATAAGATCCGGCGATAAAACACCTAATAAACCGGCGATAAAATCAGAAACTGGCGATAACACCGGCGATAAAATGCAAGTGATATTGGATTATATTGCGAATAATGGAGAAGTTAAGACATCAGATATAATGCAAGCATTTGGATTGAAGTCATCGCAATCTCGTTATTATCTCAGTACCTTGGTTGAGCAAGGGCGAATTGAGGCATGTGGAAGTAATAAGAACCGAACCTATAAAGCAATATAATGACACCATACGATTTCTTTCAGGAGAAAATCCTTCCATGGTTTAAGGGTGATTACCAAGAATTCAGTTCCAAAACTGTTGATGGATATTTCCTCTATATTGCCATATGGGATAAGGAACCGAGACAAGCCATGATTACCACCAATGCGCTGGCTCTGTTACAGCGCATCTTTGATAGGCATTCAGAATCCACAGGAAACAAAGAAGCTGGCCTACTAAGCTCACAAGTAAGTCGCTGGTACGTGAATGGTTTCACATCTGCCTACAATTACTGTCGTAGATATGACCTTGACCATCCCTTTAAGCATACGGACTTTGCTCAGTGGAGTGTAAAATTGAATTCGTCAGACGATTTGGAGCGTGGTGAATGGAACTTAGATATGTTCCGCAGATATACAATTAACCTTGGACGACGTGAGGGTACATTGTTTTATGTTGCTGAGAAGGAAAGCTGTAATGGACAAATGGTAATGGGGCATAAAGACCAGCCCAAAGATAAAGCTAACAAACTATCACCAATTGTACCTGAAGCAGAAGATGATTATCATTTCCCTGATGGCTTGTTGGAAGAACTTTATAAGAGATTCAACGGAGAATTATTCAAAGACTTAGTCTCACCAGATGAATTCAAAAGTATCATTACCCGCAAATCGCATACAAGCCACCTTGCCGCATGTTCGCAGAAGAAAATGCTCATGTATAAAATTCTACATGATCTATCTCTCTTGTTGCCTGAGGATATTCGTACCACTTGGTTCGAAGATATAGCCAAAGAATGTGGCTATAAAGTTGAAAATATTAACAAGAAGTACAAAGGGAGCGATAGCGTGACGGAAGTGTACCACAAAAAGATGGAACAGATTGACCATATTTTCAGCAAATATAGTCGTACATAACGATTTTCAATATCTATCCTATACAACAAATGGCGTATCTCCACTTCGGAAATACGCCATTTGTGCGTTTCATACGATACCATGTGATTCCCAAACACGCCCACCTATCCCCACCTTTGAAAAATCAACAAAATTCTACTAAAATATTTTTAAAACTAAATCATTGATTATCAATGTATTACTATCAAACTTTATCATTAGTCATAAAATTCTTTAGGTGCCACTTGCAGCCACTTTTCCACCTGTGATATTTGCAGCATAACTTTTTAACTCCATGTTATGCAAGGTAATTTCATTATGCTGCAAAAAGAAGATCTCAAGGAGGTCATTGCAGAAGTATTAGAGACAGTGGTGGGCAAGAATCTGCTGAAAGAACCAGTTTTGACAGTACCCACCGAGTATTACACCTGTGACGAGCTTTGTGCACGCCTACACATTACCTATACTACGCTCTGGCGCATGGAGAAGCGTGGGGACATTCAGGCGCATAAGATTGGTAGGCGCAACCTATATTCCAAGCAGGAGGTGGACGCATTGATTTCCAATGGGCTTCCTGCAAATACAAACAATCAATAGGGCAATGCTATGGATGAACAGATCAAAACTATTCCCAAACCGCTTGAAATGGATTACATCCTGTCCTCCTTTCATGAGTTGCAGGAACAGAGAGCCATTGATGCCGGTGGCTTTCATGTGTCTTCCATGAATGACTGCATAAGGAGGGGCAAGTCGTTTCCTCCTGTCGTCGTCCTATATCCCAATATTGTCCTCGAAGGTGACCTTTGCATCATCTTCGGACAATCGGGTATCGGCAAGACCATTTTTGCCATGCAGGTAGCACGGGATATTGCCGCCAAAGGAAAGCGTGTCCTGTACGCCGACTTCGAAATGACGCTGCGTCAGCTGTCTCTCCGTTATGAATCCCCAGATTTCCCTCCCACGTTCTTTCGTGCGGAGATGGACGGGGACCATCCCGCCGGTGACGTACTGAAGGGAATAGAAACGGCAGCCGTGGCGAATCTGGCGGAGGTGGTGTTCATTGACAATATTACCGCCCTAAGTCAGTCGCTTGACAAAGGTGCCGATGCAGGCTCTCTCATGGCATCGCTCAATGCCCTCAAGAAGAAATACAATTGGACACTGATAGTCCTCAATCATGTTCCCAAGATGTTTTCGGGTGCCGTGCCGCTTTCCCTATCGGCTATTCAAGGCTCTGCCAAGCTCAACCAGCTTATTGATGATGCCGTAGGATTAAGTCAATCACATAAGGACGGCTCATTGGTTTATGTGAAGCAATGCAAGTGGCGCAACGGCGAAGTTTTGCTCGATGCCGACAATGTGGCTCTGTATGAGCGGGCCAAGAACAAGGACGGCAATCTTTGCTTTACCTTTCGTGGCTATGACACGGAGACCGCCCATCTGGAAACAACATCTGCCAGCAGACGGGAGGAGCTGAAAGCGAAGGTCAGGGAATTGTCCTCACAGGGCATGAAGCAGCAGGACATAGCCAGGGAATGCGGTATCACCCAGAGCAAGGTGTCAAGGCTCTTGAACCGTTGATTATTCACTTTATGCAGTTTATGCAATATGCATAAGTGCATAAAACGCATAGCAAAAATGGGAAATCAGGACTTGAAGAGAATATCGGCGACTAAGGCTGCGCCCAATGATCGGATGTTGATAGAGATACCCAAGCAGGATATAGGATGCCATTATTCTTCTCTTACGGATTATCTGGATAAGGCAACTTGGTTATGATTCCAAGATATTGTCGGCTATTGATAGTTTAATTATGAGATTTCATCTGGAAGCCGTTACCAAACTTGTGAACGGACATTATGGCACGGTGCTGCCTCGGATTAACCGGAATAACAAGGTTGTAGGAGGAAGAGTGCAGTACTTTGATACGGAGAGTGGGGCAGTTCTACAAAGAGAACCCTTAGTAGAGCATCTTTATAGCTGGTATTGCTTCGATTATTATACGGATGATGAGGTCTTCTTTGGCGAGCATCTGCTTTCAAATAAGCCTGTCGCCATTGTGCAGGAGGAAAAGACAGCCTTGCTGGGTACGCTGGCGGAACCGGCCGTTGACTGGTTGGCGGTTGGAGAAGGCTACAATCTCACCAATAACATGATGAGTAAACTGGCTGGCAAGCGGGTGGTCCTTTTCCCTGATGATATAAGCTGTGATTATTGGGAAGAGCAGTTCGGGGCAAGGTTCAAGGTGGACCGTGGCTTTGTCCATCGGGACATTAACCGATACCTGATTGACAGAATCAGAGGTTGTGGCAGTCCTTGAACTCGGGGGGGGGAGAACAGGGCTCTGCCCTTGTTATAGCCCACTATAACTACCCGCTGCGCTTTCGTAGTTGTGGGCCCAAGGCCAGCCTTGGAGAACCGGCGGGGATGACTCTCCCCCTGCACCCTCCACTCGGTGGCATCTGCCCCCAAGACCCCTGACCAGAGCGTGACCCTCTCTCTGGACTCTCCGCTTAGGGAGCCTCCCTAAGAACCTTATGAAAAGAAAAACCAACAATCATTTAATTCCCTTTTGTTATGACACAAATGACATCAGTACACATCAAGCCCTGCAATATCGGGCAAAGTGAGGCACACAACCAACGGACAAAGGCATATCTCGACCACATCAATGCAGAGAAACTTTATATCAGGAAAGACCTGATACCTGAGAACCAATCGTGGACATCGGAACTGCAAGGCGATATGACCTTGCGGCAGTATTACGATGCCATTGGCAGAATGGTGAAGGAAAAGACGGGTAGGGGCATGCAGACCAAGGAATGGGAGCGAATCAACAAGAAGACGGGCAAGGTAACCAAGATAGCCGGCTGTACTCCCTTGCGTGAGGGCGTCGTGGTGTGCAAGGCAGACACCACCATGGAGCAGTTGCAACATTTCGCCGACCTTTGCCGACAGCGTTTCGGTATCACTGCCATACAGATACATCTCCATCGTGACGAGGGGCATTGTCTTGATCCGAATAACAATTCTACATGGAAGCCTAACTATCACGCCCATGTCATCTGGGACTGGATGAACCATGAGACGGGTAAGTCCTACAAGCTGGACAATGAGGACATCAGCCTCGTGCAGGACATGGCGGCCGAGGCATTGGGAATGGAGCGCGGCGTTTCCAAGTTGGAGACGGGCAAGCGGCATCTTGAACGGAATGACTATATCGTGGCAAAACAGAAGCGCGAGTTGGAGGAAAGCAAGAAACAAGCGGAGAAACTGGCAAAGGAGAACGAGCAGAAAGCTCTCGCCTGTGAAAAGTTGGATAAGGAAATCCACGACAAGCAGGCGAAAGCCAATCGGGAGAACGGTAGCGCCATCCTGTCGGGCTTGGCCAACCTTGCAGGAAAGGGCAAGTATGCACAATTGGAGGCGGAGAACATCGCCATGAAGCAACAGGTGGCATTATTACCCGAGAAGATAGCGCAGGGAGTGGCAGAGCGGACGGCTGAACTTGAAAAGGCCTATGAAAGGGAAAGGCGGATTGCGGAGTTGCGTTTGGATGAATACAACAAACTCACCCAAAGTTACAACAGGCTATTGAAGAAGTCGCAAAACGATAAGAAATCGTATGAGACGGCTCTCTCGCAGAAGAATTACATCATAGCCAGCCTTATATCCGCTTTTCAGAAGGCAATAGACTTGTTGGATGTTGTATGTCGCAAGGCTTTGAAAGCCGTCATCGACTTTGCCAAGAAGCCGATTGCCAGACGATTCACATATGAGCAAGCCTGTGCCGTTAATGATTTTCTTGATATGGGTTCTGACAGGCAGGGGACGGCCGATACGCTGATAACGCTTTCCCGGCCATTTCTCACTGAAAACGAATACACCAAGGGAAGGCTGGAGGTACAGAATGTGACAAGCAACTTTTCAGAGTACGAAAGTATTGAAAAAGAAAAGCAAAGATGGTATATCCGCCCATCAAGAGGAATGAAAATATAAAAAAGGGAGGGCAACGCACAAATTGTCCTCCCAATGTTATGGTCTATCACCATTTATTGTATTATTGAGTAGATAATGTGTCCAGAAAAGAACCAACGGTTCCTAATGTATTTGCGAGGCCATTATATTTTGACAGTGTATATGAAGATATGCGTAAATAATTAAAAGAATACTTCTGGAGGGCACTTCATGATGACACTCCCTTCTGCTATTTCTTATTACTCTACGCTTTGCCCTCGGGAGCAAACTCGCGCGGTTTTTCCAATCGACCACTATGCTATTATAGAATAACTCCGTGACGTTTACATTCTTGACGAACTAGAAAGAAATTCTTTCGAGTTCCGTCTTCACTCAGTTCCTAACCTTGGTATATGTTGCAGACATGAAGGCTAATTTCCTGAAGTGTGGTCGCATAGCTCTATCCAATCATCAAACCCTTTCTCTTGGGTAATACATTGGGTATCATTTGGACCCACTCTTTGCCGGCCTCATAAATAACGTTTTACTCATCGTCTTTCTCGGAGAACAGAGGACTTTTTTCCATTGCATGGATAACTTCCAGCTTGGTACCTTCGTCAAGTTCTTCTCGATTGATGACCGAATAAATGATTTTTGCGAGAAGTTCCTTATCTATATTCCCAGTTGCTACATGCCAGATGTATGCTTCCATATATGGCAAGAAATGGAACCCAGCCCATCCTCTTTTGTTCTTGATAAGGAAATGAGCACCTATCACCAGTGATATACGCTTATTACCATCCGCAAAATAATGACCTGTGCAGAAAGCAAACACCATGTACGTCAATTTATCTTCTAAGGTCGGGTAGTATAAATCGTTTTGAACGAAATCAAGAACTTTCTCAATCTCTGCTTGTTCTCGTATGCCAGACATTCCACCACCACTTTGCTCAATGGTTTCCCGGTAATATCCAAGAACATCTTCAAAACGAAGATAAATGAAATTCTCCATTGCCTTTATTTTTTTAGACGTTCAAGAACATTTTTGTTTTCATCGTTATCCAGAAGTTTTTCTAGATCTACGGAATCTGCGCCGATGAAACGCTCGAATTCTTCAGGAGAAACTGCTCGCAAATATCCAGCAATACCATCATGATAGACATCACGAAGCCCAAGGTCCAAAGAAGCCATCTTCTGACGAGCGTCATATAGGAAGGGTGACATGGCAGGGCTTTCTGCCTGTTCATTGATTAGTGTCTGAACCTCTTGTATGCTTATTTTTCTATGCAGCCTAACAGACAGATCACGAATGGCACTTCCTACTCCATTCTCAAAAGAACTGATAACACGAAGAACCTCTGCGTACATTGTTGCTTTGGCATTATCCTTTGGGTCTAGTTTTAGTAGCTCTTTATATTGTTTAGCATTTTCATGGAAAACTGCCTTATAAATCATATCCGTAATGGAAGCATATTTATAAGTCGGATGCCCATCTACATAATCATTAATCGGTACAGTTAAATTCTTTCTGTAATTTTCTTCCTGAATTGCTGCAGGAAGGAAATCCCTATCGCGCCAGTTGATATATTTTGTTCCGCCACCAGCTTTCTCATTGATAGTAGAAATGACAATGTCCAAAATAAGGCTACGAACACGTTTGGCTTTTTCACTTTCAGCGAGCATCATACCGATGTTCAAAAATGCACGAAAGTCGAAAAGACCTAACTGAGTGATTTTGCTCACGAAATTATTTTCGTGACCAAATTGTAACTTAAAGTCTCTCAGTCGCTTACCTTTACATAAAAAGTAACCATTGTGCTTCAATTCATCCTCATGTGAAGATAGATAATTGTCAATGGTTCGAGAATCCACCTCATAGAAATCTGCCACCATTTGTTTGGTAAGATAATACTTTCCTTCAAAATGATATGCTTCAATATCCAAAGCATTTTGGATACGAGGTATTGCCAAATTATTATTCAGAACATTCTGGCGTTCTATAGCTGATGTTGTTAAATCTTTTGCCATATATTTAATGATTCTTGTTTTGTTAACTTCATACGGATGTCAACCGGTGTCTGTTTCTTCATCAGAAAGTTGGCATAAATAAAGTGTACCTAGTTGTTCATACTACGGTTCTATAAATACTGGTGTACCCTTTTCGTTTTCTGGGTTTATCTCTATCAGTTTTTCTATTAAACGGTGATTAACAAGAAGACTAAAATCCATATCAAGTGCCTCGATAGTGAAGGTCATGTAACTCTTGCGCGGATTTTTGTTAGGATAGCCTAATGCCTTCAGCTCTTCTTTGTTCATTTCCCTATGATCAACAATAGTATATCCAGTCAACTTGTCTGGTTTGCCAAATTCATAGAGGACCAAGATGGACGTTCGACTAAACATCTCCCTATGTTCTTCCATCGAGCCCTTTGTTTTTCCTAATCTTATATTATATATGTTATGCGAGAGAATCCACTCTTTCTGTTTCTTGTTCTTAACACATCCAACAAGAATGGTCTTATCACCACCAAAGAAGTCAATAATACTTTGGTGAAACCGATTCCATTTATAGCATTCAAAAGGCTCTGCAGCCATCATCATCCTGTCTTCCTCTTCGTATTGAGGATACATCGAAACAACTTTTGGCTTTTCTGCCATTTTATAATATAAGTTAGAATTCTCAATGGAAACAAATTCATCATACCACTTTTGAGGATGCATTTCTTGTGAGTCATAAGCTTCGCAGAAATGTTTGTACAACTTTGCGTATGGAATTTGATGCTCAATTATGCATCTCAAATCATTGGTGCGAAGAGGCATAATTTTCATTCCCTCAATGTACTTGTTTGAATCTTGAGGGTCACAATACATGACCATTTTTCTCATTCTGAAATCACCTATAACATTGATATGAAGAAAACTTGTTGCAAAAACACAATAACTGTTTTTATTTCCTGTCCGTAGAAGATGATTACCGAGATGTCTTGATACTGGTTCCATCTCCATTCTTCTTTGGTTTGTGCTATCTGCAAGAGTTGCTTCCAAAAGCAGATTGTGTTCAGGATAGTCTAATGTTTTACCATATTCATACACTATATCAGCTTCACCACCTGCGGCATGGGTAATAGGAAGAAGGCTTGAATCAAGTGATAGTTTCAAATAATCAAGTACCTTTCCCCTACGACCACTTGCTTTATACCATATAATTCCAAGAACATACTCAAATATAGTTGGTACATCAGCGTTGTCTGTTACCATTTGGCTTATTTCACCATCTGTTCTGTTGTCAAAGTTATCAAGCAATTGTAACAACTTGTCATCAGTAAATTTGTCATCGACAAGTTTGTTGAATCGATCATATCTAACTTTGTCAACCTCATCATATGCATCATCAATACTATCTATATGAGTACCAAGCTCTTTATTGATACCTTCTATAATTTTTGTTTCATTAAAAGTAAGTGCAGGACATATACTATCCATAGTACAACTTTTAAATAGCAAATCACACTCCTCGTATGCTTGCTGATACAATTCTTCAATTGCAGCATTGAAAAATTGTTTTGGCACTATATCAAGTTTCACCTGTTCATCATCAAAAATGAAACAATTGGTCAGCCCTAAATAGCGCCTGTTTAAGTCAAGGTAATCTTCCAGCATTGATTTTGCTTTATTTAAATGCATAGTCAAATAGAAAAAACGCTTGAAAGCAGTCTCCGATTGGATGGCTTCTTCTGGTAAAGGCAAAAGGCTCCCTTCAGGGTCTTTTTTGACAGCAGATGTAAGGCTTGTGTTAAACATCATTGTCTTCCACTTAATTGATGTGGTAAGTTTACTCACTGCCAAAAATAAAGGATAAATTCTCGAAAGGTCATGCTGTATGTAAACAGCGTACATTTCAAGATAAACAGGGATGTACGCCTTATCATATTCAGCACTCTTTCGATTCATACCAACAGACAGAAGGAGGTCTCCAGAGAAAGGATGAGTGACAAAGCGGTTCAGACCTTCTTGATAATTACTCTTGTTCAAAAGGAATTCTTTTATAATTTCATCAATACTCCCCCCATTTTGGCGATATTCTTTTATGCTATCCAAAATGTATTCTGTATTGAATTGGGAAGTACATAGTGGCATAAGATACCTAAACTCATCATAGGTTAAATAATCAAGTTCTGACAATAAGAAAAGCACTACGATGAATGGTCGTACTGTATTCCCTGCGTCATCAGCACTTAGCTTAAGTAGCTGTTCAAGATAAACTTGTGAGTCCTTAGATATGTTTAACTGATTTTTCTGAAGGAATGCATTTTCATTTTTTGAGAGTTCAAGAAGATCGCGACCAACATCAGTCAGTCTATGGTTCTCATCAATAAGCCCCATATCATATAGACCACTGGTCTTTTCTCTGGCAGCTTTATATTTCACCTTGTCATCTCCTTTTGTGAAACCATTCTCTACGAGCCAGTCGTAATATCTATTTTTAATTTCATAAATATCCTTTTGCCAAGGAGCCATGTATTTCTTTTCCCAACCTTGATTCTTATTTTCTGGTTTCTTCCAAAAGTCATCTAACAATTGAAGCTGCCATTCGGTCATCCTATTAAATTCTCTTGTCCTAAAGGATGTTGTTCCGAATTTCCACACAAATGAATTGTATGGTATTCGTTCGTAATTTCCTATAAATCTATTATATTCTGCCATAGTCAAAATATTTTAATAGTTTGTGATAAGTACCTCTTGCGATTCTGCCTTTTTGGATTTTTTCTGGTAGTTACTATAATGATAATCCATGAAAAGCTCATGAACATTATAGTTATGAAGTTCTATCCACTCTTTAAGGAGTGTGTTTTCCTTTCCCTCATGCTGGAGGACATTGCTAAGCGCGAATCTTATTTCTCTTCTGCTTAAATTGTCAAGAATATCCAGCAAATCACGTTCGTCCTGTTCATTCCAACCATCCTTCTCATTATACGTTGCAGTAGTAATCAAATAAGGAGGGTCACAGTAAACCAAACTATTCTGTGTTAGCCCATTAAAATCAAATTTTCTAAAATCCTTTGTTTGAAATTCACAATCTTGAAGTCGTAAAGCATCCAAGAATTTTACAAGTTTGGCTTCAATGGCAGTATTGAAATCTCGCTTACCTACAGGTAGGTTAAATTCACCATTATCATTAAAACGCAACTGATTATTAAATCCGAACAAAATTAGAGTATATAACAATATATAGTATTGGTTATCCTTTCTGGGGTAGTTATTAAACCTATCCCTAAGACGCAGAAACTTTTCTCTATTATAGGCTGATACACCTTTGTTAGCATCCCCTCCATAATACTTGAAATTATGGTCACGGGTACGACTAAATTCAAACTCATCAATCAATTCATTGATTCTTTTGATGATTGTTTCATTCTTCATTCTTTTCAAAGCCTTTATAAGGCTAATCAAAGGTTTGGAAGTGTCATTATAAATGGTGTAGCCAGCAGACACATTCATACCAACATTGCATCCCCCACAAAACAAATCTACGAATATATCAATGTCAGTGGGCATAAAAGGCAACATTTGGTCAAGAATACGTGCCTTACCTCCGATATAATTCAGCGGAGAAGATGTATAATTCTTTATCTGTTTACGCTGCATAAGAAAAGTCTTTCCTGATTATCTTTATTTTTAGCTTCATATCCAGCCTCAAAGCCCTTGTATTCAGTTGTAAATACTTGGACATCACCTCTAATTGAAAGTATTCTAACAATCTCTTCATCTGTCAGTTTTGCATTACTCCGACATTGAAGTTTCTTGCCATTATTATTATAACTAAACAAAATATAGCGACAGCGCAATTTCCTTACAAGGTCTTCAAGTGCAATTGCTGCTTGAATACTCTTGCAATACTTACTTTTCATTTTTGTCCTGTCCATCTTCTTAGCCACACCAAAAACTTTAGGTTTAGTCCATAAAGCAACATTTTCTAATAAATGATATGCGTCACAATACTGACGGCTATTATATGGAGGGTCTAAATAAGCAATGTCAACTTCGTCTAAACCAGCGATGTCATTACTATCTGTGCAGTAAATATGATTCCCTTCATTTAGTGGATAATCATTCTCTGGCATACGTAATTCCAAAACACCATCATATTTTCCATCTCTTATGAACGAATCATAATGACCACATGTATGACTTATTCGATCCATTGCGTAAAACAATGATGTAATAACACAAGCATGTTCCCTTGTATTAACATGACCTATGGAGAGCTGTTGCTCTATATCATCTCTAATAAATCCTATTTTCTGACATGTTCTTTTGTCAAAATATGTGTCAGAAAAGTTTTGCGACATATAATTGTCCTCATTTGATGTATCATAAGCATTATAGTATTCCATAAGTTGAGTAAGTTTCTCTCTGTCAATATTTTCAGGTGAAAACCAACAGAGTGCTGCATAATAATTACTTCTCATCATATCACAGACAACCAGACGCTTATCTTGGAATGCTGAAGCCACACTACCTGTTCCTGAGAATACATCAAAGAAAGAATTAACGTCTGTACAATTCTCTTCTACAATTCGTTTAATCCACTCAAGCAACTTATATTTATTACCGAGATACCTACGATTACTTATGTTGAAAGTATTAACCATTTTAACGTATTTCTATTTTTCGTTAATCGATACTTCATCAAAACGCACAAGTTCATTGAGGTCAACATTTAAGACCTTTGCTATTTTGATAAGCATTTCAAGATTTGGCTGGGCATTATTCTGTACCCATTTGGAAATTGTTGCCTGCCCAACGCCAAGTTGCTCAGAGAGCCACTTGTTGGTTAGGTTCTTTTCGGCAATAATTACCCGTAATCTATTCAAATTCTTTTGTTCCATACTGCAATGTTTTGCTGCAAATATACAAATAAAAAATCGAAATAATTTTCTAATTTAGAAAATTTCTTCCAAAACGAAGCATGTAATTAACTCTTTTTAGGCAGATTGACGCCTGTAACACATATAATAAATATATATATAAACTATGTTTGGCGACTCAAAAACATTGGTACGATTGACTTGCTTGTTTTCGTTTCTAATTTGCGAAAACATTTCTTGAACTCACAAAAAATCACCCTAAGTTTCAGGGGGGCACGGAGGGTTACTTTTGCTTCAAAAAGGTGGGTCAGTCCTAAAACCCAGTTGCAAGCCTATCCTCTTAAGCATACAATTTCATAAGCCTATATAAAAAGAAAGGAATATCTGTGACTCCTCTGAACTGTGCCCTGAATGCCTTAACCTTAGCATTGAATGACTCGGCATTTGCATTCGTAGCTCTGTTTACAAAGAAATTGAGTATGGTTTGATAATGATTTTCAAACGTGTTAATCACTGTGTAGAAATTGTCCACTCCCAGCTCTTCAACTTCATTAAACCATTTTGCCAACTTCAGCCTTGCAGCATCCTTGATGCTCTTGATGTTATAAATATCTGTAAGTTTCATAGCCAGCTCATATGCCTTTTTCAGTGTCGGATAATGTTCAAAGATGATTTGTGCCCTACCTTTCTGTGTTTCAGTCCACTTGGTCTTGTGCTTGGTCAATATGAACTTTGCTCTGGCGAGCAACTGCTTACGCGTGTCACCATTGCTGTATCTAAATGGTATATATTCCTTTCCCTTACTTTTAGCTTCTTTTATCTCCTCATTCTCTTTATCTCTTTCTATCCATCGGTAAGCAATACGCATGTCATCCAGAGCATCATAATATAGTTTCTGCACATGAAATCTATCATTGGTAATAAGTGCTTTGGGAAAAACAGCACGGGCTATACGCATCATAGAAGATGATAAATCGAGTGTTATCTCTTTGACAGTCTCCCGTTTAGAAAGGTTTATCGTCTTGAGAATTTGGATGACGTCCTCAGCCTTGGTCCCTTTAACCACAGCTACCAAAGTCCCTTTTCTGCCCTTTCCCGCCTTGTTGGTCAGAAAAGTATAAACCTCGCCACTACTTAGACAGGTCTCATCAATACTTAGATTCTCTCCTATGTTATCTTCAAACAATAGCCAGTCTTGGGCATGTTCCAACTGATTCCAGCTACGGTAGTCGCTGAAATGTTCCTTGTACTGTGTGGATAACAGCTTGCCATTTACGCCATAGTGAGCACCGATGCTTGCGATGCTCTCTGCAGTGGACTCAATTCTATTCTTTTAAAAAAGAAACGAACTCGGGGGATAGTTTACTGTCCTCAGCCGTCAAGTCATCATATGAATAAGTAAATATCTCTCCGTTGGAACTGTCACGCCACTTGCGATGCCGAACATGAAGGTAGACTGCCTTGCCACGAAGAGGAAAGTCCTGAATTACACGCTCGCTGGTAAAACCATAACTGCTTACAGTGCCTAACTTATGGTCTGACTTTTCCATAAAGTTACGCTCGTCAAGCCAAAAATCAAACTGAGAAACACTCTCTTGAATATCGACAACATCAAAGTAGTCGACAAGTACATCTGGAAAAATGCAACGTAATAATTGGTGACTCTTCATGATGCAAAGGTAATAAATACTTATGAAATTATGTGCTTAAGAGGATAGACTTGCAACTGGGTTTTAGAACTGACCCAAAAAGGTCACCTGAAGGTCACCAAGAAAAGAAAAAGCACTTGCGAGAAACTCGTAAGTGCTTGATTATTAAAGTGGACCAGCCTGGGCTTGAACCAGGGACCTCCAGATTATGAGTCTGTTGCTCTAACCAACTGAGCTACAAGTCCGATAAACTAAGTTTGTGCGTGCAAAGGTAGTGGGTTTTGTGGAAAAAACCAAATAAAAGCGGAAAAAAACGAAGGGAAAAGGGAAATTATCTTGTTTTTCTTATCGTGTAAATCCATGCAGTTGGGTTTGCTATCTTGTTTTCTTTATCGTATAAATCCATGTAGTTGGGCTCGCTGTCTTGTTTTTCTTATCGTATAAATCCATGCGGTTGGGCTTGCTTAGTGCGTGACTTGAATACATAAATTGGTAGTTTTCATCGTGTAAAGTAATCGTTTTCATCGTGTGAATTGATTGCTTTCTTGTGGTCAAGTCTATTGCTTTAGTTGCTTGTTTCTGGTAGATTATTTGGTGATATTGATTGTACAACAATGGAAAAAGACTATCTTTGCATAAGATATAGCTGCACTCGACAAACTGAAAGTCTCTTTCTTTGTGCTCGTTTGCAATATCTTTGCATAAGATATAGCTGCACTCGACAAATTGAAAGTTTCTTTCTTTGTGCTCGTTTGCAATATCTTTGCATAAGATAAGCTGTAGTTTGAGTATATGAACACAATATATTTAGGGAAAGAAAATAATGCTGTGGCGCCTTGTGTGGCTACGATTGGCTTCTTTGATGGGGTACATCGTGGGCACAAATACCTCATTCAACAGGTGAATAGCATTGCTAAGGCTTGCGGATTGGCATCGACTGTGATTACGTTTGACCGCCATCCGCGTCAGGTTTTGCAAAGCGATTATGTGCCACAACTGCTGAATCCGCTTGACAGAAAACTGCTTTTGCTCTCTAAAATGGGCATAGACAATGCGGTGGTTCTGCCATTCGATGCGTCGGTGGCACAACTTTCGGCCTATGATTTCATGAAAGAAGTGTTGCGAAATCGTTTGAATGTCAAGAAGCTTGTTATCGGATATGACAATCGTTTCGGGCATAATCGCACAGAAACTTTTGAAGATTATGTGCGTTATGGCCATGAATTAGGAATTGAAGTCATTCATCACACCGCCTTTGAGCTGCATGGTGTGAACATCAGTTCATCGGTGATACGCGGTTTTTTGCAAGAAGGTGAGGTCGAAATGGCCACACTTTGTCTCGGCTATCCTTACACCTTGATAGGCAAAGTGGTTCATGGTTTTGCGCAAGGTCGGCTCATGGGCTTCCCAACGGCTAACATGGATGTGGCTGAAAGTGGTCAGTTGATTCCGGCAAAAGGGGTGTATGCCGTGAATGTTAAACTCAAAAACCAACTCCATCTGCTTCATGGCATGATGAACATTGGCCGCCGACCTACGTTTAACGGCACGACTTTGTCTCTTGAAGTCAATATTTTTAACTTCCGAGGCGACCTCTATGGCGAACTGATTGAGGTGAGTTTCGTTCGTCATATCCGTAAGGAGCGCAAGTTTAATAGTGCTGCTGAGTTGGCCGAACAGCTGCAACAAGATCGCACAATGATAGAAGAACAATTTAATAAAGACAGAGATTTATGAATAAAATAGGGAAAGAAATTGCCTGGATAGGCTTTTATATCGTCATGTTTATATTGATACAGGTGGTTATTCAGTTTGCTTTTGCTGGTGGATATCTTGTATATTATAAGATGCCATTGGCCAATTTGCGTAACCTTTTCATGAGCAACATTACGTTAACGATAGCTTCTACCATCGTCTCAAGCCTTATAACAATATTTGTTTTCTTGAAGAAAGGTTGGGCATCGCACTCTCGTGACTACCTTGCTTCACGTCCCTGGGCCACTCTTTTGTGGGTAGTTGTCGCAGCGATAGGCATTATCATCCCCTCAATGGGACTTGGAGAATTGTTTAAAGTCGATATGCCCGGTGAGTTACAAATGATGTTTGTGCGCATGATGCATAATCCTTTTGGTTATGTTGCCATAGGCGTCATCGTACCCTTTGCTGAAGAAATCGTGTTCCGTGGAGCCATTTTGCGCAACCTTCTCCGCCTTTTCGATGGCAAACCTTGGGCAGCTATCCTTATTTCGGCAGTCATTTTCGGCCTCGTTCATGGTAATTCTGCCCAGTTCTTAAATGCTTCTTTGCTCGGAATCTTATTGGGTTGGATGTTCTATCGCACGGGGAGTATCATTCCTGGCTTTGTACTTCATTGGGTCAATAACACCGTTGTATATGTTGTAGCCAATCTCATGCCAGGCTTTGAAGATGCAAGTCTAAGCCAGCTTTCCAATGGACGACCGATAGTTATCGCCCTTTACATCGTCTTCTCTCTATGTATTCTTATGCCTGCTTTGGTGCAGTTAAACATGAGAATGGGGGAGAATAGGGGGAAATAAGGCCTCACCCGCAATCTCAAGAAAAAGAAATAAGGGGGAAATAAAGCCTCACCCCCGGCCTCTCTCCGAAGAGAGAGGGGAGTAAAATGCTTTGAAAATAGAGTCCAAATAGAACAAAATTGTAGAACATATCACTCCCCTCTCTCTTCGGAGAGGGGCAGGGGGTGAGGCTTCCCCTTACTTCTTCATCACTCTCATGCTATTCATCACGGCCAATAATGCCACACCACTATCGGCAAACACAGCTTCCCAAAGGTTTGCCATGCCAAGAATGCCGAGCAACATCACTGCTACTTTCACGCCAATGGCAAAGATAATGTTCTGCAAAACGATGCGATGCGTGCGCTTACCAATGGCGATTGCCGTCGCAACCTTCGTCGGATCATCGGTTTGAATAACGACATCTGCCGTCTCAATGGCCATGTCGGCACCCATCTTTCCCATAGCAACACCAACGTCACTCAGGGCTAACACAGGGGCATCATTAATGCCGTCACCGACAAATGCCACGCTTTTCCCTTCTTGTTTCAAGGCTTCAAGGTGAGCCACCTTACCCTCGGGGAGCAGGTCTCCATAGCCTTTCACAAAACCTTTGCCATCTTCAAAGTGCGCAATGAGTTTGTCGATGAGGGCTTGTTTGTCGCCGCTAAGCACCTGCATAGCCTTGATTCCTTGTGCTTTTAGCCGTTTAGGAAGGGCAAAAACACCTTCTTTTGGGGTGTCACTCAATAGAATATATCCTTTGAAAACATGGTTTTCGGCCACTGCAACAATGGTTTCTGTCGTGTGTTTCAAGGCTTTGTCATAGCTCACTCCCTCTTTTTCCATGAATTTCAGCGTGCCCATCACCCATGATTTATACTTCATTCCATAGCCCGGAACATTCTCAATAGCTAACTTGTCAATGGTTTCGAGGGGCTGAGGTTGCAGAGATGACACGATAGCCCGTGCGATAGGGTGACTACTTACGGCTTCAACGGCTGCCACAAGTGATAGGTCTTCTTCGCTAAGCCCTATGGTTTTCTCCACCCGAAACACTCCCGTTGTCAGCGTACCTGTCTTATCAAACACCGCCATATCAAGCTTTGTAACGGCATCAAGGCTATTACTTCCCTTGAAAAGTATGCCTTGTCGGCTCGCAGCGCCAATGCCTGCGAAGTATCCTAAGGGTACACTGATGACCAAAGCACAGGGACAACTGATGACAAGGAAGACCAAAGCGCGTTGCATCCACGTTGTAAACTGATAGTCAAATGAGGTGAACAGCGACACAATCCAAGGCAAAACAACTGTCAGTGCAGCCAGAACAATCACTGTTGGCGTATAAACATGGGCGAAACGATGAATGAATGTCTCGGTAGCCGACTTGCGTTCGGCAGCTTCTTCAACCATTTTCAGTATGCGGCTGATGGCACTTTCGCCTGCCTTTCGCACAACATTGAGTCGCACAACGCTATCCGTTGCAATCATTCCTGCCATGACTTCCTGGTTCGTTTCTATCAATCGTGGCACTGATTCGCCTGTAAGGGCGGCGGTGTTAAACGTTGCCGGAGCCTCCAACAGACGTCCATCGAGGGGCACACGCTCGCCCGGTTGCACCTCAATAACAGCCCCAATCTCTACTGATTCTGGCTTCTCTTTGCGGCCATCTGCCAAGCGTGCAAAGTCAGGTCGAAAGGAAAGAAGACTCTTTATGTTGTCGCGTGCACGGTCAACAGCCTTGTCTTGCAATCCTTCGCCTATGCAATAGAGCAACATAACGGCTACAGCTTCGGGATATTCTCCTAAGAAGAACGCCCCAATCGAAGCCACAGACATCAGCATAAACTCACTAAAGAGGTCGTGTTCTCGCCTAATCGACTCCCAAGCTTCACGCATTACGGGCAGGCCTACAGGCACAAAGGCCACGACATAGATACAAAAGATGATGCGAGGATGAACAAACCATCCCATGTTTAGCTTGTCGAGTGCCAAGCCAATGACTAAGAATATCGCCGAGGCAATAATTAATCCCCAGTTCATACCTTCTTCTTCGTGTTCGTTTTGATGTGCTTCGTGTGCCATATTTAATTTGTTTTGATTTCTGCATGCAAAGATAAAGCAAAGGTTTTGCAACCGCGTTGCAAAGTGGAGTGGGCTGTATATTTTTTTTGTTCAGGCGAGAATATGGCGTTTGGCTATTCACATCGCATCGGGTTTTAGGGCTAACGATTTTCGAAAGAAATGGCATGTGCGGAACGAAGTCTATGGTTTGGTTAAATGGTTCATTATGAATGAGTTATCATCTATTCTTCGTTCTCCCTGCACTTTGCGTCATTTCGTGCCGTGTTTTGCCCCATTTCATCGGGTAAAATGCCACAGATCATGCGCCCATTTGCCGCAAATCATTTTTTTATTAAAAACAAATGAAAAGATGATAAAGGTTATAGAGACTATCCACGAAATATAAATGATGTACAAAAAGGAATCGTGTTAGCATGCAACGCCATCGGTATCGCGGTAAATTCCCAATGGATGCACCCACCATTGCGAATGTTATAACGGTGCAATGCCATCGGTTTTATGCCAATATTTCAATGAATACATCCGCCATTGCAAATGTTGCAACCACGCAACGCTGTGGTTGTTATACCAATATTCCAATGGATGTATCCACTATTTTGTATGTTGTAACCACGCAATAATGTCGGTGTTATATTAATATTCCAATGAATGTGTTCGCTATTTTGTATGTTGTAACTACGCAATAATGTCGGTGTTATATTAATATTCCAATGAATGTATCCACTATTTTGTATGTTGTAACCACGCAATAATGTCGGTGTTATATTAATATTCCAATGAATGTGTTCGCCACTATGAATACTCTCACCACGCAACTCGGTACGAGTTGTTCCTTTGATAGCCCGGGGTTGGCGAGGAACGAGCCTACCCCGGGTAAGCATCCGCAAGGAGATTCAACGCCATAGGTGTTGAGCTTTTTCTATGAAATCACGCTTACAATGAAACATTTTATGGCGGATAACGTCGAAAAAACGCAACACCTACGGCGTTGTTTCCCACACAACATACGTTAACCCAGGGTAGCCTGCACTATCGTTTGGCAACCCTGGGCTATCAAAAGCGCAACACCTACGGCGTTGAAATATTCATTTTTCGATACGATTTCCTTCGTTTTTCAACATGATTTAATGACCTGTCACGCGGAAATAAACATTATCTGCGACGTTAATCCAAATAATTTGTGAAACAATATGTATCGAGGCATAATTTAATATCCAAAACCTCATGCTACAATTTGTACCATTTCATCCAATAATCTGCGTCATTTCATTGTGTAAAACGCGGCATATTACGCGCTGATTTGCATTAAATCATTTTACGCTTCATTATCAACAACATAGCCACCCCCAATTACCCTTCAAACAACCCCCTCCATTTGCAAGGCTAACTACTCCCCTCCCTCTTCGGAGAACCATAGGTCGCTGTTCGTGAAGCCTGCGAAACGAGGAAAGCAAAGGGCTGGGGGTGAGGTTTTATTTCCCTTACACTATTTCCCCTTTTATTATCAACCACGCCATGCTCACAATTGTTTCATCTCGCAACTGCGTTGGTATTGCGCTATTATCCCAATGGATGAATTTCGCAAAATAAATGCCCTCATGGTGCAACTCGGTACGAGTTGTTCTTTTGATAGCCCGGGGTTGGCGAGGAACGAGCCTACCCCGGGTAAACGTTCGCAAGGAGATTCAACGCCATCGGTGTTGAGCTTTTTCTGTGAAGTCACGCTTACTATGAAACCTTTTATGGCGGATAACGCCGAAAAAGCGCAACACCTACGGCGTTGTTTCCCACAAACCATACGCTAACCCAGGGTAGCCTGCACTATCGTTTGGCAACCCTGGGCTATCAAAAACACAACACCTACGGCGTTGAAATGTTCATATCATGGTGTGTTTGACGGCATCATACGTATGAATAAATGGTGAACTACAATCTTAAAACTATGAAATTGTCTTATGCAAACACTGCATATACATTTGTGTTATAGTCATTTGAGCCTTTATTTCCTAAGTATTCTTCTTTTATCTCTTGCCTATTCGCCTTATTTGCACTATCTTTGCAGAAGATAGGCTGCACTTGGTAATCTACAAACAAGTTTGCATTACGCTCGTTTGCACTATCTTTGCATCAAATAAATTGTTAAGCATGACAGAAGATTTCGACATAAGAGAAGAGCGTATTTCGACGGAAGAGAAGGACTTTGAAAACGCACTTCGCCCGCTAAGATTTGTTGATTTCAACGGCCAAAAGAAGGTGGTTGAGAACTTAGAGATATTTGTTGAGGCCGCGAAATATCGTGGAGAGCCACTTGATCACACGTTACTTTACGGTCCACCGGGACTGGGAAAGACGACCCTAAGCAATATTATTGCAAACGAACTTGGCGTGGGTTTCAAGATAACCAGTGGCCCTGTGCTTGACAAACCCGGTGATTTGGCGGGCATATTGACGTCACTTGAGCCCAACGATGTACTCTTTATAGACGAGATTCACCGTCTTTCGCCCGTGGTAGAAGAGTATCTTTACTCGGCAATGGAAGACTATCGCATCGATATTATGATTGATAAGGGCCCGTCAGCACGTTCGATTCAGCTCGATCTTAACCCCTTTACACTCGTTGGAGCAACGACACGTAGCGGTATGCTTACAGCCCCTTTACGTGCTCGTTTCGGTATTAACATGCACTTAGAATACTATGATCCCGAGACCTTAAAACGCATTATACGTCGTTCTGCCATGCTGTTGAAGGTGCCAATTGACGATGAAGCCGCTATCGAAATCAGTAGAAGAAGTCGTGGAACGCCTCGTATTGCCAATGCATTACTGCGTCGTGTGCGTGACTTTGCACAGGTAAAGGGAAACGGAACAATAACAAACGAGATAGCACATATAGGACTTCAGTCGCTCAACATTGACCAATATGGACTTGATGAGATTGATAATAAGATATTACTCACTATAATTGACAAGTTCAAAGGAGGCCCTGTGGGTGTTAGTACGATAGCAACGGCGATAGGAGAAGACGCTGGTACGGTGGAAGATGTCTATGAACCATTCTTGATTATGGAAGGTTTCATCAAACGAACGCCCCGTGGTCGCATGGCAACTCCATTGGCTTATGAACATTTAGGGCGTAATCCTTATATGGGAAATGTAATGGAACCTGGGCTGTTTGAATAGAGAGGGTCTCACAACAAGCCTCTTTCTAAGAAATAGAGGAGAGTCTGTTGCATTGTAATATATGTGATTTGGAGGTCAGGTTCAAAGCCTTATATCATCTTTTTAAATAGTTATGCCTATGAAAAGAATGCTCATTTGTTGGATAATTCTAATGGGATTATTGACGAGTTGCAGTCATTGCGTGTTGCGTTCAGGTGGACTTGGTGATGCCGATTCTATTCATGTAGAATATACAGGGATGGGAGGAACAATACGATATGTCATTGATCACAGCGATACGCTCACGATATTGGATGGCGTTTTCTTTCATGATAGCCTTGGGAACGATTGCTCTCATCTCTTTGAACCTGTCAGAAAGGTTGCTTCTGACGATGTATTGGTGATTAAAAGTCTGGCGCGTCAGCTCTTTGTTGAACGCTCAAAGCCTGATACTTTGTGGGTAAAGCCCTATGAATATGGTGTTACTGATTTGCCAATTCTTTCCGTTCATGTGTTTAAAAAGGGGAAAGAAGGCGCCTATTATTATGATACTGGCGAGGAAAAGAATGGCATAGTGTATTCCACTTCCACTAAGATTAAGTACTCACCTGCCTTTCTTGAGTTTACACATCGGCTGGATCAGTGTTTCGAAGAGGCGCAAAAAACGAAATGAAAAAGAAGAAACAGGCAAGTGATTTCACCTGCCTGTTTCTGTTATTTCTTATAAATGGAGGGTTAAAGAGCCTCCAGCCATGACCCAACAGCCTGGTTGTTTCACGTTACCTACATCCACATAGCTTCGGTTTAGAAGGTTGTTTCCCTCGAGATAGAGGCTATATTTCGGCATATTCCACGCCAATCGAGCGTCCAATAAGCCATAAGAGCCATAACGATGCAGTGCTCCTGACGGATCCTTATAAGTGCCCATGCGATGCTGAAAGCGGTAGTTTACGTTAAGATCTAACGCTTTCCAAAGGTTCAATTGCAGGCTACTTGTCACCTTATTCTTTAGATATTCCAACGCGTAAAGGCTGTGAATACCGGCTGCTTCTATTTGATGTTGTTGAATGAAACAATAGCCAACACTAAATGATTTCAATAACTTCTGACTTGGAAGTAACTGGCGGAAGTCTGCATTTAGTGTCGTTTCAAAGCCTAAAGCGTTAATCGTTCCGAAGTTAACGGACTTCCAAAGTATTGCTCCTGCAGCGTCTTTTTCGCCATCATCAATCCAATCGATGAGGTTAGTATGGTGATTATAGAAGCTACTTACAGTGCCTGAAAGTCCCTTTTTGTTATATTTCACCCCAACTTCTACGGCAGAAAGTTCCTCAGGTTTAAGGTTTGGATCGGCTTTATGGCCTCCAACCGAGTAGAAAAGTTCGGTTACTGATGGCATGCGAAGCGACGTATTATAACTCGCATAGACTTTCCATGCATCACCAAATCTATAACTTGCGTTGATGCTTGGATAGACTTTTACATTCATTTCGGCCCAACTGTTCTTCACACCCACTACTCCTGCCGACATCGTTAGACGCCCAATGAGAAGGTTATGCTCTGCAACGAACTGGATGTTTGTGCGATTAAGCCCCATCTTATACATCACATTGTCGGTTCCTTTCACGTGTTTGGGCTTGGAAAGTGGGTTGCCAAGGTTCGTACTTACTAAGTCTTCGTTTCGCAATTCAGCACCAAACGCCGTGCGACCTAACGTCCAATCAAAGTATGCATTGACGTTAACGCCGTAGACATCTGTACGATGATAGTTGAAAGGATAACGTTCCGCATGGTCGCGAAAGAGTTCAAAGCGGTCGTAGTTATGATTCCAATAGATAGCCGGACGCCATTTAACAGCACCCTTTCTTGTTTCAGCTTGCACCGCCGTATAGGTCTTAAAGGTATGTTCAAACTGGTCATCATACTTGGAACTATAGTTAGTACTCGAGCCAAAGTCTTTGTTGCTAAGGCCTGCATGCCAACTAATGGAGAGGTCATCATCGTCATAAAAGCCCTGATAAAAAGCCTTCTGACTTCGGAAATCAGTATTTAACGCGCCGGCTTTATTGCGATTATAGCCATCGGTTCGCATGAAACTGCCCGATAATTGATTGTTCCATTTGCCCCTCGCTACATTGATTCTTCCTCCCGAAGTGACTGAGCCGAAGCTGCCACTTGCCGCATGTAGGGTGACACTTGAAGTTCGATTGGCCTTTGTAACGATGTTTATGGCACCAAGAAGTGACGATGTTCCATAAACACTTGCAGCCGGTCCTTCGAGTATTTCAATGCGTTCTATCTCACTGATATCTACGGGAAAATCAAATGCATTGTGTCCCGTTTGCGGATCACCAATGTTGATTCCATTGAGAAGCACCGTCATCTGCTCATAGTTTCCGCCTCGAATACTCACGTCAGTCTGCGCTCCCAATGGGCCACGCTGACGCACATCGACGCCTGAAACCAATTTCAATAGGTCGTTAACACTATGTACTGGCGCCGCGTTTACATCCTTTCGACTCAGTACAGTTACCATTCTCGACTGCTGACTTTGCGTCAGAGGCGCCCTTGATCCGGTGACTTTCACCTCGTCAAGCAACGTGGGTTGTCCGCTCTTATAAAGCGAAGTGTCGGCCTTTTGCACGTCAGTGCTAATGCCTTTTGCTTGCGCATTAGAGAGTGTTGCCACGCTAAGTATACCGATAATTACCTCTTTACCAAGGCATGAAAAGAGTGCAAAGCCCTTGTTGGTAAAGTGATTAAAACGGATACAACGGCGCTCGTTGAAAACTGTTTTGTTCACGTTTAAATTACTTTTTAGCGTTTATGCAACTGCAAAAACGATGGCAAAATTAGTAAAAATAAATGAAATAAGGAGTAGAAATGATAGAAATTTGTAAATAATAAATAGGGAAAAAGATTGTCAAGTGCAGCTAACGGAGCAGCGGAATGGGGCTGTTCGCGTTGATACACATCATATTATGTTATGTGCTTTACTGCCTTTTGGCGTGTGTTCTCGCTGTTTTATGGTTCCAAACACTGTTCAATCTCAGCAAAATTATCAATGATATAGTCGGCGAGGGCAGCCTCAAGGTCTTCTCTTTTGCCATTTCCATAGGTCACACCGCAGGTCTTTGCCCCCGCATTTTGTCCCATCTGAATATCAAAAATGGTGTCGCCGACCACCAAAGCTTCGGCAGGTTGCAACCCGAAATGATGCAAAGTGTTGAGCACTGGCTCGGCATTTGGCTTTGCATTTTCAACGTCGTCAGCCCCCAAAATCAAACGAATATAGGGCTCTAAATGCAGTTCTTGAACGAAAGCTACCAACGATTGATGGCCTCGACTGCTTGCAATCGTCACGATAAGTCCCTCATTGTGCAATTGTTTTATCGTCTCAACAACCCCCGGAAAGGCTGGAACGGCGCCGGGAACATTGTTTTCCATGAACAATTTATGATAGAGATGAGCACATGCTTCGGCCTGTTCTTCAGTCATGTTTTGCAAGGCTTTGAAACATTCTTTCAATGGAAGTCCGATGGTTTTCGCACATTCTTCGGTCGTGCGTTCAGGCAAACCGAGTTGTTTGAGCGTTGTTTTCATCGTGCGGGTGATGAGCGCTTGCGAGTCGCCGAGCGTTCCATCGAAGTCCAAAATCACAATCTTTGTCTTCATCTTCGTTGCAGTTTTGCTCGCGAAGGTACACATAAAATCGCAAAAAACAGCTGCTTTTCGGATATAAAATGCCGCAGTCCATCTTTTTGTGGGTTATAAACCATAAGCCAATGATAATCAAAATGTTATCTCATTCCATAAAAATGGTTTTGTAGTTTGCACCAAATCAGCCTATAATTTGCATCAAAACACGCGATGATTTGAGGCAAATTATCGCACGAAATGCCTCAAATCGTTTGTCAATGTTCATTTAACAACGAGGCAACGCCGTAGGTGTTGTGCTTTTGATAGCCCGGGGTTGGCGAGGAACGAGCCTACCCCAGGTCAACGTTCGCAAGGAGATTCAACGCCATAGGTGTTGCGCTTTTTCTGTGAAGGCACGCTTACAATGAAACATTTTATGGCGGATTAATCAAAAAAAGCTCAACACCTACGGCGTTGTTCCCCGCAAACCATACGCAAACCCAGGGTAGCCTGCACTATCGTTTGGCAACCCTGGGCTATCAAAAGCGCAACACCTACGGCGTTGTTCCCCACAAACCATACGTTAACCCAGGGTAGCCTACACTATCGTTTGGCAACCCTGGGCTATCAAAAGCGCAACACCTACGGCGTTGAAACATTCATTTTATAATACAATTGCTACCTACATATGAATAAATTAATAGCAAAATATGCCAATATTCCAATTAATGTATTTTCCATTATACATGCTCTCATGGTGCAACTCGGTACGAGTTGTGTTTTTGATAGCCCGGGGTTGGCGAGGAACGAGCCTACCCCGGGTAAACGTTCGCAAGGAGATTCAACGCCGTAGGTGTTGAGCTTTTTCTGAGAAAGCATGGTTATAGCGAGGAGATTTATGGCGGATTACGCTTAGAAAGCGTAACACCGATGGCGTTGTTCCACGCAAACCATGCATTAACCCAGGGTAGCCTACACTATCGTTTGGCGCCCCTGGGCTATCAAAAGCGTAACACCTACGGCGTTGATTCAAATTATTTACACGCTAAAATGAGTCGAATGACAACGCAAGATGTGTAGAAACACAACGCAATACGTCTTATTTTATACTGCGATTTATCTCAGAACATGCAGTGATTTGGGGCAAAACGGATGATGGATACGCCCGGTTATTTGAACAATTTGGGCACAAACTCACTCAAATAGATGCGCCAATTGCGCCAAATATGTCCTCCTTCGGTCTCTAAATAGGTGTATTTGAAGCCCTTACTATCAAGATAATGGCGCAAATTGGCATTGCTTTGATAGAGGAAATCGGTGCTACCTATGCCTATCCAAAATAGCTTTGGGTGCTTCATGAATAGCGTATTGAGCTTTTCATTGCGTCGAGCGTAAATCTCTTCTATGCCTCCTTTCTGCTCTTTATCAATGGCAGCAGAGAACAATCCGATGTAATCGAAGGTGTCAGGATGGTTGATGGAGAGATAGAGTGAATGGAAACCACCCATCGAAAGGCCTGCAATGGCGCGATGAGCCTTGTCGTTTTGGATGCGATAAGTATGCTCAACAAAGTGCATTAAGTCAGGAAATGCCTGCTCAAAATAGCCATCCATTGTCTTCGGTAGGTGCATTGTAGGAAGTTTAAAGCCTTCGGGCGTTTCGCCAGGACAGGCTACTTGCGAGATGTTTCCATTTGGCATGACGACTATCATGGGCTTAGCTTTGCCCTCAGCAATAAGGTTATCGAGGATTTGTACGGCTCTTCCGAGTTCTGACCAGGCTTGTTCGTCACCGCCCATACCATGTAGCAGGTAGAGCACGGGATATTTTTCGCGGCTCGTTTCATAGCCAGCGGGGGTGTAAACAGTGCAGCGTCGTGTCATTCCTGCCGTCGGACTGTTATACCATATCTTTGAAACAGTGCCGTGAGGAACATTGTTCACCTTATAGAGATTGGCTCTTCCGCCGTCTATTAAGAATATACTTGCAACGTTGGCAACGTCTCTCAACACATAGACATTTGACGGATCAGCCACCTTTACGCCATCAATGACCATGTTATATTGGTAGAGTTCGGGCGCCAAAGGAGTCTTTGTGGTGTATGTCCATACGCCGTTTGCGTCTTTGTTGAGGTCCGTTGTGCCTGCAATTTCATATTCTCCTTGAGGCGTTTTCACCTTTTGTGCTGGTAGAAAGTCACCTGTTATCTGCACCTTTTGAGCCTCGGGAGCATTGATTCTGAAAGTAACCGTCTTGTCGTTGTGTACTTCTGGCGACATGGAACCTTGTGCATTGAAGATGTTTTGTTGGGCAAAACAGCCTGTCGAAACACTCATAAGACAGAGTGTAATCAATTGTTTTTTCATATCTTTTGATTTTGATTGTGTTTATGTTTCTTTCGATTGTTTCGTTTCTATGAATGATTTCGTTGTGTAAAAGTAATAAAAAAGTGGGCCGCATCCTATCTTTCTGTCGTTTTTTTTAATAATTTTGCACGTATGAAAATAGGTGTTTTTTGTTCTGCAAACAATCAGATTGATGCAGAATACTTTAGATTAACCAAGGAGTTTGGAGCCTGGGTAGCCCGCGAAGGCCATTCCGTTGTCTTCGGAGGAACCAACACTGGGCTGATGGAAGCTATCGGAACAGCCGTTCATGAGGGTGGGCAGAGAGCCATAGGAGTTATTCCTCGCATCATTGAAAAAGGCGGAAAGGTGAGCAAGTCGGTAGATATCAACATCGCATGTGACAATCTTAGCGACCGAAAAGACCTGATGTTAGCGCAAAGCGACATATTCGTTGCATTGCCAGGTGGCATAGGAACACTCGATGAAGTGTTTACTATTGCAGCCAGTAACACCATTGGTTATCACTCCAAGAAAGTGATTTTGTATAACATGAAAGGCTTTTTCAATCCACTCATTGCCTTACTTGACGCGTTGCAAGCACAGGGTATGATTCGTGGAATGTGGTCTGATTATATCCAAGTAGCCTCAAATCTTGACGAAATTGCAGCCTATGTAGCTCAAGTATAGATGGAAAAGAGTTGTAAACACATCGTGCTTTGCCTTATGGTGGCAGTCATAAGCTTGTTTTGTGGCTGTCAAACAACAAGGCAACGTGCTGCTGACGGCACGCTGATAGCTACGGAACGACACCTCAAAACGGGTGATCTCTTGTTTGCTTTCGACCCTCGTGGCAATGCAATTACAGCCGTAACAAGTGGAGTTCAAGGCCTAAAAATAGACCATGTTGGTATCGTTTTAAAGGATAAAAAGCAAGTGGTTGTGGCCGAAGCAACGTCAAGAAAGGGCGTGATTCTTACGCCTTTGGCCGAATTTCTGACGCATAACACGATACCAGGAGACCGCTATCCGTCGGTGGTTCGCGGTCGATTAAAGACGAATTTCGATGAGGCTGTGTTGCGAACACGCGTGAACCATTACCTCGGATTACCCTATGATTCGCTCTATATGCCTGATGATAGCGCGATATATTGTAGTGAACTCGTGCAGAAATGTTATGTTTCAAAGGGTGGAAAGGCTATATTTCCGACAATTCCCATGTCATTTCATGACGCGAGTGGGCAGATTACACCTTATTGGAAGGCCTTTTATGCGCAGCGACACAAGGCTGTTCCAGAGGGAATGTCGGGCACAAATCCCGGTCAACTCTCACGGGATAGCGTCTTGAAGATTAGTGCTTTGCTGTCGTATTGAACGGGTTTTGCACCTCAAAGTATGGTGCTTGCTTCTTCAAAGAGATGCTTTTCACTCAATAAATAGGTGCTTTTCACTTCTCAAAACAGATGAAAGGCGTTGAATTTTGCCGAAGTTATCGCCGTATAATCAAAGTTCTTGTTTCTTCAACAAACCGAATTCCTTGCCTACATAGTTATAGATATCTTTGCAACATTCGGCAGAAAAGGCCTTACCTGAAGCGATAAGGCGATCCCATTGCGCTTCGGTCAGTCCGTTTTGAATATCATCTCGCGTGATGTGTTGACGGAGAAGGCCATAGATAAAGCCTGCATTAAAGGTGTCACCAGCCCCAATTGTGCTCACTGTTTTGAGGCTTTCAATGTCGTAATCTTTATGGAAGTTGCCTTCAGCATGCACCGAAATAGGATCTTTTCCGCGTGTACAGATGAAGTTCTTGCAATAGAAACTAATCTCAGAATGATACACTTTATCCACATCATTCAGCTTATATATCACCTCAAAGTCTTCGTTACTGCCTCGTACTATGTCTGCAAACTCAAGGTTTTCAATAAGATTTGGTGTGATTCTCATCACCTCATTGCGGTGTGAAGCACGATAGTTCACGTCGTAATAGAGTATTGCTCCATGACTATGGGCATGCTCTAAGAAGGCTAACATCTGTGGACGTATGATGGGATTAATGGCAAAAAACGAACTGAAAAGCACGATATCATCGCGGTTTATCTCTGGATAAGTGAAATCAAACTGGTCGTGTGGGTCACTCTTATAAAAGAGATAATCGGCATTGTTGTGCTCATCGAGGAAGGCAAGTGACAGCGATGATTTGCTATCGGGATAGCAATTGACGTATTCTGTGCGTACACCATTGTCATGAAGAAAGTCAATAACGGCCTTGCCCACGCGGTCGTTGCCGGCTTCTCCAATAAAAGTGGTGTCAACACCCGAGCGTCCGAGCGAGATGATGGCATTGAAAGCCGAGCCTCCCGGCACTGCATTGATGGGCTTGTTGTCTTTGAAAATGATGTCAAAAGTGGTCTCTCCGATTCCTATTACCTTACGCATAATGATGTCAGTCTTTGAGTTTTGTTTGCAGAAATGAAGCTTGCTATCCCCTCATAAGGTGGTCAAGACAGGATAACTGCCGTTATATTTTACTGCAAAAGTAAACGATTCCACGCGCAAATGCAAATTTTTAAGTAACTTTGCACCATGAATTTATATAATACAATGACGCTTTCTAACGGCTTACGTGTCATTCATCAATCGTCTGATTCGAATGTCGTTTATTGCGGATATGAACTCAACGTTGGTACGAGAAACGAGGAACCAGGCTATGAAGGCATGGCCCACTTCTGCGAACATGTGTCGTTCAAGGGCACGAAACGACGCAAATCATGGCATATCAGCAATGCACTTGAGAGTGTGGGAGGCGACTTAAATGCGTATACAAACAAAGAAGATACGGTCTATTATGCGGCAGTTTTGAAGGAGCATACAGCGAGAGCGATAGACCTTTTGACGGATATCGTGTTTTATAGTACCTATCCTCAGGCCGAGATAGATAAGGAAGTAGAAGTTATTTGTGATGAAATTGAGAGCTATAATGACTCTCCTGCCGAGCTTATCTATGATGAATTTGAGAACCTTCTCTTTGCCAATCATGCCTTAGGACATAATATTCTTGGCACAGCGGAACGTGTAAGAAGCTTTAAAACTGCCGATGCACAGCGCTTCACTCAACGCTATTATCGTCCTGAAAACAGCATTTTCTTTCTTTATGGTGACGTAGATTTCAAGCGCGTTGTTAGGCTTTTGGAGCGTGCAACGAGTGATTTTGCCCCATCAAAACCTATCATCGAGCCAGCATTAAATCAGCCATTACCTCCAAATATGCCCGATTTCATCGAGAAAAACCATGGCACTCATCAAGCTCATGTGATGGTGGGCACACGCGGATATGACATTCATGACAAGCGAAGAATGAGCCTTTATCTGCTCAATAACTTATTAGGTGGGCCGGGAATGAATGCGCGTTTGAATCTCTCTCTACGCGAACGACATGGTTTAGTCTATACGGTTGAGAGCTCAATGGTTAGTTATTGTGACACCGGTGTATGGGCAATTTACTTTGGATGTGACCCAAAAGACGTCGGACGTTGTCTGAAATTGGTGCGTAAAGAGCTTGATCGTGTCATCCAAAAGCCCTTGTCTGACACCCAGCTTAGAGCCATAAAGAAACAAATAAAGGGGCAGATTGGGGTGGCATGTGACAACAGAGAGAGCTTCGCTTTGGACTTCGGTAAGAGCTATTTGCACTATGGTTGGGAGCGCGATCTTAACTCATTGTTCCGTCATATCGATGAAGTGACGGCGGAAAGTATGCAGCAAGTGGCTGCAGAACTCATGCAACAAGAGCGACTAACGACGTTGGTGATAGATTAATTTACATCATAAGACAAGACGTTTTTATGGTGTCCGCAAAATATTGACAACCAAAAGGTTATGCGAAATGCGAGATTTCTTTTTGTGTTATGAAAGAAAAGGCGTTGTGTTTTAGGTCATTTTGTATTGTGATTTGCATCATTTTATGCGATGAAATGGGCCATTTTACACGATAAAGTGATAGCTTTTATTTTTCAAACGAATAGAGACAATTTGCAAAGCGGATAGGAAGCATCATTAAAGAAGAGTTTGTTGTTGATGGATTATGCCTGTTCTGAGGAAGAAAACTTTGGCAAATAAGGTTAAGTTTTAGGGGGAAACGTCTTGCAATCTGTTTGGATTGAATGTGTAATTTATTTAAAATCGAGAAGGCCTGCGACTCATTATGGAGTGCAGGCCCTCTGTCGTTAGTATGTTATGAAAAATTTGAGAGAATAGAAACTTCACAGTTTCATTGGTTGTTTTAACTAAACATGATTTATAGAGAAAGCATAGAAATATCTACTTTAGAATCGGTTCGGCCGGCGTTTCGACTGCTTCGATGCTGCTATGATGCATCGTATCGATGACGGCGGAATCGCTTAGTGCGACTGAATTGCCTTTATGTGTGGCAGAATTCAATTGCATTGAGGGCGTTGTTACCTCTGAATCACTGTTCATAGAAACCTGCGCCGCATTGCCCAATGTAAGCATGATTGCCACCACTGCTGCTGCTTTGAAAAGCGGTTTGAGCTTTTGTTGCAGTGTGATAATACGGACTTTGACAGGCGCAGGTTCGTTGATGAGAGACAGTATACGCTCGTCGAAGTCATTACCCAATACATCTTGTCTCGGCTCGGCAGTCTGATAGTCGAACAAAGGCTTGTATTTCAGCAATTCGGCGGGTATGTCGTCTTGACTGAAAAAGGCTTTAAGAATCTGCTCTTCTTCAAGAGAAGTCGTGCAGTTCCAATAGCGTTCGAGTAATTGAGTAATGTATTTATAATCCATAATCTTCTATTTCTTGAAACTTAATTTTAACCGTCTGACGCGCTCGGTAGATATTAACCTTCACTTGTTCCTCGGTAATTCCGAGCACGTCAGCAATGTCTTTGTAGCTCTTTCCCTCAAAATCTCTCAGCTGCATACAGCTTCGTTGTTTCTCGGGTAGGCTGTCTACGATTTGCTTTACCACGCTAATCTTGTCGCGATGGATAATCTCTTCGTAGGGGTTATAGGCGCTTTCTGGAGCAGTTTTGTTGTCGAGTGAGTCGTTGTTGTTGTCGTACTTCTTGAGCGAATCAAGGGAAAGATTCCGACATATCGTGAGACTGAAGGCCTCTATCGATTCTAACTCGGTCCAAATATCACGTTTGTTCCAGACTTTTATCAGTGTTTCCTGCACAATGTCTTCGGCTTCTGCGCTGTTCATTGTAATGCGAAGCGCAAGCCGGTAGAGTTTATTCTTCAGCGGCAATACATCGTTTCGGAAGCTGATATTCTTCATCTGCGCTCTATATTGATGACGATTGGTGAATGGTTTTGTTACAGCAAATGTTATGCTTTAACGTCTTTTAAGTTTTGAAGTCAGGGATTTCTTACCTTATTTTAATGGTGTTCTATTCAAGATAGGTATATCCGTAGAGTCCCGATCGATAGTTGTTGAGGAACTCTTTGCCTTCTTCGAGCGATATTTTGCCTTGTTTTACGCTCTTAGTAACCCATTGTTCGAGCTGACGTACAAGCTTTTTAGGATTATATTGCACGTAATCGAGCACCTCTTCTACGGTCTCTCCGTCGAAGATTTGGTCGATATGGTACTTCCCATCCTTAACCGATACGTGGGCAGCATTGGTATCTCCGAAGAGATTATGCATGTCTCCAAGAATCTCTTGATAGGCTCCGATGAGGAAAACACCAAGATAATAGGGTTCGTTTTTCTTCAAAGGGTGGAGTGGAAGGACGTGGCCGACATGACCATCTGTAACGAAGTTGGCTATTTTTCCATCGCTATCGCACGTGATATCCTGTAGGGTTGCGTTGCGTGTTGGGCGTTCTGTAAGTCTCTGTATAGGCATAATAGGGAATAATTGATCGATAGCCCAGCTGTCAGGTAGACTCTGAAAGAGAGAGAAATTGCAGAAGTATTTGTCGGCAAGTAGCTTATCTAAGTTCCTAAGTTCCTCGGGAATATGCTTCATTGTCTTTGTAAGCATGTTGATTTCATGGCATACACTCCAATACATTGCTTCGATTTCAGCTCGTGTTTTCAAATCAACGATGCCATGAGAGAAAAGCTCTAATGCTTCTTCTCGTATCTGTTCAGCGTCATGCCAGTCCTCTAACATCGAGCGAGAATCAAGATTATCCCAAATATCATAAAGGTCTTTGACGAGTTGATGGTCGCTTTCCTTAGGCTCAAAGTCCTCATTCATCTCCGGAAGACTGGCCGCTTCAAGGACGTCAATGACTAAAACGGAGTGATGAGCAGCAAGACTTCGGCCGCTCTCTGTAATGATATTAGGATGTTGAATGTCGTTCTTATTCGCTGCATCTACAAACATATAGACGCAATCATTGACATATTCTTGGATGGAATAGTTAACAGAACTCTCGCTGCTTGATGACCTTGTACCATCATAATCGACTCCAAGTCCGCCACCACAATCCACAAAATCGATGTTGAATCCCATCTTATGAAGGTTCACATAGAATTGAGCGGCTTCGCGAAGTGCTGTCTGTATACGTCTAATCTTTGTGATTTGGCTGCCTATATGAAAATGAATGAGGCGCAAACAATCGTGCATTCCCATTGCGTCGAGCTTGCCGAGGGCTTCTAAAAGCTCTGCACTGGTGAGGCCAAACTTAGAGGCATCACCCCCACTTTCAGCCCATTTACCCGATCCCGACGATGCAAGTTTGATGCGAATACCAAGATTTGGTTTCACATTTAGTTTCTTGGCAGCGCGTGCAATGATATCAAGTTCGTTGAGTTTCTCTACGACAATGAAGATACGTTTACCCATTTTCTGGGCCAACATGGCCAATTCGATGTAGCTTTCATCCTTATATCCGTTGCAGATGATAAGCGAATCGCTCTTACACTGCACAGCAATGACGGCATGAAGTTCAGGCTTTGAGCCTGCCTCAAGACCGAGATTAAACTTCTGTCCGTGTGAGATAATCTCCTCAACTACAGGTTGCATCTGATTCACTTTAATCGGATAGATGATAAAGTTCTCTGCTTTATAGTCGTATTCTCGCTTTGCTTTCTGGAAACAACTAAAGGTTTTCTCTATCCGATTGTCTAAGATGTCGGGGAAACGCAATAGTACTGGTGCCGTGACATCACGCAAGGCAAGTTCATCCATGACGTCGCGCAGGTCGACTTCTGTATTGTCTTTACAGGGTGTTACATAGACATCGCCATTCTCATTGATGCCAAAATAAGAGGTTCCCCAGCCATTAATGTTGTAGAGTTCCTTTGAATCGTCAATCGTCCACTTTTTCATTATCAGTCAAAAAAACGTAATTATTAAAGTCGTTTATGTATGGTTGCCTTGACATTAGAGTCTTAGCATTGTTTTTAATTGCTCAATAGAGCGTTCAATTTTATCGTAGTTATCAAGCAAATCCACATGATGCACATACTTAGCTTTGGCATAATAGGGTTCACGTTGCGTCAGTTGATCTTGTATAAACACCTTAACCTCCTCGGCAGTTTTATTCAAAAGTAAAGGTCTTATGACTTTACTCATCTTCAGATGTCCATAGAGAACCTCAGGGCTTGCTTTCAAATATACGGTCTCTCCCTGTTGATTCATGTAGTCGATATTATCGAAAAAGCATGGTGTTCCGCCTCCACAACTGATGATAACGTCCTCAAATTCGGCCACTTCATGCAGCATATTATGCTCTATTTTGCGAAATCCTGTCTCGCCATTTTCATCGAATAGTTCCTTCACTGATTTGTGCATACGACTTTCTATGTACCAATCGAGGTCATAGAAAGCCATACCTGTAGCGTTGGAGAGAGCCTTTCCAATTGTCGTTTTGCCGGCTCCCATGTATCCGATGAAGATGATTCGTCTCATTTATTTCTTCTTTCTGCTCTTTGGTTCGGGTGCATTGTTCACAATGTTCATACACTCTTCAAAGCTCAGTTCAGCGGCCTTTTCGTGTAAAGTCTTAGGCATACGATAGTTCTTCCCGTCATAAGCTATGTAAGGACCATAGCGACCATTGAGCACTTCGAGTTTAGGATCTTTCTCAAATGTTTTGATGTGGCGTTTTTGTTCCTGCTCTCTTTTCTCTGTAATGAGTTGGATAGCTTCGTCAAGTGTTACTTTCATTGGGTCTGTTCCTTTGGGAAGAGACACATATTTCTTGTTATGCATGACGTAAGGACCAAAGCGTCCGGCGCCAATCACTACCTCACTGCCTTCAAATTCGCCTATTGTGCGGGGGAGTTTGAATAGCTCTAACGCCTCGTCTAAAGTGATTGTCTCAATACTTTTGTCGCTCGGCAGTTGAGAAAAGCGTGGCTTTTCCGCATCATCTGCAGACCCAATCTGGACTACCGGGCCAAATCTTCCTATCTTAACAAACACGGGTTTGCCCGTGCCTGGCTCTTCTCCAAGTTGTCTTTCGCCTGCTTTGTGCTCCGAACGAGCATTCATTACCTTGTCAATGGTAGGCTCAAAGCTCTTATCAAAGAGTTTCATCATGGAGTTCCACTCTTCATTTCCCTCGGCAATTTGGTCGAACTGTTGTTCTACTTTGGCAGTAAAGTTGTAGTCCATGATGTCTGGGAAGTTTTCCATCAGAAAGTCATTAACAACGATTCCGATATCTGTGGGCAGCAGTTTTCCCTTTTCGTTGCCCACCATCTCTTTGCGTTCACGGCTCGTTACCTTTGTTCCTTTCAGCGTATCAATAGTATAGGTGCGCTCTTCTCCTTTCTTGTCGCCCTTCTGTACATACTCTCTTTGTTGTATTGTCGATATGGTTGGAGCATAAGTAGACGGGCGTCCAATGCCCAATTCTTCGAGTTTGTGCACCAAACTGGCTTCTGTGTAACGGATAGGACCCATGCTGAATCGCTCTGTTGATGTGATTTCATGACGTTCAAGCACGTCACCCACCTTCATAACGGGTAGGATATGTGCAGTCTCTTCCGTGTTGTTGTCTTCCTCATCGGTTGATTCTCGGTAGACTTTCAAGAAGCCATCAAACGTAATGACTTCTCCGTTGGCAATAAACTTGGCTTGACTGCCGGCGATATCTATTGTTATTGTTGTCTTGTCTATCAGTGCATCAGCCATCTGACTGGCTGCCGTTCTCTTCCAAATCAGTTCATAAAGTCGTTTCTCTTGAGCCGTTCCGTCAATCTGAGTGTTACTCATATATGTGGGACGGATAGCTTCATGCGCCTCTTGTGCACCCTTTGAATGCGTATGATAGTTTCTAACCTTGCTGTATTCCTTTCCCCATAGCTTGATGATCTCATCCTTACTGGTGTTTATAGCAAGTGAAGAGAGGTTCACAGAGTCCGTTCTCATATACGTGATATGACCGTTCTCGTAAAGCCGTTGAGCCACCATCATGGTCTGACTCACCGTGAATCCCAACTTACGTGCAGCCTCTTGTTGCAGTGTTGAGGTAGTAAAAGGAGGGGCAGGAGTGCGGTGTAATGGCTTCTTGGTTATGCTTCCAACGCTAAATTTGGCATCCTTACACTGCTCAAGAAAGTCAATTGCTTCCTTATGTGTTTTGAAACGAGTGTCTAATTCGGTTTTAACCTCTCCCTGACTACCGTCAGAATTGGTGATACTAAATACTGCATTGATGCGGTAATATGGTTCAGAATGGAATGCTTGTATCTCTCTTTCACGCTCTACAATAAGCCTTACTGCCACGCTCTGTACACGCCCGGCACTGAGTGCCGGCTTTACTTTTCGCCAGAGAACTGGGGATAATTTGAAACCAACTAAACGGTCAAGTACACGACGAGCTTGCTGTGCATTGACCAAGTTCATATTCAAATGGCGAGGCGATTTGATAGCATCGAGGATGGCAGATTTCGTGATTTCATGAAACACAATACGGCTTGTCTTAGCCTCGTCTAAGCCTAATACTTCGCAAAGGTGCCACGAAATGGCTTCTCCTTCGCGGTCTTCATCGGAAGCAAGCCATATCTTTTTTGCCTTCTTGGCATTTGCTTTGAGTTCTGAAACGAGTTTCTTCTTCTCGTCAGGGATTTCATAGTCTGGTTCTAAAGTCTTAGGATTAATACTAAGTTCCTTTTTCTTTAAGTCACGAATATGACCATATGATGACATCACCTTATAGTCGTCACCCAAAAACTTCTCTATAGTCTTCGCCTTTGCAGGGCTCTCTACGATAACTAAATTCTCTTGCATACTCATTAATGAACTTTTATCTTGGTGCGCAAAAGTAATGAAAACTTTCACGCTATACCTTATTATATGATGTTTTTTCTACTTTTTTAAGAAATGAACGCAAGCACTTCAGACGCCATTGAAATCAAAACCATACCACGAATGTGGCATTTTTCAAAGAAATATAATACTTTCTATTGGAAAATATTAATTAAATTGCTTATATTTGCAGCGTACTTTTTGATGTCGTTGATTTGACATCACAAGACTTAACAACATTATTAACGAAAAAAAATGATTAAACAATGGAAAGAATAACAAAGTTTGTAGAGTCAGTTCTCCATTTAACAGCCTCATTAAACGGCTTGGGTGTGCATCTCATACGCGTTGCAATCTTCATTATTTTTATTTGGATTGGCGGATTAAAGTTCTGGAATTATGAGGCCGAAGGCATCGTTCCGTTCGTTGCTAACAGTCCTTTCATGAGCTTCTTCTATGAAAAGAAGGCTCCGGAATACAAGGATAATAAGCTCAAAGAGGGTGAGTTTGATAAGAAAAAGCATGAGTGGCATGTGGAAAATAACACTTATGGTTTCTCACATGGCTTGGGATTGCTCATCATGTCGTTTGGAGTGTTGACGCTCTTAGGCATTTGGTTCCCCAAGATTGGCTTCGTTGGATCTGGTCTTGTCATTCTTATGACGTTTGGAACACTGTCGTTCCTTGTCACGACACCTGAGTGTTGGGTGCCCGATTTGGGTAGTGGCGAACATGGATTCCCGTTACTTTCTGGCGCAGGTAGACTCGTTATTAAAGATACAGCGATTCTCGCCGGTGCGTTAGTTGTGCTGTCTGACTGTGCACAACGCATCTTAAAACGGAAGTAAAGCTTTTGTTTTAATTTCTCACCCCAGCTCCTTGCTTTCCTCATTCCGCAGGTTCCATGAATAGCGTCCTATGGTTTTTCGAAGAGAGCAGGGTGTAGTTAGCCTTGAAAACATAGGAAATTGGTTTGGCGGTATTGGGGAATTGTTTTATAAATTATATATTTCAACGCCGTAGGTGTTGTGCTTTTGATAGCCCAGGGTTGCCAAACGATAGTGCAGGCTACCCTGGGTTAATGTATGTTGTGAGGGGAACAACGCCGTAGGTGTTGCGCTTTTTAAGCGCAATCCACCATAAAATGTTTCATTGTAAGCGTGCCTTCAAAGAAAAAGCTCAACACCTATGGCGTTGAATCTCCTTGTGAACGTTTGCCCGGGGTAGGCTCGTCCCTTGCCAACCCCGGGCTATCAAAAGAACAACACCTACGGCGTTGCACTATGAGGGCATTTATAATGTCAAACACATGCATTGAGTAATCATCATAAAACGCACGATGTTGCGTGCCGGAAACATTCACTATGGCAAATACATTCATTGGAATATTGGCACCAAACCTACGGCGTTGCGTCATTGCAATATCCGTAATGGTGGGTGCATTCATTGGGAATTTACTGCGACACCGATGGCATTGCATCTCTATAACATTCCTTTTTGCGCATAATTTATATTTTGTGCGTATTCCCAATAATATTTATCATCTTTTCATTTGTGTTCAATGGTAAAATGATTTGTGCCAAATCATCGCGTAAATTGCCGTGTTTTACGCGATGAAATGACGCAAAATGTGGCATGATTTGACGCAAATCGTTTTATCGTTTGTTAGCTATTGCCGCGTGCTCCTTATTGATTGGTTGAATCACTTGATTCACAACAGCTTATAAAATCATATGAGGGGACTTTTGCTTCATCATATTCCACCACGCTTTTCCCTGAATTTTATACGCGAAAATGAATGAGTTTAATTTCTAATGGTGCTTTTTCGATGCTATGAATAGCGTTTTGTAATCTTACTATTCCGCTTTCCTTATTCTTTGTTTTATGGCACACGGCAAAATCATTTTTATGCAAGTGTGAGGAAAAATAAATCGAAAAATATTGTCAGATGCTTGCATCTTGATTGTTTTTATTGTATATTTGCCACGCAATCTCATTCGTGTTGTGCCCCATAATAGGGCATGATGCCATGCAAAACCTTTGTAACAATCCAATTTAACCTATCAATAACATGTCTATTAAACCATTTCTTATCAGTTTGTGCTGTGCATTTGGCAGCGTTGTTTGCCATGGACAGACCCTTTATGACCTATCCGATGTTTACTTAAAAAATGCCGATTTCAACGCGAATTATGACCATGCAGTCGGTGAAACGGGTAATGTTGCGCAACAAATTTGCGAACTTCCCGGTTGGAACAAAGACTTTTCAGTAAATTATACGATAGCGGGTGTCTATCAAATTGGTACAAACAAGACGTTCAATGGAGCGAAAGTACCTGATAAAGCCTTTGATGGCTCGACATCAGGAGGCGTACTTGCCTTGAGCACGGGGTGGGAACAAGCGCTTAAATATTATCAAACGGTGACGCTTCCAGCTGGAAATTACACGATGAAATCGGCCTTTTTTAATGGTAGTGATAAGTCTTCTGGCATCTCACTTATGGCCTGGTTACCTGATGGAGGCACGCCTGTTAAGTCGTCGTTGACCTCGTTTTTGGTTGACAACTGGACCGAAGATGTCGTTCATTTCACCCTAACGGAGACGACAACTGGCCGTATTCAGCTTGGTTTTCAAGCGCCAGAGAGCAGAGGAAGCGCCAATTTCGCACGCGTATGTATGGACTTTATCCATCTTTATAGAGACACTCCAGTGGGTAAATTTGAGGTGGATATAAAGAAACACGACTTGTTGAATGATATTGACCAGGCCAAACAGCAACTTGGTTCAACTTCAAATGCGTCGGCAACTGCCTTTCGCGAAGCCATCACTAAGGCGCAAGAGGTGTATGATAACGCCTCGGCCACACTTGAAAATGTCATGCAAGCACGTGTTCATCTGGCTCAGGCTGCCGAGACATTTGCTTGGGCAAATCCCACAGGAGAGGCGCCATTGGTGACTACTGACAGTCGTTTTGCACGCGGATCTACCATGGCTTTCGCCCGTATTCAGGTCAAAGGAGAAAACATTGTGGAGCAAGGTGTTTGCTGGAGTACGTCACCCAACCCCACCATTCGCGATGAACGAACAACAGAAGTCATTCATCACAAGGGGCAAATCTATTGGATGAAGAACCTCCTTCCAGCCACTTGTTATTACATACGCGCCTATGCTATCACGCAAGGGAAGCTGGTTGGTTATGGCAATAACGTCAAATGTTACACCCTTCCGAAAGGAACGTTGTCGTATACGCTGCGAGATGGTGGTGACAATGAAACGAAAGCACGAATAGAAGCGGCTATGAAGACGGCCGTAAATTGGTGGAACAACCTCACTTCTATACATGGAGTTACGTTCAATGTTGGCTTTAATTCGGGCACGCCTACAGCCGATTGTTCTTATGGAGGCTATATCCGTGTGGGGGCAAACACAGCCTATCAACGCACTGGAACGATGCTACATGAGATGGCACATGGCGTTGGTGTCGGCACACATAACCCTTGGTGGGATGGTCGAATGCGTTCAAATGGAAATCGCGGACTATGGCTTGGCGACCGCGCTACAGCCGTTTTACGCTTCTGGGAGAATGATAACACGGCAACATTAACAGGAGATCACATTCATTTTTGGCCTTATGGCATCAATGGAGCACATGAAGATGATGGGTCGGATGCCTTATATATCATTCAATCGCTTATCGTTCAAGCACTCGGAGAGGATGGACTTCCACCATCAGGAGGCTTTGCAACGCCGGCATATAGCTTCGAACAAGAGAATAATCAGCGTTATTATTTGAAGAATGAAGCCATAGAAAATGGGCGTTATTCGACGTTTGTTACCGAACAAAAAGATGGGCGTTTGGCGCTGAAAGAACTCTCTTCAGAAGATGTTTTGACGAATGATAGTGCGGCATGGCACGTCATTTTTAATGCCGAAAAGAGTCTTTATAACTTCAAAAATGTGGCAACTGGTCATGTGATTACCTATGACACACACACTTCTTCGATGCGAACTGGCGAGGCAGATGGGGCAACTGATGATGTGCTTTTCCATTTGATGCGTGGCCGAAAGGATGTTGTTGAGGGCAGTAGTGTGAGAGGTTATTGGATGATTCATAACGATGGGTCGGAGAGTCCGAAGGTAATGAGTGCGGAAAATGGTTCAACACTCACGACAGCCACTTATAATTTGGGGAATGATGCCACAGCACAACGCTGGTTAATCCTTGATAAAAACACGATGGAATCGATAGAAATGCAAGCTAAGAAGGATTATTCTAAACAATTAGATGACTATCTTGACCTTGTGAAGAAACTGCGTTCTACCCCTCATCGCGAAGATGTTGCAGGCACAGATAAGACCTTTGACGATGGGTTGGAAGCCATTAAATCTCGTCGTTTGACGGCAACGAGTGCGGGAAAACTATCAAGTTTAGTAGCCGAAGCACATGCTTTGGCCTATAATTTCCTGTCACATGTGACGCCATTGAGTAAGTATGAACCTTTTGATTTGACGTTTATGGTGATGAATCCCGGCATGGATCAACTGAATGGTTGGACTGGAAAGCCAGCCTTAAATCACTCTTCAGGTGAGTTCTATCAAGCCACTTTTGACTTCAATCAGACGATTTCGAATTTGCCAGTAGGCAGTTATCAGCTGCGTGTTCAAGCCTTTCAACGTCCTGGTTCAGCAGAAACGGCTTACCAAGCACACATGTCAGGAGACGATAAAGTGACTACAGAAATCTATCTTGGTGACTGCTCTTGCAAGGTGAAACAGGCGGTAACTGAGGCTCGTGAGACGCCAATTGGGGTTGGAAATGAATCAATGTTGCCGAGCAATCCAGCCAAATATATTCCCAACGACATGCTTTCGGCGAGTGAATATTTTGCAAATGGGCTCTATGAAAACAATGTTTCGGCTCGGGTAGAGACTGAAAACTCAAGTTTGAAACTTGGTATTCGTTGTACGTTTAGCGACAATATGTATTGGAGTATCTTTGATAATTTCAGGTTATATTACTTTGGTAACATGCCGTTTGAAGAGGTTATGCCGGTTAAAAAGATACAGGTGCAGACGCAAAGTGTTTCAGATAGGGTGTTTACTATAGACGGAAGAGCGATTAATATGCATGGAAAAGGGGTTGAAAGTCTGCCTCATGGCGTGTATATTATAGGCGGAAAGAAGATTGTTCGCTAAGTTTTTATGGGCTGCAATGCATTGAAATATTCGCGGTTAAGTTTCATTTGATAAAGAAAGGGACACCAATTGATGGTGTCCCTCTTTATGTATTAGGATAGGAATAGTGTTGTTTTAGAAAGCAAAGGATAACATTATTTCTCCTGTAACCAGTCTTTTAGCTCCTGAAGCATAGTCGTATGGAACTTGAAATTCGGTCGAATGCCCCAGCCATGTCCGCCACTTGGGAATACATGTAGCGTCGCAGGAACGTCATGTCTGTATAGTTCTAAGTAGTAATTTACGCTATTTGCGGGCATAACGGCCTTGTCATCATCACTTAAAGCAATGAAAGCTCGTGGTGTAACTCGAGTCACTTGGAGGTCACTACTGTAGTCTTTTTCGTCCTTCTTTCGGGCATCTTTCCCTAATAAATTGTCGTGACTTTGCTGATGAGTATAGCCAGGTAACATCGTAATGACAGGGTAGAAGAGAATCTGAAAGTTTGGTTTTGCATCGCCTTTGCTATGCGTTGCTATGACCGAAGCTAAGTGTCCACCAGCCGAAAAGCCCATGATGCCAATGTCGTTTCGGTTGATATGCCATAAAGAAGCATTGTCGCGAACGAGCTTAATGGCTGCTTCGGCATCGGCAATAGGTACTTCTAAGTTACCATTTGGCATGCGATATTTCAATACAATGGCTGCAATGCCGAGGTTGTTTAAGTAACCTGACCAGTCTTTTCCTTCGTGATTCATGGCCAATCTGGCGTAAGCGCCACCGGGACAGATAACAATTGCGCGCCCCGTTGCAGTCTTTGCATCGGGCAAGTAGACATAAACCTTCGCCGTGTCTGCATCATTTCCATTGCTCACAGCAGGCTTTCCTTGCCACAAATTGATTTCCATGGGAGTTTGAGCCTTGGCATTTGTTAGACAGAAACAAGCCAAAAGTGCTAACATTAAGTGTTTTGTTTTCATATGATTATATTTAATTTTTCCGATGATTTTCGTCATTGTAGTTGCAAAGATAACGAAAAAATCGTAATATTGCAGCATTAATCAATGAATAACCAAAACGATGTTACTCTTAGAACGAATGGCCTTTTGCCCACTATGTGGCTCATCTCATTTTGTGGTGAATAGCGAAAAGAGTCGCCGATGCAAGGATTGTGGCTTCGAATACTTTATGAATCCCAGCAGCGCGAATGTGGCTTTGATCTTCAATCAGCGTCAAGAACTGCTCGTGGTAAGGCGTAAGAACGACCCCGCCCGCGGCACTTTAGACCTTCCAGGAGGCTTCGCTGATATGCAAGAAACGGCAGAAGAGGGAGTCATTCGTGAGGTAAAAGAGGAAACCGGGCTTGAAGTGACATCGCTACGCTACTTGTTCAGTCTGCCCAATCGGTATAAATTCAGTGGTGTAGTGCTGCCAACTCTTGACCTCTTCTTTGCTTGTGAGGTGGCCGATGATAGCAAATTACAGGCTTCTGACGATGCTTCTGAGGCCTTTTGGGTGGCATTAGATAAAATCAATCCTAATGAATTTGGACTCGATTCCATTCGAAAAGGCATTGAACGATATGTGAAAAGCAAGGTCCATCCGCAGTAATCATCTGACAATATCATGCTAACAGGCTGTCAAGGAGAAAGACTTTGCTCTGCATCTAATCCCTCTTATCTGCTTAGGAAAAGCAAAATTTAGAGACAACCTTAGCCAAAATGCCTCCTGTTAGCAAGGCTTTTCAACGTAAATTTTATTGTAATCAGGAACCCTTTCTATGGAAAATATGATGTAAAGCGCCTATCGGTTGCAGTGCTTTACTATCTTTTGAGCTTCTTTAAGCGGGAATAACTCGGGGTCATATCTAAAGCCCAACCACTCCATTTCATTCAAAGCATCGGGCGAAGCAGGTTTTTCCATGAGCATACAAAGGCGTTGGTAGCCCGGCACTCCACCGCAATCATTCGGCGGACACGCACGTTCGCCACCGAGAAGACTCACTTCTTTCTTCTCGTCTCCATATTCGTTGACGGCCAAAAGCGTTACCGTGTGCAACCAACAATCACCATAATCATATTCAAAGGTAACCGAATCGCCCTTTTGTTTCAGCAGATCGGCAATGCAATATTGGCGTCCATCCTTTGTCTCGGGTTGCATTCGGCTTTCCATTATCTCATGAAGCGAAGTGGCATAAAACGTAGATTGTCGTCCATTTCGCATGATAAACTGATGTAAATGCTCTTCCGCCCAGCCCATAGAAAGCAGGATTATTGACGCAATGGAAGTCAAGGTAATCGACGAAGGGACTTCAATTTCGCGCCATATCGGTGGTTTTATCGTGTCAAGAACAATGCGAAGGCGATATTTCCACACGTGCATCACGGGCTTATATATGGCCATTGGGTGCTCCACCCAGCCGTCAAAATTCTGCCAATCATAATCATCGACGTTGAGATTTTCAACGATTTCATCGGTGTTTTCAGTGTCTTCATGCTCGGGAGTAAGTTCTTCGGGCCAACGTTCTTCGTCTTCTTCATCAATGTCGGGGTGCGAAAAATAAGACAATGGCTTGCCCAGAAGGGGATGAGAACAGGTGTCTTGCCCTATGGTTTGCCCATGGAAGGGGCGCTCTTTGGCTATTCTGAGCTCTTCATTGTCGTTGGAAGACGCGCTGTGAAGCATCGAAAGCACCGACTCTATATCAGCCGTTGTGAGCTGCTCACCCCCAGCTTGCTTGGCCACTAAATTGAAAAAGTCTTGCACAGGGCGTGTCTTCACAGCCTTCTTGATGTCTTCTTTCATGGCCTTTTCGGCCTGAACCTGCACCATTTCACAAAGTTTCTGGAAATGTTTAGCGGTCTTGTTTGCCTTTAACTCGGGCGCTTCAGCCAATCGTTTAGCCAACTTTCGCAACATAGAAAGGTTACAATGCCAAATGTCTTCAAGCGAAAGACGCAACCGAAGCACATCAGCTGCGGCGTTGGCTGCTGCATAGTTGATGACAAACTCGCTGTATTCACGTGCTTTTGAGGCAGACAACAGTTTCTCTTTAATGAGTTCTGAACGGTTCTTCTCTATGAAGTCGAACAGGTCAGTGGTGTAATTTATGAAGTACTTCCTGCCCATATGCACAAAAATAAATGTTGTCTTGTATGCAAATATAATATAAATTTCGAGATAACAACGCATGTTATCCATACAAAAATAGGGTCTATAGATAAAGTTTTCGGCTTTTATTACAGGCCTTTTTGAGCCTTGTAGTCTTTTTTCAGCACTCGGTTTTATCCCCTATTTATAGGGGATTTTACTGTGGTTGGACAACTTTTGTAAAATGCGTAGTGTCAGAAGTACAATTTCTTAAGCCTAAAATGTAGTTTAATGCGAAGGGAGGTGCGGTGTGAAGATGTAAAGTTTATTGGCCAAAAAACAGGGGGTTTGGAAATCGTCAAATAGAAATGATGGGTTCATGAAAGTCTATTGGTTGGCCCATTTCATTGTAAAGAAATCACAATTTCGGGTGAAAGAAGTTGTAATTTTCGTCGTTTTGTCACCTGATTTGCATGTTTTTAGAAATAAAATCGTTCATATTGTGTTATGAAATGACGTTTGTTGTCGTATGAAATGCGTCATTTCGCACGATGAAATGACTCAGTTTACAACTTAAATGTATGTAATATTGCACGATGTTTTCAGTCAATATGTATAAGTGTTTGATTGATAGAAGGTTGTAAAACCGCGAAAATCATGGGGTATTTTGAGGGAGAGGACTTTGCGTTTCAAATATGCTCGTTGTGCGAAGGCTTTTGTTAAACTAATTCTGAACCTTTATTTTTTATCCCTTTTCCTGCTTTTTTGAATTATTAACGCAATGATTTCATGTCATCATTCAATTTTATTTCGTTTTAGAAATGATTGGGTAAATCGCATGGCGTGAGCGGGGGCATTGGGTGAGTTGTGCGTTTCCATGCCGTTGGCGTTGTGCTTTAAGCGCGTAATAGCTGTGGGGTTGTCATGCGCAGGATTGCAAAGGGCACACGAAACGAGGCGAATCATTCGCCAAAATGGGGCAAAAAATGGCATAATGTATGCCTCGTTGCCCTGTTTTTACGGGATAATTTAGGCGTAGAACAAGACAAAGAGCAACACAAGTTTATGCGAAGAGGAAGGCTTTTATGCGGTTGAGTTCGGCCAATCCCTGTTGTTTCCCCATGTCATATACCTCTTGCATGATTGCAGGGTCATGCGAAGTATGGTTGATTTTCAACTTCCTTTCTGGTGCAATAACAAGCGTTTGGCCAAGTTTTTCCTGCTCTTCGAGATAACGAAGTTGGGCATTATACATCTCATGTCGATGCATTAGGGCTGATAACATGTGGGGATATTTGCGCAGGGCAAGGCGCATTAAGGGCATGAACGATGTGGGTTGTTTCACGTAATCGCGTGGTTGCGTGAGAATAACCACGTTGCGTTGGAAACCAATTTCTTGGAAATAGCGCAAAGGAATCGAATCAGACACACCGCCATCGAGCAGCTTTCGCCCACCAATCTCAACAATTCGTGACACCAAAGGCATGGAAGCTGAGGCCCGAATCCATTCGCATAGCTCGTCGATAGACATCTCTTGTTCGGCCTTTTGATAGACAGCACGACCTGTTTCGACATCTGTGCAGACCATATAAAAGTCGGTTGGGCTGGCCTTGAACGTCTCAAAGTCGAATCGGTCCAGCTGTTGTGGCACGTGATGATAGGCAAATTCGGCCCCGAAAAGGTCGCCTGTGCGCAGCCAAGAGCGTAGACTGCAATAGCGCCAATCATGAGAAAAGCGCTGGTTATAACGCAAAACACGACCCGGTTGGCGGCTCAAGTAGTTGCAACCAAAGGCAGCTCCCGCCGAAACGCCAATCAAACCATCGAAGTGAAGCTGGTTTTTGATGAGCACATCTACAATGCCCATCGTGTAGAGTCCACGCAAAGCACCTCCTTCTAACACAAGACCTGTTTTTATTTTTGCGTCATTTGTTGTTGTCATATCCGTATCTTTTACCTTCAAAATGAAGATTCTTGCGGCAAAGATAAATATTAATTCAGAAATAATTGGTATTTTTGTAGTCTAAAATATAGATGTAACAAAGGCGTGCTATGATAAAGATTAAAGAAGTAAGGAACTTGAATGATTTAAGGAAATTCGTTCAATTCTATTATGATTTGTATCGCGATTGCAAACAGGCTGTGCCATTTTTGTATGGTGATGAAATGAAAACACTGCGCAAAGACCGCAATCCCTCGTTTGAATGTTGCGATGCTTGCTATTTCATGGCATTCAAATCAGGGCGTATGGTGGGCCGAATAGCAGCCATTATCAACCATCGTGCCAATGAGAAATGGCATAGTAAGGTGGTGCGTTTTGCTTGGTTTGACTTCATCGATGATGAGGAAGTATCGGCAGCTTTGTTGCAGGTGGCAGAACAATGGGGGCGTAAGCGGGGCATGACAGAGATTGCAGGACCACTCGGTTTCACGGATATGGACCGCGAAGGCATGCTTATTGAAGGGTATAATCACCTTTCTACGATGTACATTAACTACAACTTTCCGTATTATCCGCGTCATATTGAGCAATATGGAGGCTTCCGTAAGGACAACGATTATTTGGAATATCGCATCAAAATCCCAGAAGTTGTGCCACCAAAGATGCAGAAAGTGGCAGAGATGATAGCCTCGCGATATCATCTGCGCACCCATAAGTTCACACGAGAAGAGTTGGTTCGTGGCGGAAAGGGACGCGAATTGTTTGAGATTCTCAATGCAACCTATAAGGATTTATATGGCTTTTCGGAGCTTTCTGATAGGCAAATCAGTGGCTTAGTGAATGAATATATCAAGAAAGCCGACTTAAATCTCATCACGGCGGTTGTCGATGAAGAGCGTGATAATAAGATGATTGGCTTTGGAATTTCATTCCCTTCGTTCTCTAAAGCCTTGCAAAAGACACGCGATGGGAGGTTATTTCCCTTTGGCTGGTGGCCGTTGTTGCGTGTATTAAAGTGGCATAAGACCGACACAGTAGACTTACTTCTCATTGGTGTTTTGCCTGAATATCGGCGCAAAGGAGCTAATGCACTCATCTTTAAAGACCTCATTCAGTGTGTTCATTCCTATGGTTTTAAGTGGGCAGAAGCTATGCCTCAGATGGAAACGAATACTGCTGTGCAAAGTGAATGGCAATATTTTGATGCCGAACAACACCGTAGACACCGCTGCTATCGAAAGGAAATAGATTGAAACGGGGCTGAAGCTGTTGTTTGTTGTGGAGCAAACGAGTAAACAATCGCTTGCTTATGCTGACCTTTGTTGTGTTCAATGTTGATGAGTTTTGCCGTGTTTTGTGCAAAATATCGCCATTTCATCGCATTTAAAAGCAAAGAAATCATTCGCTAAGATCTTATGCTGTCTGCATTTTATAGCTCTATATCATGAAGAAAAGTGATAGGCTTTGGGTGATGTTTGGTGCGAAAATACTATCCAATCACTGTGCATAACTTAGCCACTTCGCTTTCAAACGACTCTTTGAGTATAGCCTTTGCCTTGATAGCCGACCTGTAATTATAAATGGTTTGTGGGGAGTAGAAGAGCAGGTTTGCTATTTCTGCGCTTTCGTTTACACCCAAACGAACGAGTGCCATGATGCGTTGTTCGGTTGTCATTGCATGCGAACTGGGTTGTATTATCTGGCAATCGGGCAGCAGAAGTGCGTTGAGTTCTTGTGGAAAGGTAGGGTAGAGGTCGAGGAAAGCGCGGTCAAAGCGCGAGAGAAATGTAGCTGCATCCTCTTCGGAAAGACGCTCGGAAGACAGCTGACTGAGTAGTTCTTGGGCCTGATTAGCCTTGATTTTTCGCTTCACGAGCGTCTGTTGCTTCTTTAATCTGTTGATATATCGAGAACAAAGGTCAATATATAAGCGCACGAGTCCTTCGCGTTTCTTATTCGTTTTGACTAATTGTTCGTTGAGATCATGCAGTTGTTCGTTGAGGCTTCCTTGTCTTTTATTCATTTCAGAGAGTCGGTTGTTGGACTCTTGTAACTTTTGTCGGCTTTGGGTTAGACGGCTGTTTTGTTTGAAAATAAAGCCAACGGCAGCGATAAGGAATACAGCCAACAGCGAAATGGCAAAGAGAGTGTTGCGTAAGTTGGTGTTGCGTTCACTGAGTTGTGCCTGATAACTGTCGACAATGGCAGGCAAACGGTCGGATATTTCGAGGATACGTAGGCGGTTGTTATAGAACTTTGCGTTCTCAAGAGAGATGTTAATATAACGTTGTGCGGCTGCAATGTCGAGATTACCATGGCCGTGTTCGAGAATATACATGGCCAAAACTTGCAGTGCAAGGTTCTCCATGGTCAGACTACGGGCATCACTAATGCACGCCATTACAATGTAACGTTCGTAAAGAGAGATTTCATTTGGGGCCGAATATGTACAGGCTAAGGCGAAACATGCCATGGCATGAACACGTGAATTCTCTGGAGTCATGGCAATAGCCTTAAGATAATGTTGCTGTGCCTCTATTGGATTATTGAGAATATAGCCACAATACTCGCCCTGATAATACTCATAAGTGCGGTCTGTTTTGTCGAGAAAAGGCATGGCAAGACTAAGATTTGTGCGTGCATATTCGCGGTAACGAGGAGCATAGATGGCATCGTTGCAGAAGTCACTCCAGTAGGAATAGATGCGGAAATGTGTCAAATAATAGTTGAAAAACTGTCGTCTGCTGAGGTCTGTTGTGTCTACAAGTTCGATGGTTTGCAGCGCCTCGCTGTATAATCCGCCGATAGCCAGCAGTTCAGCCTTATGAATAAGGTTATCGGCATAATAGGTTTTATTATGTAAATTATTGGCAAGTTGCAGTCCCTTTTCTACGTAAGTCATGGCTGAATCAAATTGAAACACATGGTAAGCTTCGTAAAGTTGGTCGCAGAGTTGAAGCTTTTGGAGTCCATTTCTCTCGTGATTTAATCTTGTCTTTAGCGTCTTTATTTCTCGTTCTTTGCCTTCAATTTGCAGAGATTGGAGCTTTAATATGCTATCCAATCGGTCGATAAGATGGTCATTAACTACTGCCTTCATGGGGAGAAATCCCATGAGTAAGCATGTCAATAGCATTAGTTTGTTGTGCATTATATAATGTCTCTTATTTGTTATTCAAACAAATGATTTGGTCATTTTATAGCAAAAGTAATGAAATCTATTATATTCTGTTGTTCTACTTGAATGAATTTAATAAATTTTATAATATCAAGAGAATCAACACTTTATGCAAATAATGATTTCGTTACAATCTACTTGCACCCTACTAACAAGCAGATTGAGGTTCAAAATACATTATCTTTGCGAAAAAGTAAATTAAAAGAAACCTAAATTTAAGATTATGCTGAATTCTAACAACCGATTAACAAGTAGACTTCTTGTTATTCTTTTCATGATGTGCATACCTCTTATAGGAGTTGCACAGAATGCATTCTCTGTTGAAGGTGTTGTGAAAGACGCCAACGGAGAGCCTATTATCGGTGCCAGCGTTGTAGAGAACGGTACACAAAATGGTACGGTTACCGACATCGAAGGTGCTTACAAGTTGAAAGTTAAGAATGGAAACGCCGCCTTAAAGATTTCATATTTAGGGTATAAAACACAGACAATTGCGTTGAATGGACGTGGAAAACTCGACGTGAAACTTGTTGATGATGCTGCTAATCTCGGTGAAGTTGTCGTGATAGGTTATGGCACTATGGACAAGAAAGAGCTTACTTCTGCGGTGTCACATGTGTCATCTAAGGACTTCACTCGTGTGGCAAGTGTAGACCCTTCCATGATGATTCAGGGTAAGGTTCCTGGCGTTTCAATTACCAATACGGGTGCAGGTGACCCGAATAATGAGGCAAGTATTCAGATACGTGGAGTCTCTTCACGTGCTGCAGGGCTTGGTCCTTTGATCGTAATTGACGGTGTTGTAGGGGGTAATTTGACGAATCTTAACCCCAATGACATTGAGAGTTTCGACATACTTAAAGACGGAGCAGCCAGTGCTATCTATGGAACGCGTGGTTCAAATGGTGTGATTCTTGTCACAACTAAAAAGGGAGAACGCGATGGAGTGCTGCATACTTCTTACAATGGTAACGTATCTTTTGATGTTATTAAGCATGAACTTGACATGTTAAATGCCGATGAATATCGTGCGAATCGATTGGCTTCTGGTATTGGTTATGACCTTGGTGCTTCGACAGATTGGCTGAAAGAAGTAAGTAGAGTGGGTGTACGCACGCAGCATACACTAACATTAAGCGGTGGAAACGCACGTTCAAACTATCGCGCTTCTATTGATTATCGTGATGCAAAGGGTGTTGATAGATACTCTGGTCGCCAAGAATATGGCGCACGTTTCTCTATAAACCATACCACGAAGAGTGGCTTGTTTACCTTCAATGCCAATGTAGCGCCACGTATAGCATATAGAAAAGGTGCGCAGTGGGACGTCTTCCGAAACGCTATTGAGGCTAATCCTACGACGCCAATCATGGACCCTCGTCAGCCAAACTTATATTATAACTTCAAAGGACAGATGGCAGGTTACAACCCTGTTGAAATGGAAAAGTTAGAAAAGCATACGGGAACAACGAAGCTGTTAGACTGGGATGGTACGATAAAACTCAATCTTTTCCCACTTCTTTTGACCAATCCCGGTAAGCAAGTACTGACAACTCAGCTCACGTTTGCAGACCATCAGTATGACAATTACAATCAATGGTTCCGCCCTTCTACCAGCACTTTAGCTATTGAATCAGGTCGAACGGGTGAGGCATCTCAGGATTACTCCAAATCTTCTTTACACAGTTTAGAGTGGATAACGAATTATAGTAACTCGTTTGGTGACCATAATGTAAAGGTCATGGCAGGCTACTCGTATCAATATAACAAGTATTCGGGGTTGAATGCAAGCAATAAAGACTTCCCCAATGATGCTTTGGAAGACAACAATCTCGGTTCAGGTACGTTTGCAAAAGACGAGGGTGAGGTCGACATGGGCTCTTATATGAACGACAATAAGCTTATCGCTTTCTTCGGACGCGTTAGCTATGACTGGAAAGGTCGCTACATGATGACAGCTTCTTTGCGTCATGAGGGCTCATCAAAGTTTGGTAAGAACTACAAGTGGGGTAACTTTCCAGCTGTTTCTTTCGGTTGGCGTATCTCGGATGAACCCTTTATGCAGGAGACAAAGAGCTGGCTTACAGACCTTAAACTGCGTGCAGACTACGGCGTAACTGGTAATCAAAACTTCGATAGTTATAAGTCTTTGAACACTATGTCGGGCTTCGGCTACTATATATATAATGGTAAGTATTACCAGGTTTGGGGCCCAGGAAAGAACGTTAACCCTAATCTTCGTTGGGAGAAAGGCAAGAACTGGAACATTGGTCTTGACTGGACACTCTTCGGTGGCAAGCTTTTTGGTTCGTTCAACTACTATAATCGTAAGCAACAAGACCTCTTGGGAGACTATAAAGTGTCTATCCCTCCTTACTTGTTTGACCAGACTTTTGTCAACGTTGGTACCATGAGCAACAGTGGTTTCGAGTTCGATATCACATGGAATGCTATAAAGACCAAGGACTTCAGTTACTCTTTGAATGTCATTGGCGCTACAATGAGCAACAAGTTTGTTAGCTTTAGCAACAACAACTTTGAGGGACAAGACTATTATGACGTAGAAAGTCCACAGGATCCATACCCATTCCACACGCTACAACGTATCGAAAAGGGACGTCGTATCGGTAGTTTCTATATGCTAAAGTATGCCGGAGTAGACCCACAAGGCCGATGGATTGTCTATGACAAAGAAGGAGATAAGGTGCTCGCAGATAATGCAACAGACGATGATCGCCAGTTCCTTGGCAACGGACTTCCTAAGTTTACAGGTTCAATGACCCACACTTTCCGTTACAAAAACATTGACCTCTCGTTGTTCTTCCAAACAGCTTTGGGCTTTGATATCTTCAATATTCACGATTTCTACTATGGAACGAAGAACTTCCAAGGCAATGTTATGGACAAGGCTTATAGCAAAAACAAGATCATTTCGCAGAATCCTATCGTCTGTGATTACTTCCTTGAGCCGGGCGATTACCTCAAATTATCGTCTATAAACCTTGGATATACGTTGAATTTGAATAAGAAATACGTTGATGCTATACGTCTTTATGCAACGGCAAGCAACCTATTCACCATCACAAAGTTCTCGGGAATAGACCCTTCTAACTATCAGTTGAATGGGTTAAATCCTGGTGCTACGGGTTCACGTACTTACTTCCCATCTACCCGTCAGTTTATGATTGGTATGCAAATTGATTTCTAATAAACTACGAACCTATTATTTTCATTTCAATATGAGAAAGACTTTTATTTATGTGGCAAGTGCTTTACTGGCGGCTTCTGGCCTATCCAGTTGCACCAATCTGGACGAAACACTTTACGACCAGGTAGCCTCTGGCAACTATTATAATACAAAGGAAGATGTTATTCGTGCTGTCTTACGTCCTTTTGAGCATGGATATTGGAGCATACAAAGCCGTCAAGTACTCAATGAAGAGACTGCCGATCAGCTCATAACGCCTACACGTGAGGACTGGTGGGATGATGGTGGTCGCTGGGCTCGACTGCATCGACACCAGTGGTTGACTACAAACGGAGAGGCACAAAGCGAATATAACGGCTGCTTTCAAGGCATAATGCAAGCTAATCTCGTGATAGAAGACTTGGAGAAACGCTCTGCCCGGCAGTTTGGTTTCAGTGAAGCTGAGTTCAATAACCTAAAGGCTCAGAACCGCGTTCTGCGTGCTTGGTTCTATCTTCGATTGCTCGATGCGTTCAGAAATGTGCCACTTGCGGTTAGCTATTATGACACTTCAAAGAATTCTGAGGGTCAGGTTGAACCTCAAAAAGTTTACGATTTCATCGAAACAGAACTTAAAGAAGCTATTCCTGAGCTATCAAAGAAGACCTCACTCGGCGGTAATCAGAATCTCGAAGGCGAGTGGACACAAGCTGGTGCGGCTTCATTGCTCGTGCGCCTTTACCTCAATTCAAAGCCCTATATAGGCAGAGAGCGTTTCAACGACTGTGAAAAGGTGGCACAAGATATCCTTGATGGCAAATATGGTGTTTACAAAGTGGCCGACCGTTGGGATGCCGCTTTCGACTGGAACAACGAAACTTGCGATGAAGTTATCTTCGCTTTCCCTGGTGCTCCGGGTTATTCTCACTGGCATTATTCGGCAGATATGTACATGTGGACAGTCCCTGCAAAGTCTAACGAGTGGCTACATGACAAGAAAAACAAGGCTGGTGGCCACAACATTAAATACTCTTGTTCACCCAGTTTCAATTCAGATGGCACTCCATATCATTTCGAATTGGGTATGCCTATCGCCCGTTTCAAGGACTATCCATCAGATGTTCGTCTGAAGAAATACCGCAACTTAGGCAACAGTCAGCGTGAAGGTATGTTCGTATATGGCAAGATTCAGTACACCGATGATGAGGGACATACTCAGTATTTAATGGACCATAACAGCAAGTTTGTACTCGACTTGCGCGATGCTGTGGGTCGTTTTGGTGGCATGGATGGTGATAGATGGCTCGCATCGGGCGACAGTAAACTCGAAAACGGGGATGATAACTCTGGGTGGATGTTCGTGAAATATCCTCTCTATCCCGATGGAGATGCAGGCCAGACGCAGTCAGATTATGCCGAGATTCGCCTGCCAGAGATTATCTATAGCCTTGCAGAGTGCAAACTTCGCAAGGGAGATGCGGTCACTGCTGCTAAGCTTTTGAACAGTGTTCGCAAGCGCAACTATCCGTCAACCGACTGGGCTACGGCGCTCTATGTACCCGAAGGAAGTGCTCATCTCGATATGAAAGAGATGTTGAATGAATGGGGTCGTGAGTTCTTTGCAGAGGGACGGCGCCGTGTTGACCTTATCCGCTTCGGCAAATTCCTTGACTCTTGGTGGGACAAAGATGCCGATGCAGACAATCACACGCTGATTTTCCCATTGCATCCTGATATCCTTGGTGCCAACAAACACCTCGTTCAGAATCCTGGTTACGAATCCGCGAGATAATAAACACACACACATGATGTTTTGAAGTAAGTTTCTGAGACAGAGAGAGGTAGGCTCTGTGTGAGCCAATCCCTCGTCAACGAGGCTATGATTTCATGCAAATTGTACGATAAAATGGCGCAAATTGCGCGATGAAATGGTACAAATCACACGATAAAATGACCTAAATCACTTCACTACTTCACTAAGAAATAAAAACAACTAAACTTTTGTGATATGAAAAAACTATTCAAATATGGATTGATTCTGTTTGCAGCGGTCTTCATGCCAATGCTGTTTCAGTCATGCAAAGACGACAAAGATATCGTCATTATCGATGAAGAGTTGCCGTTAAAGGTAGACCATGTCTACATGGTTGGCGATGCTTCACCCGTAGGTTGGAATATAAGCGACCCGTTTGAACTAACCCGTGACGCTTCAAATAAATATGTTTTCACTTATCATGGCGTGTTGAAGGCGGGCGAAATGAAGTTCCCTTTGTCTAAAGGTGATTGGGGAGGACTGTTCATTTACGCTCCGGCTGCCAACACAGAGATTAGTGCTAATGGTGTAGCTAAAGACGGAATAGACATCCGTAAGGGTGGAGACGATTTGAAATGGAAGGTGACTAAGGCTGGAATCTATCAGCTTTCACTCGACTTAAAGACACGAAAGATTGAGGTAAAATATGAGGGTGCAGAACCTGAAAAGCCTCTCACTTCAGCATGGCTCACGTTTATTGGTGATGCAACGCCATGGGGATGGAACAATGACCCAGCGGTGATGGAGAAGTTCCAAAAGACATCTGACAACCCACTTCAATTCACTTATGAAGGTGTTTTGAAAGAAGGCGAGTTCAAAGTTGCCTTTGATCAGACCGACATTCCAGCCTGGTCTAACTATCTTCAGGCTCCCGAAGCAGGCGTAACCCTTAACCATGAGGGCGTTTCTAAAGACGGAATGGTGAAAGGCGGCGAGGATAATAAGTGGAAAGTAACCGAAGCTGGTGTCTATAAACTTGTCTTCGACCTGACTAATAAGAAGATAACCGTGGCCCACTTTGACCCAAATATTCCTGTTGTTACTGAATGGGATACGAAAGTTCTCTATATGATTGGTGATGCAACGAGTGCCGGATGGTCGGCTGAAAACCCTGTAACCATGACAAAGTCTGGTGACCATCTGTTTACGTTTGAAGGCGAATTGAAGGTTGGTGAGCTGAAGTTCACCCCCAACAAAGACGGCTTCAGTGGTTCAAAGCCTTGGTTCTTGGCTAAGGAAAGCGGTGCTGTCATCAACGAACATGGTGCTTCTGTTGCCGACATTGTTTATGGAAGTGATGACAAAGGCACACCCGATAACAAGTGGAAGGTAGAGAAAGCCGGTAAGTATAAGGTCACTGTAGACATGACAATACATAAGATTAAGGTTGAATATCTTGGTGCTTGATATACAGAACGTATTTAGTAGAGAGAGGTTTTGCCCCTTTTCATGAGACACTGCACAGCCTTTCTCCCTTACAATTCAAACAAAACGAAAAGAAATGAAAAAGTATATTCTTGCCAGTTTGGCTTTCGCAACATTGCTTTCTGGCTGTAACAGCAACGAATGGGACGTCACAAGTGACCTTTCAGTGGATAAAACTGATCCGACAATTGGGCTTACTCCTGTTGCCGAAAAACCCGGAATGGACTATGCTCCGCTTTATTGGAGTCTCTATGGCAACCTGTATGACCAGGAACAAGCAAGGTCTTTCCCTAACATTTTCACTCCCAACGATTGGGATACAGCCATTGATTATGTAGCCACTAACCTCAAACCTTATGGTTATGACATGCTTGTGACCGATGGTTTTGCATCGATGAGTGGTGAGAATGGCTATATGACACGTTATAGTCACACCCAGAAAGACAACAGCTCTCCTGAAGTTCGTCTCTCAGATATCGTTGCAAAGTTGAGCGCAAAAGGCTTAAAGCTCGGCGTTTATGATAGTCCTTTCTGGCTGCATTACGACAATGGAGACGCTGTTATCCCTGGAACAGACGGGATAAAGGTTAGTAGTTTGCGCTTCAATCCTAAGACAGATAAGGTTCTTCACCCTGAAAAAGAAGACTACTTCTGGTGGGTTAACACCTCACATCCAGGCGCAGAACAGTTCTTTGAGGGCTTCTTTAAGCACTATGCAGACTTAGGTGTGCACTTCGTTCGTATGGACTTCCTCTCTTGGTACGAGGATGGCATGAACTATACTGACGTGATTGATAAGGGATATGGACGCGAAAACTATGTTCGTGGCATGCAATGGATTTGCAAATATGCCCAGAAATATGATGTATATGTATCGCTTGTAATGCCTCATTTGAAAGATAATGCCATCATAGAAAAGTATGCCGGCAACATGGTTCGTATTGATGCAGACGCTTTAAAGGGTGGATGGTTCCGCTTCTCTGAAAACAATCGCGGTAATATTCGTGGCGGTTGGCCAAACTCAGAGACTGCTTTCGACGGCTTTGTCAACTGGTCTAAGATCTCAGGTCGCAAGAAAATACGTCTTGATGGCGACTTCATTCGCATAGGTTCTTATGCAAACGACGATGAGAAGATGAGCGTTGTATCACTTCCTTTGATGGCCGGTGGCCCAGTTGCAGCTACAGATATGCCGACAGGTCATGACCTTTCATTCTTCCAAAACGCTGAACTCTTGGCGTTACAAAAGGATGGTTTCGTTGGACAACCAGTCGCTCGAGACCTTTGGAACACTGATGGTGAGATGTGGTATGGGCAGATGAAGGACGGAAGTTGGGTCATAGGACTCTTCAACCGCAGTGCAGATACAGCCTTACGCAGCTTAGAACTCTCAAAGATTGGACTCACAGGAACTTGGAAAGTGCGTGATCTTTGGAAGCATGCAGACGAGGGAAAGGTCAGTGAAAAGATAGAAGCTTCAGTGCCTTCTCATGGTTGTAAGATTGTGAAGTTAACGAAAGCAAACTGATAAGGCTTAGAGATTACGACTTGGGTGCATAGTAATGAAATACAACCTGTTATTATTGATTGCTTTGATTCTCGTGGTCTTGCCTGCTAAAGGCCACGTGATTGACGGGGAAGGAGCGCCTTCCTCGTCAACAAATCAAAGGCTATCGGCCAACCATTCGCTTCGAGCGCCCCTCTATTGGAGCGTATATGAGCACTGCTGGTTAAAGGAAAAGACAGGTGAACAGCATATAGACATCACGCAAGCTCAATGGGATTCCATTATAAACTGGGTCGCAACGAACCTCAAACCCTATGGTTATGAGATGATATGTACCGATGGTTTTATCCCTATGTTGGCTGAAAACGGCGCGCCATATATGACGCGTTACGGCAGCATTACACTCAAAGAGCTCATCAAGAAGTGTAAGGCTAAGGGGTTGAAAGTGGGTGTTTATGACAATCCTCTATGGATTCATGGCGACGATTCGGTTCATGTCAGGGGCACAAAAGATGTTACTATTGGCGATCTTCGTTATCGTTCGAGCGACAAGGTGCTTCATAAGGACACAACAGATCGCTGGTTTTCGTGGGTCGTTGCTACGCGTCCGGGAGCCAAAGCCTATATAGATGGCTTCTTCAAACACTATCATGACCTTGGTGTTGACTTCATTCGGATGGATTTTCTGAGTTGGTATGAAGATGGTTTTGACCGAAATATGGGTCGCGTTGGCCGTGGATATGGTCGTGATTCCTATGCGTTGGCATTGCAATATATCTGTGAAGCAGCCCGTAAATACGGTGTTTTCACGTCGTTGGTGATGCCACATCTCTATGAGAAAGCTATGCTTGAAGCGCGTTATGGCAATATGATTAGGGTTGTAGCCGACACAGGTGATGGTGGCTGGAAGCACTTTTCAGCGGCTCATCGCGGTCAGTTCTTTCCCACATGGCCCAATTATGACAACATGTTTGATGGCTTTATCTATTGGTCTTCGCTATCAGGCAGGGACAAAATCATCTTAGATGGTGATTTCACTCGACTCAATACGTTTGCCAATGCCAATGAAATGGAGAGCGTAATCTCGTTACAATTGCTCGCCGGTGGCCCCATTGCAGTGGCTGATCGCCCTTCGTCGATAGGCAATCGCGTGTCGTTTTATCAGAATAAAGAACTGCTTCGACTCAACAAAGAGCGTTTTGTCGGCAAGCCTTTATCCGTTGATCACCACGATGTTCGCAGTCAGATTTGGGCTGGAAAGCTTACAGATGGCAGTTGGATTATAGGCTTTTTCAATCGCGAAGACATGCCCCAAGTAAGACAAATAGACTTTCATCAGCTCGGCTTAAAAGGCAAATGGCACATCAGAGACATGTGGAAACACACTGACGAACGACCCGATGAGGCCTATCAAGTGATGCTTGCGCCACATGCATGCAAGGTGATTCATCTGACGAAAGCAATGAAAAGTCGTTGACATCTCAATAGAAAATAATATAGTTATCACTCAATAGCAGAGATAGCCATAGGCTTGTTATGGTATCTTCTGCCTACGATAAAGGATAAATGATTGTTCATTTTCAATGTAAAGCCAGTGTTGTGCTTTACAAAAGAGAGTTGAACTTACTGAAATGTAATTAGGAAACAATAATCAAAAGATATGAAACGAATCAAGAACAGCATTGCTCTTGGAGCAATCCTCCTCATGCTTTCACCGAACGTTAAGGCACAAACAGTGAAGTCACCCGATGGGAATGTCGTCCTCACTTTTGCCTTAAAAGAGGGTGGTGTGCCTACGTATACGTTAGATTATAAGCATAAACCCGTTATAAAGCAATCGGAATTAGGACTCGAACTCAAGCGCGATAAGCACGCAAGTAAGGGGATGAACGAAACCGATCTATTGGCAGGATTCAACGAAACCTGTCATAAGGTGTCTACATTTGACGAAACTTGGAAGCCCGTTTGGGGCGAAACAGCCACGATTCGCAATCATTATAACGAATTAGAAATAGATCTTAACCAGCCAAGTAGTAAGAGAAACATCGTGATTCGATTCCGTGTATACAATGATGGCATGGGATTGCGCTATGAATTTCCACAGCAAAACGAGCTCAACTATTTCATTGTGAAGCGTGAACACACGCAGTTTGCCATGGCAGGAGACCATACTGCCTACTGGATTCCTGGAGATTATGACACACAGGAATACGAAACACAAATCAGTAAGCTATCGGAGATTCGCCAAAGGATGAAGGCTGCCATCACCGATAACTCCTCTCAAACTCAATTTTCGCCTACAGGCGTGCAGACATCTCTACAGATGAAGACGGCCGATGGACTCTATATCAATCTTCATGAGGCTGCTTTGGTGAACTATCCTGCCATGCATCTTGACCTCGATGATAAGAATATGGTGTTTGAAAGCTGGCTAACGCCCGACGCAGTAGGCAATAAAGCCTATGTGCAAACACCCTTTAATACGCCTTGGCGCACGGTGATTGTCAGCGATGATGCCCGTCAAATGTTGGCAAGTAACCTCATTTTGAATCTTAACGAGCCTTGTAAGTTGACCGATACCAGCTGGATTCACCCAACAAAATATTGTGGAGTTTGGTGGGAAATGATAGCAGGTGGCAAGCCATGGAGTTACACTTTTGACCTCCCTTCGGTGCATATTGGTGAGACAGATTACACGAAAGTGAAGCCTAATGGACTTCATCCGGCGAACACAGCCAACGTGAAACGTTACATCGATTTTGCCGCAAAGAACGGACTTCAGCAAGTACTTGTCGAAGGATGGAACATCGGTTGGGAAGACTGGTTTGGCCATTGGAAGGAAGATGTGTTTGATTTTGTGACGCCATATCCTGACTTTGATATCAAATATCTTAATGAATATGCACATAAAAAAGGTGTAAAACTCATGATGCATCATGAGACCTCAGCCAGCACTGCAAACTATGAACGTCGCATGGAGAAAGCCTATGAGCTCATGAACAAGTATGGTTATGACGCCGTTAAAAGCGGATATGTAGGCGATATCATTCCACGTGGCGAATATCATTACAGCCAAAGCATGATTAACCACTATCTTCATTGCGTTAAAGAGGCTGCAAAACATCACATCATGGTCAATGCTCATGAGGCGGTTCGACCCACAGGACTTTGCCGTACCTATCCAAACCTTGTTGGAAATGAAAGTGCTCGTGGTACGGAATATGAGGCGTTTGGCGGCAGTGAGCCTTATCACACGGTGATATTACCCTTTACTCGTTTGCAAGGGGGCCCCATGGATTACACTCCCGGCATATTAGAGACGAAGTTAAATAAGTGGTGTAACAACCAAAGTTACGTACATACAACGCTTGTTGGGCAACTCGCGCTCTACCTAACGATGTATAGTCCACTCCAGATGGCAGCCGACTTGCCTGAGAATTACGAGAAGTATGACGATGCGTTCCAGTTTATTCGCGACGTAGCTTGTGACTGGGATGACTCTAAATACCTTGAAGCTGAGCCGGCACAATATATTACTGTGGCCCGAAAAGCAAAGGGAACGAACAACTGGTTCATTGGAGGCAAGTGCGATCAGAACGGACATCAGAGTACGATTAAGCTCGACTTCTTGGATAAAGGCCGTAAGTATGCATGTACAATCTATGCAGATGCGCCCAATGCCGACTATGAAAAGAACCCTGCAGCCTATCGTATCACAAAGAAAATTGTGAAGCGTGGCGACACGCTGAAACTCACAATGGCTCGCGGTGGAGGCTTTGCTGTTAGTTTGATAGCAGATAAATAAGACTTTTGTAAATTTGAGTGAATCATGAAGAAGCGGGGATCAGGTGTGTCATCTGAATCCCTGCTTCTCGCGTTTATAAACTTGTTGTCTAAGGGTTTGATTCACAAGTGGTTGTAATCTCAGTGATTTTATGGAATGATTTGGCTCATTTCACGCGATGAAATGGGGCGTTTTGTGGCGCGAAATGCGTGTGTTTGCAATAGGGATAAGGGTGAATGGGTTTGCAGTCTGTCTGGCGCAAGGAAATGGGTTGTATGAGGTTGGGTTGTATTTGGTTGCTATTGTTGGGAAGAGGTCTGTTGTTTTGCGGAAAGTTTTGTTGTGTTGTTCATTCTTTTTAGAGGTTGATTTGCTCTTAATGGGTATATAACAAAAATGCCCTCGCATTTGGTTTTCACCATTTGCAAGGGCACTACTTTAAATAATACTTATGTAATAATTCGTTAGAAACTATTCAGCGGTATTGTTGTTCTCCTCATTTTCATGATGCTCGAAACGGCGACCACGATGGTTTTCGCGGTTATCTCCGTCGCGACGAGGGCGGCGTTCGCCACGATCTGGACGTGGACGACGTTCGCGTTCAACGTAGCCTTCGGGCTTTTCAAGCAGTACTCGGCGAGAGAGTTTATACTTACCGGTCTTTGGATCAATCTCCATGAGTTTCACTTTCACCTTGTCTCCCTCTTTGATTCCAGCCTCTTCAACGGTTTCAAGACGCTTCCAGTCAATCTCAGAGATATGGAGTAAGCCATCCTTTCCAGGCAGAATCTCTACGAAACAGCCATAAGGCATGATGCTACGGACAACACCTTCGTAGACTTCGCCTACCTCAGGAACAGCCACAATGGCTTTAATCTTGCCCATCGCAGCGTCAATGCTCTCCTTGTTGGGGGCTGAAACAGTGACATGTCCCTTACCATCAGCTTCGTCGATAGTAATGGTTGCGCCAGTCTCTTCCTGCATTTGCTGGATGATTTTGCCACCAGGGCCAATGATTGCACCAATGAATTCCTTAGGAATGTCAAAGGCTTCGATGCGTGGAACCTGTGGTTTGAGCTCTGCACGAGGCTCAGATATCGTCTCAAGCATGCAGTTGAGGATGTGCTCACGGCCTGCTTTTGCCTGCATTAATGCCTGTTCAAGGATTTCGAAAGATAGTCCGTCACACTTGATATCCATTTGAGTTGCGGTCAAACCATCACGTGTTCCGGTCGTCTTGAAGTCCATATCACCTAAGTGATCTTCGTCACCAAGGATGTCACTTAGTATGGCATACTTGTCTTCTCCGGGGTTCTTGATGAGGCCCATTGCTATACCACTGACTGGCTTCTTCATGGGAACACCGGCATCCATGAGTGCTAATGTGCCGGCACAAACGGTTGCCATTGACGAAGAACCATTCGATTCGAGAATCTGACTGACTAAACGTACAGTGTAAGGATAGTCTTCTGGGATCTGACCTTTAAGGCCTCGCCATGCCAAATGACCATGACCTATCTCGCGACGTCCTACACCACGCTGTGCTTTTGCTTCGCCAGTAGAGAATGGAGGGAAGTTATAATGCAACAAGAAACGTTGGTAACTCTTTTCCATTACGTCATCAACCATCTTCTCATCAAGCTTTGTTCCCAGTGTACATGTGGACAAAGACATCGTCTCACCACGCTGGAATATGGCGCTACCATGAGGCATTGGGAGAGGTGAAACCTCACACCAGATAGGACGGATATCGGTAGTTTTGCGGCCATCAAGACGCTGTCCTTCGTCTAAGATGCAACGACGCATGGCGTCACGCATAACATCTTCGTAGTAACGGGTAGCCTCTGCGTGCTTCTCTTCAAGGTCTTCTTCAGACAAATCGCTATGAGCGGCATCGTATTTCTCAAGGAAATCGGCCAAGATTTTATCGAAAGCATCGTGACGAGCGTGCTTTTCAAGCGCCTGCTTATTTACATCATAGACAGGCTGATAAAGTTCATTCTTAATTTGTTCGCGTAGTTCCTCGTCGTTAATCTCGTGATCATATTCACGTTTTACATTCGTTCCGAGCTCTTTAGAGAGTTCTTCCTGAAGCTCACACATAGGTTTTATTGCCTCGGAAGCAGCCTTGAGAGCATCAATAAGGTCTTGTTCTGAGACTTCTTTCATCTCACCTTCGACCATCATAATATTGTCTTTGGTTGCAGCAACCATTAAATCCATGTCTGCATCTGCCATCTGTTGGAACGTTGGGTCAATGACAAATTCGCCATTAATGCGTGCAACGCGGACCTCAGAAATAGCATATTCGAATGGAATATCTGAACAAGCCATGGCTGCAGAGGCTGCAAAACCGGCCAAAGCATCAGGCTGGTCAACACCATCGGCTGATAAAAGCATCACTTGTACATACACTTCAGCGTGATAATTGGAAGGGAAGAGTGGACGAAGTGCACGGTCCACGAGGCGAGATGTTAGGATTTCATTGTCACTCGCCTTGCCTTCGCGCTTGGTAAAACCACCAGGGAATCGACCAGCAGCACTGTACTGTTCGCGATAATCAACCTGCAAAGGCATGAAATCTGTACCCGGAACTGCATCCTTTGCTGCACAAACAGTTGCCAATAGCACTGTGTTGCCCATGCGAAGTACCGCAGCTCCATCAGCTTGTTTTGCAACTTTTCCGGTCTCAATTGTGATGGTTCTTCCATCAGGCAATTGAACTGATTTTGTAATAACGTTCATCTAAAATTTAATAACTTATTGTTTTGTCAAACATCTATATTCTTTGCAAAGTTACCTATTATATATTAAACAAAAGAAAACGAATGTAAGTTTTCAGCATTTTTAAATATAAAAGAAGACAGCAGCCCTCTCTTTGAGGGGCGACTGCCGTCTTTCATCAAGCTAATTTGAAAGAAATGTTTGTGAAAACTCATTTCGTTTATCATGTTTGCAGCAATCCATCATTGCAGAAAGTCATGCAAAGAATGAGTCTTACTCATATTAGCCTGAAATCAATTTACCTATTTAAAAGCTCTACCTATTGAGAAATCGAATAACTCTCTCCTTTTTTCTGTTTGCAAAGGTATAGCTTTTTAATATATCGTTCAAGAGGAATTTTCCTATTTCTAAAGGGGGATTTCCCTATTCATAGCATGAAATTTAATTGGTATGTGAGGTTTATTGTAGGCTTATATCGTTGAAAATCAAAGATATATATTATTCTCTTGTTGTGTTGTTTGCAGGGAGAAATTTCCTGAATAGAATGATATTTCTTCGCGTTTTTTATGCAATAAAAGCATGAAAATGTGTATCTTTGCCGAAGATATGTTGCAATCGATTTTCTATATTGCCATTGGAGGTGCCTTGGGATCAGTCTCTCGATGGCTTCTTCCAAAGTTTTTGCAGGGCACTTTCCTTGCCGTTTTCCCGATGGGTACAATGACTGTAAACCTCTTGGGCTGTTTGCTTATCGGATTTTTCTATGGCATTGCCGACCGAGGTACAGGCATGTCAGAGAGTTGGAAACTCTTTCTTACGGTGGGATTCTGTGGCGGTTTCACCACCTTTTCTACGTTTTGCAACGAAACATTGACCCTTCTTCGCACCCAACAGCTTTGGCAAGCCGCCGCATATTCTGGCGGAAGTGTTGTCCTTGGCATTGTAGCCGTTTATATAGGGATGTCACTTGCCCGCGTGATATAAAAAACTTCACGATTTATTACCTTTTTATCTATTTACTGTTTTACTTTTCTAAATTTTGTGTACTTTTGCATATAGAACTTGAAAAAACAACAATCATGAAGATAAAAAGCCTTTTCTCTGTTGCAGTATTGACACTTGTGGCATTGAGTTTTGCATCTTGCAACAACAAGAAATTCCATGTAAATGGTGAGATTTCGAACGCTAAAGACTCCACACTTTACTTTGAAAACATGAGTCTTAATGGCCCTGTGGTCGTAGATTCGGTAAAGCTTGGAGAGGATGGAGCCTTTTCTTTCAGCGAGAAAGCACCCGAAGCACCCGACTTTTATCGTCTGCGCATCGCCGGACAAATCATCAATGTGAGCATCGACTCTACGGAAACAGTCACTATTAAGGCTGCTTATCCACGCATGTCTTCAAGATATGAGGTCACAGGTAGTGAGAATTGTAGTCAGATTAAGACGCTCGCGCTCATGCAACAAGGCTTGCAACACCAGATCAATGACATCATTTCAAGTCCTACTCTCGGTGTAGATTCAGTGGAAAGTAACATCAATCTATTGCTCGAAAGCTATAAAAACAGGGTGAAATATGACTTCATTTATAAGGCTCCAATGAAGGCTTTTGCCTACTTTGCACTATTCCAAACCGTCGTAATTGGTAATCAAGAGACCTTGATTTTCAACCCTCGTAACAATAAGGAAGATAACAAAGTGTATGCTGCTGTGGCGACAAGTTGGGACACGTATTACCCCAAAGCTGAACGTGGATTGAATCTACATAACATCGCAATTCAGGGAATGAAGGATGTGCGCATTATCCAAGCAGAGCAACAAAAGGCTCAAATTGATGCCAGCAAAGTTAAAGAAAGCGGCATCATCGACATTGCGTTGCCTGACAATAAAGGTCATGTGCGCCGATTGTCTGACCTTGCCGGTAAGGTGGTGATGCTCGATTTCCATGTCTTTGCCAATGAAAACAGTTTGAAACGCATTATGATGTTGCGCGAACTTTATAACAAATATCATGCCCAGGGCTTTGAAATCTACCAGGTTTCTATAGATCCCGATGAGCACTTCTGGAAGACTCAAACGGCTGCTTTGCCTTGGATTAGCGTGCATGATGACGCAGGTGTCAACTCGCCTACACTCTCTCAGTATAATGTTCAGCAAATCCCCACCTACTTCCTTATTGGAAAAGACAACAGCGTTAGAATGAGAGATGTGCAGGTTAAGGATATCGATGCAGCCATAAAGAGCTTGCTTTAAGCGATGTTTCTGAACATTTCAAAAGCATAAATAAGGGATAGCACAAACGCTATCCATTTCTACGGCCTTTCAATGCAACTGCTATTGAAAGGCCGTAGGTTTTTAATAGGTTTCCAATTTGTGTGATTTCATCGTATGTTTTGCGTCAGATGATGCCCTCTTTCCATTCATTTCATACGACCATCTGACGCATTTTGTTTCCTCACTTTATGGGAATAATAAAAAAGGAGGAAAGCCGTGATAACTTCCTCCCTGTTTCGTCTCTTACTAAGGTCTTTCACCTGATGTTATTCATAGGGTTCGATGGGTTCAACACTCCATAGCATTGTCCACACCTTTGCATCTTTAATCATCTGCTTTCCGTTAGCCAAATTGAAGAAATCCTGGTAAATCCAGTCGGGACAATAGCTGAAAAGATTGAGTGCGAGCGGCTCAATCTCGTCGTCGGGAATCGGCTCTTGTGGAAGGAAGTCTATCAACTGGTGGTCTATGAAGGCAGGAATCACCTTATGATGTTCATAGAGATATTTCGCAACAGCCATGTTTTGTGTGGCTGAAATGGCGGGACTCACGATGTTTATTGGGCACCATGCCAGCAACTGCCAAGGCTCTTTAACGGGTACTTCGCAAAGAAGCAGCCGGCCTTCAAACGTGTCATCAATGAGGAAAGTGGTGGAAAGTTCGACCTCAGTTGGCTCTCCCATCAATTCCTTTAGCCAGTCTTTACCCAGGTCTTTATTTACATTTATGCACTCGTTTAGCCACTGATCGAAGAGCACTTTGGCATCGGGTAGGGGATAGTTCATCATCTCATTGCGATATGTTCTGACGCGTTCGATGTCGCCGTTTGCAGCCTTCATCTGTGTCAGCATAGCCTCAAGATTCTCTTGTCTCACATAGATGAGCAGTGGCCAGAAGCCCTCTTTGCGTCCTCGTTCAAGGCATTGCACATAGGTTTTCATTATCTCTTCACCGGCTGTTTTGGCTGAGAGTATGGTATAAGGGCAGTCTATGAATGTCGTAAAGTCATTGAGCATGGTCTCACTATGGGCAGTAACGTCTCTATAGTCTGCCGTTTCTTGCATATTAAGTTTAACGAGCATAAGAAGTCGTATATACTTATACAGGCGGTAATAGAAAACTGCTACGATGCTCACTGCAAAGATAACTCTGTAGTTTTTGACGATACACACGATAAGAAAGGCCGTTGCTAATACAGTAAGGGCAATCCAACCCCGCAGCTCTTTGAATATAAAACGGCGCACACCAGGCCAGTCTAATTGCTCAAGGAGCGTTGCTAAGTCGCTTTTGGCCTGCTCTTCTTTCTCTTTCTTATGTGGATAAAACAGAGCAACGAACATCAGAACAAATCCAGAGATGCCCAAAAACACGTAGAGCGTAGACTGATTCATCATTCTAATTTGACTTGTTTGCTCTAATCATGCAGTAGGTTCCGAGAAGTACAAAGGGAATACTGAGCAGCTGCCCCATGTTGAAGAGCATGCCCGACTCAAAGTTAACTTGAATGTCTTTGGTGTATTCGATGAAGAAACGGAAGGCGAATATCAGCGTGATGCACAGGCCAAAATAAAATCCTTTGCCTACGGGTTGCTTGCCTTTCTTATAGAAATACCAGCCCACAAAGAAGATAACGGCGTATGCAATGGCTTCATAGAGCTGGCCAGGATGGCGTGGATACTTATCAACTTTCTCGAAAATGAAAGCCCAAGGCACATCAGTCACCTTGCCAATAATCTCACTATTCATTAGGTTTCCCAATCGAATGAAGCAGGCAGTAATAGGAGTTGCGATGGCAATATCATCCAAAACCTGCCACATTTTGACTTGATATTTGCGACAATAGAGCCACAAACTAAACATCAATCCGAGTGTACCGCCGTGACTTGCCAAGCCTTCATAACCCACGAAATGCCACGAACCATCGGGCAAATTCTTAAAAGGCACAATCATTTCTATAAAGTGTGTGCCTGAAGAAAGAAAGTAATCGGGTTGATAAAAGAGGCAATGTCCTAAGCGAGCACCTATCAATATGCCCAGAAAGCAATAGAGAAAGAGGGGATCGAAGACGTTAACCTCCTGTTTCTTTCCGTCAATAACGACTGTCTTTACAGCGATGTTTTGATGGAAAAACAACCAACGTACCATGAAATAAGCACCAACAAGTCCAATCAGCCAGCACATTGAATACCAGCGTATGCCCCAGTTTCCTATCTGAAAAAGATAGACATCGGGATTCCAAATGATGTAGTTTAGCATAAGATGTCACCTATTTCTCAGGCTCTCCACATAGGAAGGGCGAGAGTATTTGCGGTATTTTATTTAACGATTTGTATTCTGTCAGCTTCAAGATGCTATTGAATCGCGATCACACATTAAACCTAAAATGCATAATATCGCCATCCTGCACAATATAGTCTTTACCTTCTATGCCGAGCTTTCCAGCCTCTCTAACGGCTGATTCAGAGCCATACTTGATGTAATCTTCGTATTTTATGACCTCAGCACGAATGAAACCTTTCTCAAAATCGGTATGAATGACGCCCGCACATTGGGGTGCTTTCCAACCTTTATGATAGGTCCAAGCCTTCACTTCCATTTCACCTGCGGTGATAAATGTTTCAAGATTCAGCAGCGCATAAGCCTTTTTAATCAGTCGATTGACTCCACTTTGCTCCAAACCAAGTTCTTCGAGGAACATTTTCTTATCTTCATAGGTCTCCAAAGAGGCTATATCTTCTTCTGTCTTGGCTGCAATTATCATGGCTTCTGCACCTTCTTGCGCTGCCATTTCCTCTACTCGGCGCGAATATTCGTTGCCCGTTTTAGCACTGGCTTCGTCTACATTGCAGACATAGAGCACTGGTTTGGTGGTCAACAAGAATAAATCGTGGGCAGCTTGTAGCTCATCTTTGCTCTCAAAAGTCACCTCACGAGCATTCTTTCCCTGTTCAAGCATAGCCTTATATGCCTCTAACACCGTGCACATTAGCTTCGCATCTTTGTTTCCTGCGGCTGCCGCCTTCTGCTGTTTACTAAGTTGTGCGTCGATGGTTTCAAGGTCTTTGAGTTGCAATTCGGTATCAATGATGCTCTTATCTTCCAATGGATCAACGGCCATTCCGCCTTCACGCACGATGTTATCATCGTCAAAACAGCGGATGACATGAATGATAGCATCACACTCTCTGATGTTTCCGAGGAACTTATTCCCAAGTCCTTCGCCCTTCGAAGCACCCTTAACAAGTCCTGCTATGTCTACAATCTCACAGGTAGCTGGTACAATTCGTCCCGGATGTACTATCTCTGCAAGCTTATTTAGCCGTTCATCGGGAACGGTAATCACCCCTAAATTCGGTTCAATTGTACAAAAAGGGAAGTTCGCCGACTGCGCCTTTGCACTCGACAAACAATTGAATAGTGTAGACTTTCCTACGTTTGGAAGACCTACAATTCCACATTTCAAAGCCATGTTTTAATCTTTTATTTCTGCATCGGAATTGTAATCCGACGCTCATTTGTTTCTGATTGCAAAAATACACAAAAAGTTTTAAGAGTAAAAACGAATGGAAAACTTTTAAGAATAAAAGGAGAAAATCACGAATAAAAGCTGAAAGAGGAAGGTGGGGTGCGTGAGTGGATGATTGAAAAAGAAACGTTTTTAGTCACGAAGCCTTACAGAAGGTTGTGGAATCACCTGTGAGTGGTTATCGAAACACTTATGAAATGTGTTTGAACTTCATTCTATTTGCGTGTTTCTTTTATTCAATCGCTCTTATTTTTTCATCGAAATCACGGGCTCCCCCCTTTGCATTGAAGAGTTTAACCAATAGGCGTTGGCGCAAGTTTGTAGCGTTTTGTGGACTTATTCCCAATAAGGTTGAAAGTTCACTTGGGATGAATCTCAGCCTAATGAGCATGCAAATGTGGCGTTCTTTGTCGTTGAGATTGTGTGTAATAAGCAAGTTAAACAGCTGTGGATCGTGGCTTGCCATGAGCTGATTGAGGGCTTGCCAGAGGCTGTCTGTTGCCATTTCGCCTCGCGCTGCCTGTCGATGTAGGGTGAAAACGCAGTCACTTGTGACCATTGCGGGATTCAAATTCCATTGCTCAGGCTGTTGTTTGTCTTCCTGATAAGCCGCAATGCGTTGTTCAAGGTGCTTGATTTCTGCACACGTTTGCTGATATTGCTCAAGGTCATTCAAGTAGCGTGCGTTGATACTGCTTAGGTGTTGGCGGAGTCTTTTGAGTTTACGTTTATAATAATGGTAGCCAAAAAACGCGGAGATGATCAACACTATCAGGGCCACTAACAAGAAGTTAATGCGCTCATAAGCTTTCTTTTGCAGGATGGCTTGTTCGAAATCAGTTTGCAACTGGGCTATTTCGTCCGTATTCAATCGTGGTGAATTGCGCGTTGTTTGTTGGTAGAGTTGTAACAGAAAGACATTTTTTGGGTCGAGTTTCAATAGAGAATCGAGTGCCGCAAGTTGCGTTTCATAGTCATTACTGTTAGCCGCCTGATACCAATAATCCTTTGCAATAGAGGCCTTTCCTTTGGCTTGCCACAGATTTCCAATGAGCATTGCCGCGTTATTCGTGTCATCAATGGCGTAGGCTGCAATGAGAAGCTGGCGTGCTTTCTTGCTGTTGTAGTTGTCAAGATAGCATTTTGCCAAGTTCGTTAGTATCTCGGCATAGAGATGTTGCTCTCGTTTGTCCACCTCGTTTAAGGCTTGTTGCAGGCACTGCATAGCCTTTTTATTGTTTCGAAGTCGTTTATATGCTCTACCTTCCAATAGATAACATTCGGCAACGAGGGCTTTGTTTCCCTTTACATGCTGCGCGTTGGCAGTGGCTTTCATGAATTGTTGCAAGGCGCGCTCATAACAACCATTGTCAAGATTGATGCGCCCCAAGTTCTGGTTGACCAAACATTGCTGATAGTTGTCATTGCTTTCAGTAGCTTGTTCGGCTGCAATGGCATTGCTCAATGCCTCTTTATATGCACCTTGTTTATATTGATTTATGCTTTTACAAAGCAGGGCCCGCGCGTAGAACTCAGGTTCGTTTTGTTGTTGAAAGTATTGAATCAGCGTATCAATGCGTTGGTTTGTTCCGAAGGAAAGTGGTTTTTTCAGGAATGTTTCACAATAGAGCAGGCTGTAATAGGCCTTATCTTCCATGGTCAAACATAAAGAATTACTTTCGTTGAGCAGGTTGAATGCTGAGTCGGGAGCAATTCTTTGCAGACTGTCTATGTGCAAAAGGCGATTGTTGCGGGGCTGCTTTACCTGGCATCCCGCAACAAAGAAGATGAATATTAAACCAAAAAGGCAGTGCCTTAGCATCCTTTTAATTGAGCTTAAACATTACAGGTAGGTTGAATCGCACGCGTACAGGCTTGCCATTATGCTTGCCGGGAGTCCATTTAGGCATGCTTTTTACCACACGTATAGCCTCTTTATCTAATGAAGGTTGTACGGAACGAAGTAGTCTTACATTGGAAACCCTGCCATCTTTCTCAACGATGAAGCTCACCGTTACGCGTCCTTGAATCCCTTCTTCCATTATTTGTTTGGGATATTTAATGTTTTCCATGATGTATTTCATCATTGCTATTTGGCCTCCCGGAAATTGAGGCATCACTTCAACTACGTCATACACCATATTGTTCTTTTTCGTTTGGGCCGTTGAAGTCATAAAACTGAAGAGCAGCACAAGCATCATCAGTGCCACCTTCAAACTCACATTCTTTCTTGTTTTCATTTTTGTTTCAAATTAAAGGGTTTGTAATATAAACGTTTGTCATGACGATACAAAAGTAGAAAAACCTTTTTTGATTATCAAATAAAACGTTACACAGGTTTACACAAAGCTTTAATTTTATCCGTAAATGGCGCAAACCTCGTATTTCATTGGTGTTCACGGCGTTATAATTTGGGTCGAATGGCGCTGTCTTTTGAATGGAATTGCTTGATGATTTGACTGATTTCTCCGTGTGAAATGCCTTTCTTTGAAAAAGGATATCCATGAATATGCGAAAACACCTCAATCATACTCCATCAAAAAGCGGACTATTATTGCAGTTGGTTTGCAATAATAGTCCGCTCTCTTTTTATGGTTTTATCGTGTGAGAAGGCTTATTGTTCAAGCACTTTGAACTCAGCTCCGGTGGCAAAGTCTTGGTCGTTTTGTTCACTAAGCGCCATAAATCTGACGAAACGAGCCTTGACCGGCCTGCTAAGGAGAATGGATTTCTCCTTTCGGTTGTGCTCAAATGTACCCTCTGCAACAGGCTTACTCCAGGTCTTTCCATCGTTGCTCACAAGGATTCGATAGTCCTTGATGTTGCCATTATCGCTATCTTGTCTTGGCAGATAGGTGAAACCCTTGATGGTTTTCGTCTCTCCACAGTCAAAGTCAACCCAATGCGGATAGTTAGCTACCGTGACTGAGTACATCGTATGCCAGTAAGTGTCGGGATTTCCGTCTGTAAGATGGGTGGCATCTCCCTCACCATTCTCCTGACTTGAAGCGAAAACAACCGAAAGAGGAATGCTCTCTATGCGTGAGAATGTTTGAGAAGCTTTCATCCAGTTATTGTTTTTGGTCCATGCAGTGATAGTTCCTCCATTGCGGAACTTAATCTTTCCGGTATATTTTACAGGCTTTTTCGCCGCATTTGTGGTATAGAAGATGTCTGCATTTGGTGCATTTGCCTCAATGGTAACATATCCCTCGGCATCCCGCACAATGGTAAGTGGAGTCACTCCAGCGGCACTTACGTTGGCCTGTTGGGTGAGTTCCTGAGGTGCTTTCGTGTTTACGGGGCGGATGATATAGCCAAACGTGTGAGGCGTTGCCATTACTCGGTCTTGCATTAGCGGGCCACCTTGTCCGCAACTGTTACCTCCCAATCCCGTGATAGCCATGTCAAGATGCAGATAAGTGTGTTCACTCTTGGGCAGTTCGTAGGGGTGATTGGCCATAGCAAGGGCGTTGTCAGACCATGGAAGGGCTGAAAAACTCATTCGGTCTTTGGCAATGAACAACGCACCGGCACCGCTGTCATCGGTCAATGAAAGCCAACGTGTGTCCTGATGATTGCCTGTATCCTGTGGTTTTGGGAACGGAACAAATTCATTTTCAACCTGATTTTGCTGATAGATACCAATCATCTGTCCAGTCTTTCGGTCGGGATAATTGTCTATTGGGCCACGTCCGTAGTAGGTGAGTGCGTGGAGTTGTTTCGGAATGCGCAGCGTATAACCGAGTTTTGCAAGTGTCAGCGTCGGCTTATTACTGGTTATCGAGCTCTCACTTTCGATGCTTCCGTCAGGGAAAATGGTGTAAACCACCTGACTATTGAAGTGGAAGTCGTCTTTGCCGAAAGGCTTATCGAAAAAGGTTATCAGCTTTTTCCAGTTGGCATTGCCGCCTTCAAGGCGATAACTCCATGGAGCTTGCGAGGTGATGTTAAAGACAATAGAGATTGATCCGTTAGGATTGGTGTGCGTAGTATAGGCATTGCATTTGTGCAGAAGATTGTTTAGACCATTTGCATACCATGCATCATAAGCCCAATTATCATTGTTTACCCATGCGCGGAAAGCGTTTAGTTCTGGTCCGCAGCCATCAGCGATGATGGTTTTCCCACCATATTGCAGGTTGTAAAGCGTGCCTTTGGCTAAATCAAACGTAGAGATGAAGCGGTCACCCGACACGATGAGTCGATTGTTGGCTATGGATGTGCGCAGTTTTCCGCTTGCCGTGAGCACGGGACGTGTTGCTGCTGGCTGCACCGGCAGTTGCTCTTCAGCCTGTATGAAGCCAGCCTTTGCCCAGGGTTTATCGTGTTTCAATCGATAGGTTACATGCAAAAGATACTCTTTGTTGGGGTCAAGGTTGGTGTTGAGGCCTTCAATCTGCAGCGTCTTATGCGTGCGTGGTGCAACCGTTCCAAGCGCAATGGTGCCCTGTTTCACGTTCAAGCCGTCGGCAGTAAGGGTGTAAGACATCTCATAATCGCTGAGATTGTCTGCATAATAGTTCTTGTTGAAGACGTCCAACGTGGCAGTTTTTGCATCCTTCCAAGTTGTTTCGATATACTGATACACTTTCTTTACCTCGTAATATTGAGGTTTCGGCGTCTCATCTCCAAAGATAATACCATTCATAACAAATTGTCCGTCGTTGGGAGTATCCCCGAAATCGCCGCCATAAGCAGCGTAACGCTTGCCTTCTTTGGTATAGTTGTACATGCTTTGGTCTATCCAATCCCAGATGGCTCCACCCATAAAGTAGTTTGAAGACTCAATAGCTTTCCAATAATCAACAAGGTTTCCAACAGCATTTCCCATGGAATGAGCATATTCAGAGATGTGGAAAGGGTATTTAATATTCATCTTTCCTTTCACTGCTTCGCGTGTCCATGCGATGCTGGGATATTGATTTGAGCCCATGTCTACAATGTCGTTGTTGCGTTCATACTGCACAGGGCGCGACGCATCGAAGGCTTTCAGTGAGTCGTATGCCACAACAAAGTTCTTGCCCGGACCTGCTTCATTGCCTAAACTCCAAATCACAATGCTGGGTTGGTTAACTAACTGGTGGGCCATCGTCATCACTCGGTCGACGTGAGCAGGCTCAAACTCGGGAACATGTGAAAGGGATGCCTTGCCATAGAAATATTCATGACTCTCTATGTTGGCTTCACTCTCAAGATAGATACCATATTTATTGCAGAGATAATAAAAGTAAGGGTCGTTAGGATAGTGGGAAGTTCGGATGTGGTTGATGTTGGCTTGCTTCATGAGCATAATCTCATGTTCCATCTGTTCACGCGAAATCACCTTACCAGTCAAAGGATTTGTGTCGTGACGATTAACGCCTTTGAGCTTCAAAGCCTTACCATTGATGTAGTAATATCTGCCTGCCAAGCCGAATTCGTCTTGCTGAGCAGGAGTATCTTTGATTTCAACTGTGCGGAAACCTGTTTGGAAACTGATGGTCTCCACCACCTTTTTGCCTTGCATCAATTCACCCACCAACACATAAACATTAGGTTCTTCGGCTGTCCATGGCGCCACATGGTTGACCGTAATGGTTTGGCGCAGCTCACTGTTAGCATTGCCATTGCAGGCAGTTTGAGCATTTTTGTCATTGAAAGTGGCTACCAACTCGTTGTCATCACTAAACACCTTGTTTTTATAAAGACTCCAACGGACAGATAAGTCCTTAGCCTTTTTGGTCGTAAGGTTTTGTAGTGTGGTGCTGAGTGCTATGGTTCCTTGTCCATTGTCGTAGGTAGGAATGGCCCTAACATCGGCAATATGCACCTTCGGAGTAGCCGTAATGTTTACGTTTCTGAATATACCGGGCAAGCGAAACATGTCTTGTGCCTCAAGGAAACTACCGTCTGAAGAGCGATAAACCTCAACAGACACGTCGTTTTTGCCTGCATGTATATACTTGGTTACATCGAAACGTGCCGTGTTTCGAGAGTTCTTAGAGAATCCAACGTATTGACCATTCACCCAAAGATAGAAGAATGAGTCTACGCCGTCAAAGCTTAGGAACACCTCTTTGCCTTTCCAGTCGGCAGGAATATCAAAGTTTCGCTTGAAAGATCCTACCTCGTTGCGGTATTCATAGGTAGTATAGTTCTTTGGAGGAACACGCATCACACCTTTCTTCCAGTCACCCGGTTCGATGTTATATTTGAAAATAACCCACTGGTTGACGTAGATGGGCACACCATATTTCAATGTTCCATCCTTTTGAATGCCTGCCATGTTCCAGCTTACAGGCACTTGAAGCAGGTCCCATTTACTGTCGTCATATCCTTTTTCAAAGAAGTTCTTGGGACGTTCATCGGGATTTTTTGCGAAGTGGAAACGCCATTCGCCGTCAAGCGAGATATAGTCTTTGGCGTATTCGGGCAATACCTTTCTTGCATCATTCACCGAAGAAAATGATGAAAACAAGGCTCGAGCCGGAAGTTTATTATATCCTAACAACTCGGGTGCCTGCCATTCGTTGCCTGTGGGAGCACTTGCCTGGCCATAAAGATAGCCACGTGTGGGCTTCTGGTCAGCCATGCTGGGAATCGCCATCAAGCTTGTTAGCAACAGTGCAATTACTTTTTGTGTATACATAATGGGTAAAAGGTTAGTGAATGATATTCTTTTTGGCCTTAGTGTAGAAAGGCTTTTTCTGGTATTCTATCTTGTTTTAGGGATGCAACATAAACAGACGGCATGCAGGCTTGCAACTCTTCATTTGCGAAATGAGGCGTTTGACACTGCGAAATAAAGGCTTTTAGTCGCTCAAATGGCTGCTTTTGTGCTTCAAAATGTGGGCTTTCTGTCACCAAACAAGGGATGCACGTGAAATGCATCCCCCTTTGAGACATTATGGTTTGTTATTGTTTCTGTTGCGAATTACTCGGGACATCTCACTCCATCGACAAATGAAGGAACGCCATTGTCACCCCAACTGAAATAATAAGCATTGTAACCATTTCCCGTAAGGTCTGTTACAACCCAGTGGTTGCCCTGTTGCTGTGCCTCATTGAAGCGCCAATAAGCCACAAGATCTTTTGAAGTTGGGTCGACCCAGCAAACATTATTCTTCAATTCGGCAGCTGTTCTGGCTGTTGCCCACACGCGAGCTTCGCACACCCAGCCTTCCATGAGGCGGTCGTCGGCAGCAGATTGCCCTATATAGAAGAGGTCGTCTTGACCATAAGCGTTTGCTAAACTGATGGTATGTCGGCTATCTGTGGTCTCACCTTGAAGCTCACCATTGATATAGATGTATTTCTTTCCTGTTTCACCATTATATACACATGCTAAATGTACCCATTTATCATTTGGCAAAACGTCTCTTGAGCTCATGGCATTAGGGTCACCTAATTGCAGTCTCCAACCTGTTTTTGCACTTCCTGCAGTACGTAAGCAGAGGTTTTCTTCAAGTCCCATGACTGAATAACACCACTTAGTGCTGGATGAATTCATTTGTCTGAATCTGACACGTGCTTCAAACGTTACGCTCTTCATAGCGTGAGTATCAAACTTTCCGCTGTTATTACTGAAGTCCGCATAATAGTAACGCCATCCTCCTTCAAGGTTAGCTGCCTTGGTAATGATAACCTGATTGACGACCAAATAAATAGTACGTGAAGCCTCAATCACGGGCATGCTCGTTCCTGTTACACGGTCGATGCTCACAGGAAGAACGTAGGTTGTACCGAATTTCATCGCATCTCGGTCGATGATGCTCAGCTTTAGCCCCGTTTCAGTCACGTGACTTCCCGATGCAATATGCAGGGTTGTGTTTTCTAATTTATAAGCAGCCTGGGGCAGAAGTTCATAGTTTTTGTTATGTGTTTTATTGAAAGACTCTACCAACTGAGGTTCTACCTTCATGTCAATCGTAACATCACTATGTGTAGGTTCGCTGGCTGCAACGTTTACAGCGATAGCTGATGGAACATCATCAACGGTGAGAGTGGCAGTGACCTCTTTGCCTTGAGTGCCTACAATGTATAGTCCATCATAGCTTTCAATACCCTCTTTGCATGCACTTATGAGCAATAAGGTCATAAGAATGGGTATAAGTCTAATAATATGTTTCATAATTTTAATTCTTTTCTGTTAGTATCTATTCGGTTGTTACAATGTCAACGATGGTTTTGCATTATCTGAATGGCTTGGCGAGTGAACTTATAGTTAGGCCAATTGTAGTAATCATTCTCCATGTGGTATGTGCCACAGCCACCTTTTCGAGTAGCTTTCTTACCATTATATATAGGTAGGAATTCTGCCATACCCCTGAGAGAAGGTACATAGGTGCCATCTTCTAATCGATGTCTGACGCCACCTGTTGCCGCATTTGGACCTTCAAATGTCTCTGCAAAGATGTATTGTTCGGGCTTCCAACCACGAGATGCGGCACGATTGAAACGGCTTTGTAGGTTGGATGCACTTGAACTGTTGTAAGCTTGAACGACACCATAGTTGAAATATTCAGCTAATTCAGGTTTTACATCGTAAGGAACGCCATCGATGATGAGTAGATATTGCGTTCCACTTTTGGGGCCAATGAACTCTCCTAACTTCTTAACGAAGATCTCCATGTTGTCTCGATAGTCTGGATAAACATAGGAAGGACCAACCAACGGACCCGTAAATGGGCCACCTGCAGGGTCTTGATAGCCTGGCTCATAGTCTAAATCGATGCCTTGATAACCATAAGCCTTCATGGTATCTACCAAAGAAACGGCGTAACGCTCAATGCCTTCGCGGGTGACTTGATCTTTGTTCTCACCGCCCATGAAGGCTTTTGGAATCTTATGAGCAAAGATAGTGAAGGTTATGCGTGTACCTTTTACTTTCTGAACATATTCAAGATCCTCTCTGTCATAAGTGCCGCTCCAAATAGAAATGATGTCAACACTATCGGGAACACTTCGGAGAGAGCCACGCATATTGGCTGACTTTGTGTTCCAACCACCAAACCATCCAAAAAAGACTTCATGGTCGTTGCGTTGTTTGTAAGCGCGAAGGTCAGCATAATATTGCTCACTTTTAGCCTCGGGTTTTACGATTTCCAAAGGTTCTACCTCTGTATTACATGAGGCAAGTGATATTGTTACCACTGTAAAGGCTACAAATGATTTTATTATATTCTTTGTATACATGTTGTACAATGTGTGATTTGAGAATGAATAAAAATATGAGTTGGATGAGATTAATGCTTATCCCACCAGAGCTTTGTGCCTCCAGTATCTTCTCCTCCAAGTAGTTTGATGGCTTTTTCTACCTCACCCATGTTGCCAGAATATTCGCTTGCAGGGAAGGGAACGCGTCGCACTTGTTCAGTGGTACTAACTTTTCCGTTGCTGAGATTATTCACAATAGGATAGATTTTGGGGTATCCTGTTCTGCGGAATTCACTCCATGCCTCTTGTCCTAATGGGTATATAGCAATCCATTTCTGAGTGATGATGCGCTCAAGCTTTTTCTCTAATGTTGCATTGTCATCCCATGCAGGAGTAATATCCGAGGGCGCTTCAGCCGAAGGACTTCCATCTAATCCTTGATAAGCAGCGGGAGTGTTTGTACTTGCAAGATAGTTGTCAGCCTCTGCAGATAGTCCATATTGAGCAAATGAAGAGCGGATGCCTTTTTCATACAGTGTTTTTACATCGCCACCCATGTTCCAACCCAACAGCGCGCCTTCTGCTCTGAGTAACCAAATCTCTGCTGCGGTCATCCAAACATAAGGGGTACCACGCGTGATGGTAGGCATAGAGAGATAGGGATCGCCTTGGAATTTGTTACCATTGCGTAGTCCATTGCGCAGTCCACGATAGTAACCATCTTCTGTAGTCTTAAAAAATTTAGGCAGACGAGGGTCTTCAAAGCCATTGAGATAGGCGTCCATAGAGGCTCCCATGCGGTCTTCGTTGTAGCCTTCTGGGCTATAAAGATTGTAGAAAGGATTAAAATAAGTGAACGACAGCGCATTGTTTGTCTGCATCTGTGCGTTATCTTGATAGTCTTCAAGCACGCCATAAGGATTATTTACAGCTTCCTCGGCTAAGGTTTTTGCGTCATCATAGACTGCATGACAGCGCATTGCTAAGCGAAGTTTGAGTGAATTGGCAAAGCGTATCCATTTCTTCAGGTCACTACCATAAATGAGATCGAACTTTGCTAAGGGCTTTTGTCCTTCATTCTGAGTATCGAAGCGTGTTAGAATAGCAATGGCATGATTGAGTTCTTGGAAGAAGCGTTTGTAGACAGTTTCTTGGGAATCATAAGGTACAGGATTCTGAAGACCAAAACGAGTATAAGGTATTGGGCCATAAATATCCGTTGTCTTATGCATTGCTTCAACTTTAACCACTTCGCTGACAGCAAAGAGCACGCTGGCAGAATCTGTTTTATGACGAAGGTTTTCCCAGGTACTCATAAACTTGGTAAAGGCAACCGAGAACGGACGGTCTTTCCAAGCGTCGGGGAAAGCATAGGTCGTTCCATTATAACCGCCTTCCCAATTCTGGGTGCCGGCATAATATCCTGCATACATATTGCCTACAAGATCTTCGCAAAGCTGGAAGTCGTTCTGGTCTTCTGGGGCTACATGACGTTGCAACGAGGTTAGATAGGTACCCCAAAGATTGTCTTTGTTTAATTCTTTTGGAGCAATTTTGTCTGGGTCGTCATTCAGATTAGAATCTAAACAACTATTCATTGTTATACAGAATACTGAGGATGTCAGTAATGTTATAATTATCTTTTTCATTATAGTATGGTTCTTGTTTTGGCAATTAGAAGTTCACTTTAACACTGAAGCCAATATTTCGCTGGCTGGGTGGCATGAAATAGTCAAAGCCCTGATAGTAAGTGCCGGTATTGGCAGTTAGTTCTGGGTCGAAAGGAGCTTTGTTATAGAGCATCAGTAGATTGTGTGCAGTAAGTGAGAGGTTTACTTTTAGCTTGTTTGTAAACCATTTCTCGGGAAGATCATACGAAAGTGACATCTCGCGTAGTCGTACATTGGTTGCACTATAAGCATAATGTGCGAGCAGACCGGTGCGTCCTCCTGCCACAACGGCATAGTATTGTTCTGCATTTACCTTGCCATTGTTTACGTTGACTCCCCCTGCATCACGTGCGTCTGCAGTCTGTTTAGAAACTCCAAACTGGTCCATGAGCGCCTGTGTTGCTGAAACAACGACGCCACCTACACGTGCATCAATCATAAATCCGAACTCTATTCCTTTCCAAGCAAAGCTGTTGCGAAGGGATAAATTATAGCGGGGAGCTGCAGAACCCACCTTGATAAAGTCGTTATCATCCTTTTGCACATTGCCATCGACAAGGATATTGCCTTGATAGTCTTGTTTTAAGTGTGTGGCATAGATGTCAGACATGGTACCTCCTTTGCGTAATATCATCTTATAGGATTCAGCAGAAGACACCTCAAACTCTGTTGGTGCTTTTACCGTAGTGTTTGTTGTGCGGTCGGTTACAAACTCTGGTAATAGCTCTTTAATCTTGTTACGGTTTAATGAGTAGATGAGGTTTGCGGTCCAATCAACAGGTCCAATCTTTTGGTTATAAGATGCACTGAGCTCAATACCCCAGTTATTCACCTTACCAGCATTCTCAAATGCGTATTCATATCCAGAGCTTGGTGGAAGTTTATAGCGGAACAACTGGTTGTAAGTGTTGCTATTATAATAGGTCGCTGCAATGTTTAATTTGTTTTCAAACAAGCGAAGATCCATACCTAATTCAAATGCTTTGGTCATTTCTGGTTTCAAATGATCGGCTGGTGTGTGTGCTTCGCTTACGGGATTACCATTAGACAATGCAATGGCTTCACGTGTAAGATAAGGTGAAGGAGGATTACCTACCTGCGCATAACTGCCGCGTAGTTTCCACAGAGAAACAATCTTCTTTGGAAGTGGCAATACTTCAGAAAGAAGAATAGATGCACCTACAGAAGGATAGAACACATAATCTTTGCTTGTGCCTAACAAAGTAGAGAAGTAGTCAATACGACCTGTTGCATCAGCAAATAGGAAATTGCGATAACCCACTTCTACCTTGCCATAGAACGATTGGGTTTGTGTGTGTAGATTCGAATAAACAGTACTGCTCTCTGATGGCGTCATGTTAGAGGGATGGAAGAAATTGGGCACACGTGTAAGGTTTCCTTCAAACACATGGCTCTTATATTTCTCATCAAAATAGCTTCCACCAATGTTCGCTAAGAGTCTAACGTCTTCGTTCAACTGCTTATCTATGTTGACTAAGAAATCCAAATAGGTAGATGTATTCTTATCTTCTTGCGTCATCCAGTTACCCGGTGGATTGGCAAATAGTCCATCTGTAGAGGCATATAGCTTGCGTTCGAAATCTGTATAAGCATTATCCATGCGCGCTCTGCCTAAAATGTTCATCCATGATGTAATCTTCCACTTTGCAGAGAAACTGCCAATATAACGCTCTCGCTTTGTATCGAAATTGTTACGATTAACAATCCAGAAGGGGTTTTGTATGCCAAGGCCTAAGTTTCCGTATGGCCAGTTCTGTGTCTTGAACTTACGTGTGGCATTATACATTTCATAAACAGCATAACGTTGAATGTCATCACTGGGTGGGAACAGGTATATTGGAACCAAAGGATTATAATACATACCTTGGCCTATACCGTTTTTGGTGTTCTGTCTTACATAAAGTAGGCTAAAATCAAACTGTAATTTGTCTTTTATGACATCCCATGAATTGCGGAAAGTGAAGTTATAGCGGTTGTATTTATTCTTGGGAATGATGCCGCTGGCATTCACAGAACCTACAGATATGTGGGTTTGATTGGTTTCACTACCTGTTGATAGTGCCACAGAATTCATGACATTGTAACCTGTATTGAAGAAATCGAGCGGATTATAGCTTGAGGGATGCTCCAACTTCTCACCCCAACTGGCAAACTCTCCTTCTTTGCGACCATAAGTGTTTTGGAACTTTGGAGTCACAAATGGGCTTGAGAAGGTTGTGTTGTTAGAGAAAGATACGCGTGGCTTGCCTACAGTTCCTTTCTTGGTTGTAATCAAGATTACTCCGTTTGCACCGCGGTTACCATATAGTGCGGCTGCTGAAGCACCGGTAAGTACAGACATGTTTTCGATGTCATCAGGGTTTATGTTGGAAATTCCATCGCCATCGGCAACTTCAACTGACTCATAAAAGTTGTCGCTTTGCTTTGTACGTAGGCCTTGCATGGGTATTCCGTCCAATACATATAACGCATTGTTTTCACCAAAAAGTGATTTTGTTCCACGCATTACGACACGAGATGATCCACCAACTCCTGAAGCATTCTGATTAATCGTAACGCCTGCAACCTTTCCTGCAAGTACATTGATGAAGTTAGCGTCTTTTATTTTCGTCACTTCGCTGCCTTTAAGGTCTTGTACATTATAGGTAAGGGCCTTGGATTCACGCTTTATACCCAAAGCGGTTACAACGACTTCGCTAAGTTGCTTCTTGTCTTCTTCCAATACTATCGTTAAAGGAGTCGCCGAACTAATCTTTACTGATTTTGTAACATACCCCACATAAGATACGTCGATGGTTGCATTTTCGGGCGCTTGAATGGTGAATTTTCCATCAATGTCGGTGATAGTACCGCCTTGTGCGTTCTTAATTCTTATGCTCACGCCAATAAGTGGGTCGCCATGAGCATCTGTTACAGTACCAGTAATGGTTTTGCGCGTTGCTTGTTGCAATGCCATTGAATGAAGGTTAGTTGAACTTTTGGCCGTTGGCCCCCACGCAATAGACGTGAAAGTTAAACAGGCCACTAATGCTGCCCTGTTTATTTGTGGCAGCAGTGCATAATTTTTTCTCTGCATTTTCCTGTTAGGTTAGTTGTTGTTGATAGAACAAAGGTTTTAGTCAGGTTGGTATTTGACATAAAGTTTTATTCTGTGTGCAAAGATAATTAATATTTTCCGTAAAACCATACAAAGCAGTCGGGAAAAATCATTATATTTGAATTTGAGACCTTTTATGGCGAGTAAAAAAATTGTTTTCTTCAAAGTCTAAAGTAAAATAGGGCATATAATCGTTGTTTATGGGTGTGTTTACGTTGTAACTTCAATGCTTTTGTTGACCGAAATAAATGATTTCTCGGTGTGCGTAATGAGGTGGAGAAAGATGAGGTAAAGTCCGTCATTTCGTGCTCGTCTTCACCTTATATATATTATAGGTGTATTCTTTAATGGCATAGCCCTGATTCTATGGCGTAAAGTCATTTTCAAACTTTGTGAATTTTCCTTAATACTTGCTCGGTTTTCACTCCAATTTCCTCCCATTTCTCAGCGAGTGTTCAATGGTTTAGATAAATTAACAAATGGAACTATTGATAATCAAGGAGTTAAGTTGCCTAAGAACTAAGAACAAGAACGACGAAAAGAAAGAAAGAAAAGGTCGCCGCCGTCGTCGTTATGTCCTTTGTATGGTTTTCTTTACATATCGTCATTATCATAGATAGAATTAAATGATATATTTCTTTTGGAGGAGATAAACAGACAATACATTCATGTCTTCATAGAATGGCATCTTGTTATGTCGTAAAGATTATTGGGAATATATTTCTAAACATATTTTTAATTAATAATATATAAAACATTTCACCCGATATGTTAATCGAAACTAATTTATTAGTTTTGCGATACCTTAAGGTAAGGAATAACGCTGGTGTACAACAGCATAATATAAAATTTAATTTTAAAAGCAATGAAAGAACTATCTTTAAAGGAAGTTATTCTTATTAATGGTGGAGAAACAACATTTGATAGTGGAACTCTGCCTGAAGTTGTTGTTGTAGGTCATAAGAAAACTTTTTGGGAGAAGCTTATTGAATATATTCAGTCAATACCAGGGTATGATCCAATGGTAGAATATCAGAGTCGTACTTATGAAGTCTATATGTAAAAGGTGGCCTGGTTAAGATGAGAATCAAGTAGCATGTATATCAACAGTGTATCTTTCTTAGATGCGCTGTTGATGTCTTTTGCTATGCAAAAACTATTATTATTTATTATAGATTATATGTGTGGAATGATGAGGTTATTTAATAAATATGATAGGTTACATCACACTACTATATTCATCCTTTTTAAGGCATTGTTGCTTTATATTGTTATTTTGGTAGTTGCTGAGCTTCTTATCAGTCTAAGTTATGCTTTATTGCCGTCTAAGATGACTAGTCTTATAGATTTTGAAGGTGAAAGGTTAACAATGTCAGGAATAAGATCTTTTTCTATAGGGGCATGGGTTCGTGTTGTTTTGATAGGTCCATTAATGGAAGAGACTGCATATCGTTTGTGGCAATCCATGAAGAAGTGGCATATTGCATTGAGTTTGTCTTTTCTTCTATATTATCTCTTTGGTGATGTATTTATATCTTTTGGACTAAAGAGCTTAAATTATGCATTTATTTCTGCAATATTATCTTTATGTATAGGTTGTTTGTTCTATTTTAAAATGAATGAGAACATGCTGAAAAAGATAAAAGATAACAGCAAGTGTTATACTCTACTTGTCTTATTCAGCTGTATGTTGTTTGCGCTGTTTCATGTAACCAATTATATGCTTAATTCTCAAGTGCTGTTGTTTGGGGTGATTTCATCTCTTCGGCATCTGGCAGGTGGAATCACTTTCGCTTATGTAAGAATAAATCTTGGTTTTTTCTGTGGGTGGATAGCTCATTGTTTAGTTAATCTGTTTTATTGTCTAATGTCTACATTGTAGTATGAAAATAAAACAAGAAGTTTTCTGTGAATAAAACCTTTAATAATCCGTATCTTATCTGCATAGTTCATGAACTATTTATAGCTTTCAACTATTCTTCTTTAAGTAAGTTTATACAATGGAAAAGAATATTCTACAAGAAATTATTAATAAATTCTTATATTGGTTTTCGGTCTTTATCCAAATTTATATAATGTCATGCAGTCATAAAGTTATTTGTCAGCAAATTCAGCAGAATACTATCTATACGAGAATCGGATAGGTTCCAAAATCATTTATAAGACAATACTTGCAGCTATTGCCCATGTTATCATTAAAGAGATTTTGTAGCATTTTATTGTAGTATACAAAGTTGGGTGATCGACACTTGAATATATGAATCCTGGTGATGGAAGAATGCACAAAGTGAGTCATGAAGACTTTAAGAAAAAGTGGATAGATGTACTTGTTCTCGTTGAGCCAAAGAAAACTTTTGTGGCAATGGATAAGACTATGGGTAATGTAAAACGCTTTTGGCAATTGTATTGATGTAGCATTGATACTTGGTTATTACAAGCACCTGTTAATTCTTCCCCAGCAGTTTTTCGATACCATGCGTGTCGGTGAAATCGTTTCGCGTATAGGTGATGCTGGGAAAATAAGGAACTTCGTAAACAATGTTGTGGTGGAACTTACGGTAAATATTATGATATTATTATTTACAGTGGTTCTTATGCTTATCTATTCGTGGAAACTCACGTTGATACTCCTTGTTGCTATACCAATCTATGGTATCTTGTTTTTCGCTTTCAATCGTCTCAATCGAAAATATCAACGAAAGATAATGGAACGGAGTGCCGATTTGCAGGCACAGCTTGTAGAATCGTTAGATTTAATCGGCACAATAAGGCGTTTCGGTATAGAGGACTTCACCGAATGTAAAGACTGAAAATCGTTTTATAGCCATGCTTAGAAGTATATTTGCAGCTGCTAAAGGAGGTTTATATGTAAGCGGTGGTATACAGATCGTGGAACAGAGTATGGTTATCGCTATACTTTGGATTGGTAGTTCGCAAGTGATAAACCAAAATATAACACCAGGCACTCTGATGATGTTTTATAGTCTTGTTGGTTATGTAACCACTCCTATTTCATCATTAATTTCTTCTAATTCCACCATACAGGAGGCACTGATAGTCTCTGATCGCTTGTTTCAGATTATGGATCTGGAGCAGGAGGAGACCAATAATGATACAATTACACTCAGTACAGACATGATAGGGGATATCTGTTTTGACAATGTCACATTTCGTTATGGGTCACGAAAATTCGTATTTGACAATTTTAACCTCACGATTCTGAAAGGAAGGACTACTGCTGTCGTTGATGAAAGTGATTCTGGTAAGACGACACTTATTTCATTATTGCAGAATATCTATCCGATACAAAGTGGGAAAATAAAAATAGGTGACTATGATATAGGAAGAATCGCCAATAAATCTCTGTGAGAGAAAGTCTGTGTTGTCCCACAGCAGTTAGAACTTTTTGCAGGAACAGTAATTGAAAATATTGTACTTGGTGTGACTAATCCTGATATGCAGCGCGTTGTAGAGGTGATAAAGAAACTTGGACTTGAGAATTTTATCGATGATCTCCCACAAGGATTAGATACTCGTATTGGGGAGCATTGGTGCATCTTTATCTGGCGGTAAGCGTCAGCGATTAGCTATTGCACATGCTGTTTATTGTAATCCGGAGATTATCCTTTTCGATGAAGCTACGTCATCACTTGACACGCTTGCAGAGAAATATGTTAAACAAGTGATAAAGCAATTGGCATCAGAGGGCAAGACGATAGTTATAATAGCTCATCGGTTGAGTACGGTACATGATGCAGATACTATCGTCACTCTTAGTCATGGAAAGATTGTAGAGATGGGGACACATGTAGAATTACTTGCCAAAGGAGGAGTTTATTCAAGGCTGTGGAATGAACAGACAGGATGTAATAGTTAAGTTGATTCTGGAGGGAGGGGGACTTTCTTAATGATTTTATTTAGTATCAATAATATAGTATATTTTACATGCCTTTTCA
>NZ_AWGW01000030.1:0-237446 GCF_000477535.1 Segatella salivae F0493
GTCACTCAGAAGCGCATTTTTTTCTCCATTTGGCCTTTCTGAGTCACTCAGAAGCGTGATTTTTCTCCATTTGATCTTTCTGAGTCGCTCAGAAGCGTCATTTTTTCTCCATTTGGTCTTTCTGAGTCGCTCAGAAGCGTATTTTTCCTCCATTTGGTCTTTCTGAGTCGCTCAGAAGCGCATTTTTTCTCCATTTGGTCTTTCTGAGTCACTCAGAAGCGTGTTTTTTCTCCATTTGGTCTTTCTGAGTCACTCAGAAGCATGAAAAATCAGTGTGTGATTTATTTTTCTGCGTGAGATAATATGTTTTTTATGTGGTGTTGTTCATGATTTGTGGTTTTTATTGTTTAAAGGTTATCAGTTACTTGCAAAGATAATGAATTTGTTGATTAAAAAGAAACAATCATTCGCTTTTTTGATGTATAATTTAATCTTTTGGTAAGCTTCATAGCCTTTTGCGTTGTCGGTCTCACCTCTTTAGGCAGGGGGCGGCTTTTTCTTCCAGCGGCTTAGATTTCCCCTTATCTCTCACCCTCCCTTATCCCGTTAGGAACCCCCTCCCCTTTACTTCCCTTCGGTCAGTGACCGTTGGTTCGGGGAGGGATTTCTTAGAGGGCGACACCTGTACAGGGCAATCGCGAGGGCTACTCGAATGTGCCGACCCTGTACCCGTTCTTGCGGCTGCTCCAGCTGAACACCTGGATGCTACCTCTGAAGAAATTCAGCTTGTACGCGTAGCGGCTGTCCCACGGGTAAGCACTAGACGACCAATAGTCACCTATCTCGCCAACATGGTTCAGCTGACTAGAGTTGGAGAAAATGTCGTAGGAACCCAAGGCGGGCAGGTAAAAGTAATTGCCTGCGTCTGCAGCGGAAGGAGGAGTCAGAGATGAGAACCAGGTTTGGGATTTATTTAATCTTCGCCAATCAGCGCCGTCGAAGGCGGTGTTACTGTTGTAATGACCTTTGGCTAGCAATACTGACTTCTTCTTAAACCACATTCCACCTTTATATAAATGACCCATAGTTGTCCATACTTCGTCTTCGTCCCAACGAGGATCGCCATAGGCACAGTACCACGTCAGCTCGTTAGCATTAGGAAGGTCTTTACATGGTGTATGGGTAGCTGGGTTATTTACGCCATAAGTATATGCTTCGTTGTGGTAACGTGGGTCAGCGTTGCTCTTGGGGAAGTTTCCATTCATGCCATAGTTCAACGCTGGCTGGTCTTTATTGCTTGACCACCATTCGTGACCCTTCCAGTATTGTTCCTGGGCATCCCACATGTAATAATGGTCGCCATCGTAGTCGCGTGCGTCAAGGTTAGCGGTCATGTCGTAGTAGGTGTTGGACTTGTACGTTTCTGAGGATAGAGTTCTGGTTATAGTACCCTCTACATCTGTTACTAAGTCCTTTACCCAGTAACGCACCTTTAAAGTATGAGTGCCAGGCTTAATCACCATGTAAGCTCCGTTTGTTGTTACGTTAGCTGCGCTGTTGGTCAGTGGGAAACCGTTGTTGTAGCTGCTACCACTTGTTGGGTCTTGTGTCGTTAAGACTATCTGTTTGCCGTCTGTTACTGCAGAAGCGTCTAATGTGTTATTAGTTAGGTTAACAGTGTATTTCTCCGCTATATCGTTGTCGGAAGTAACTTCTACCTTTGTTAAGTAACAGTTCTGTAGAACTGGGTTACTTGTGTAAGGCTGGAAAACTAAGTAAGCTGGCTGATGCTCCAATTCGAACTCGAACTGATTTTTTCCTGTCACCTTATTTGCAGTAGCTGTACCGTAATCGCCTGCTGTGCCGAAGTGCTCAGTATCATCTGGAGCTGTCTGGCTCTGGGCGGTTGAGATACTTACAGAAGTACCATCGCTGTTCTTGCCTAAGTAATAAACCTTATAACTGCTACTTGCAGTAAACTTACCAGGAACTTTATACTTAAATGCAGCCACCTTCCCTGTTGGAGCGTTCGTGCTCTTCTGTAATACGCCATCGTCATCCTTTACGTAGATATAGTCGCCATCCTCCCAATAGAAGTCACCACTATTGTAATTCAGCGACGTACGTGTCTCGCCACCTGCCATGAAAGTTGTGAGGTTCTTGTCGTTATCCTCATTGGATTTCGTTGGGTTCTGGGGCACATCCTCATTAGCACAGGATGCAAAAGCCAAGGCCATGCCAAATACAACAGCCAAAGACTTTAGACGTGTGGTGAATGAATGTTGTTTCATTGTTTGCTTCATCTTTACTTTGTTCATTTTGTTCATTACTCGCTGTTAGTTGTCCCATGATGGGTTCTCTTCGTCCTCGTCTTCATCCCATGACATTGAAGCCTTTGCACTTGAGATGGTACCACCATGATGACCTGGTCTGTGCTGACTGGGGAAGGACGTATCCATGAGATAAGTTATTTCGTTGACTTGAATTATCGTACACTCTGGTGCAGAATAACTCTTCTTTACTTGCTTTTTACTCATAACTTTCTTGATTAAAATAGCTGTTATTTCGTTCTTATTTTGCTTAAAATTGAGTTCGCAAAAGGGCATAAAAAAGCGAACAAAGGAAACTCCGAGAAGTCCTTTGTTTGCAGGGGTTATGGCACGCTTCGCGCGCGCGTATGCGAGAAGAAAAAATGTCTTAGTGACGCTAGGTGCGAGTGTGTGTGTGTGTGTGTGTGTGTGTTAGCAAATTATTTGGATTGACCAAAGATAACGTGCAAAAAGATGCAAAGAATTGAGAGATTCTTTGCAGTACTTCGTTCACTTGATATGTCATTGCCAATTGTTTCACGGCGGCAAAGGTAAGAAGAAAAAATTAAAGGAGCAAATAAATAAGCCGGAAAATGTTTTTCTATGCTTTTGTGAGCCAGTCGTCAAGAATTTGTCTTGCAATGCTGAGTTTTTCGGGTATTTCGGGCAAATTATCCTTTGTAAACCATGCGCCACGTGAGAGTTCTTCGCGTTGCAGCTGGATGTCGCCACTGACATAGTCGGCCGTGAAGCCCACCATCAGGCCACTCGGATAGGGCCAGGGTTGACTGCCGAAATAGCGTAGGTTGGTGATAGTGAGTCCGGTTTCTTCCATCACCTCTCGATGCACAGCCTCTTCTAAAGTCTCACCGGTTTCAACAAAGCCAGCCACAAGACCATAGAAATTGCCTTTGAAATTGCGCGCATGAACGAGCAACACCTCGTCGCCACGATGAATGAGCACGATAATGGCGGTGGCTACGGTGGGCCACACCTCCTTGCCACAATTGGGACAACGTTTGCTGATGTCGGTGTGCATCTTCATCGGAAAGCCACACACGCCGCAATATTTTGTGTTCTGATCCCAGTAGATTAGCTCGTGACATTTGCCCGCTTTGAGATAGAGGTCGGTGGGAAGATGATAGAAACTTTTTCGGAGGCCACACATTTCATAGCGTGGATTGTCGGTGACGGGTTCGTCGATGAGGAAAGTTTTTACCTCATCGCCATTGTCCATGGGTGAGACATTGAGCACATGCGTCCAATCCTTCGTAGCAATAGGCGGTTGGTTGCCTTCGGGAATCGAAAAGCTCCCGTTAGGAAGCTTCTCGAGCATGAGGTCGCCTTTGCAAAAGATAAACCAAAGGTGTTTCATTATTTTTCGTCTTTAGGATTGCGTTGGTGGCTGAACAATAGCAGGCTGTCGCGCGTTGCAGCAGGTTTTGTCCAGTTTTCGGGAATGAATTTCCAGTTGTTGTTAGCTTTCGGCGCTACCGTCCCCATCTTTTCGATTTCCTGCATGAGGTAATAACGCTGGTCGCGTGGGCTGCGATAGATGATTCGGCTGTTCAGACTTTCTTTGGGGATGCCTGCCCCCTTTGTGAGTAGCTCGCCGCCGCCGTTTCCACGATAGCTGTTGATGGCTACAGTGTACCATTTATGCTCATCGAAGGGCTGTCCGTTTGACATGCGTAGGATTTTCACCTTCTGTCCGTCGGGTTTGGTCACATCGACCACATAATCAATGCCAGCAGCAGAGTCAAAGTTGAATGTGAAGTTTTTGAATCCCAAACGCTGTGCATCACCGCGAGTGTCGGCCAAGAGCAACAGATGATCGTCGGGCGACTTCATTGTGTTGACCCATTGATCGTAGCTCATTTCAAGATGTTTTCTGATTTCCTCGCCAGTCATACGCATGACGTAGAGCTGATTTTCAAATCGATAAAGATTGAACATGTCGGCCACTCTCACAGGGCCAGCTTTGATTGATGCATCAAACTGGAGTGGGGCATTAAAGGCAATGTCGGCCTTTGTGATTTGCAATTCAAGATTGAGAATGAAGTCATTGAATGCGCTTGAGCCGAAATAACTGTCACGCGTGTATATGGTGTTCTCAATGTTGCCGATGATGCGGTCGACATATTGATTTACTTTCTCGATTTCGGGTTTGAAGTGAGCCATATACTCCTCGTCAATCGGAAGTTTGGTGACATCCACAAGCGTTCCCGTAACTTGCTTGTCAGCAACTTTGCCATTCTTGAGCGTAAGCGTGAGGTCGGCCTGTGCTACCGTCATTGCATTGTTTGCAGGGTCTATGCAAAGCACTTCTTTGCCTTCGATATTCTTGATTTTCTGATTGAAGCGTGTGTGATCGTGGCCAAACATGATGATGTCGAAGCCTGGCACTTGTTGAGCAACGACACAACTTGCATCTTCTTCATAGTCTTTCGTTGTGATGCCGCCTTCACGTCCGCTGTGGAAAAGTCCAACGACAACATCGGGGTGTTCTTTCTCTTGAATGATTTTCATCCATTTCTTTGCCGATTTCACCATGTCGTCAAAGCGGAGTCCCTCCCAAATATTCTCTGTCAGCCAGTTGGGAATAGCTGGGGTGAGCATGCCCAACACGGCAATCTTGATGCCATTGCGCTTGATGATTGCATAAGGGTGCGTGTAAGGTTGTCCGGTCTTTACGTTAACAACGTTGCACGCAAGCACGGGGCATTTCACCTCTTTTATCCACTTGTCGTAAACAGCATGGCCGGGTTCGATGTCATGATTGCCGATTGTTTCAGCATCATAGCCTAAATAATTGATTACTTGGGCTGCAATGTTGGGCTCGTTTGTAGCCACATAATTATAGAAATAGCTTGTGGGCTGTCCTTGAAGTATATCTCCATTGTCAAGCAAGACAACGTTGTTGCCATATTGTTTGCGCAGTTGTTTTACATAACTGCTGATACGTGCCATTGAACCGACCCTTGGTTTGCGGTTCGTGAAATCGTAGGGGAAGAAACTTCCGTGCACATCGCTTGTTTCAATAAAGCGGAGTGTGACTTTCTTTTCAGTTGCATTGGCCGAAAGCATCAATGCTGTTAAAAGCATAAAAGAAATGAGTCTTTTCATAAATATAATGTTTATCAGTGGAAAAAAGCCGAGACATCTGATGTGGTCTCGGCTTTATAGAATTGTTTTTATAATGTTTCGTCTTCGGGTTTTTCGGGTCGCGACCTCTTAATCTTAGTGAGGTGTTTTTTATTTTGCAGCCATTGTTGCTTACGCTCTTCGTAACTCTCGCGCTGGCGTTCAAGGAAGTTGTCTGCCATAAGAATAGAGTTACTTGAACTTGCTATAGATGACTGAGAGCTTGAGAGGCGTGTTTCCGCCTAACAATTTCACGCTTCTCACCGACATGTCATTGTATACTCCCGTTGAATAGGTTGAAGAATAGCTTCCGTTTTGAATGGTCATGCTCGTTGTAGTCACAGGAACAATGACAACCTTATTCCAATCAGCCGATGTAGTTCCATTCTTTTTGTTCTCATACATTGAGCGAATCAACGAACTAATATTATTGAAAGTGTAACCATTTTGGCTGAAGTTTGCCACGAAAGAATTCTTATAATTCATGATGTTATGATGTGCAAAGAAGGCTTGAATGCTGTCTTTTGGAATCATCAATACCTGCTTTGGCGCTTGCAATGCATAAGGGCTTGTCGAAACGTTGTTGATTCGTTGTAACGTAATCTTTGCACTGTTGATGCTGTCTTTCTCGTGGCCTGCAACAATGTTATCTACAGGAAGTGTCATCTCTGTGAATATTCCAGCTGGTGTTTTGAGATAGGTTCCAGAGTTTTGATTTATCAATTGTTGTAAAGCCTGTTGGTCATTGACAATGTGTGTGGCTTGCAACACTTCTTGCGTACCGCTGAAGGATGCGATTCTGTTATAGACTTTGCCATTATATTGAATGCGGAAGTAAACAAACATGATAGTATTGAAAACCCTTCCGATAGAGCCTGAGCCTCCAACCGACTTGAAATAGAAGCCAGGAATGACGTTATTTATCAGTGTGTATGAATTGCTAAAGTCAGATGGTTTGCTGTAATACTTCTGCAACAGATACGTGCCATAGTTCTTGTATGTCACTCCATCTTTATCGGTGTAAGGCTTATTCATTGAGATTTTGATACTCGGACTATAATTCTTTTCAGCCTTTTCTTTCGCATCAGTTGTCAGATCTGCCAGCGTATATGCCTTCTCAACTTCAAATCCTCTGCTACGGAGATAGTTGCTTTCAATATCGTTTGAGTTTGTATATAATGCTGCAGCATCTGTTACAGGCTTGCTTAATTCATACATCTTCAAATGCATCAATGCCGTAGAATCACCAACAACATCGTCATAATAAAGTCTGATTTCACAAGAGTCAGCAATGACTTTGCCATTATCCTTCGACACAATGTCTCTCTCATTAGGAAGATTGAAGTCTTCAAGCACGCCAAACTGTGTCATGAAGTCTGCCGTGATATACGAGCCTGTCTCAGGGTCTTTGAACTTACCAAGATATCCGTTGATGTTTCTTGAAAGGACATTGCCAGCTGCAATCGATTTTGTCATGACATTAAAAGAGTCGGTTTTAATCTCCAACTTATCCATGTCGCTCGTAATTGACGTACCAATGGTTCCGGTAGAGTCGTCACATGACGATATCATTAGGGTTACAAGTAGTGCACTTGCAAGAGTTTTTAGTTTCATGTAATAATTGATTTTGTGATTATTCTTCACTTGTTGGATAAATCTTATCATAGAAATCTACATACGATTCGATAAAGTCTTCTCCTGGATATTTAAGAATCGGCAACTTCTTTTCAGCTGCATAGTCTAATAATTCCTTGTTTACTGTTGGGCGAGCCTCAATGACTCCATCACTATAATCAAGTGCAAGCTTTCCTAATTCAACGAAATCAAACTTTTCGTTGTAGCCAGAAACAAGTTCTTTCTTGGCATCTCTGAAAGCAACAATAGACTTGAATTTGCTTCCCAAATCCCCTTTGAGTTGCTCTGAAAAGAGTGAGGTTACAATCTTTGTGTTTGCAAATGAAGGCTCTTCGTGGTAAGCTTTCTTGACGTAGAAAGGCACAACAGCACTCATCCAGCCTTGACAATGGATGATATCTGGCGTCCATCTTAATTTCTTTACAGTCTCTAAGACTCCTCGAGCAAAGAAGATAGCACGCTCTCCGTTGTCAGCATACTCTTCACCTGCCTCATCTGTTGTCATTTGTCGCTTGGTAAAGTAGTCATCATTGTCTATAAAGTAAACCTGAATCCTTGATTGTGGGATTGAAGCAACCTTGATAATGAGAGGGTGGTCGGTATCATCAATGATGAGATTCATACCTGATAGTCGGATGACTTCATGCAGTTGGCCGCGCCGTTCATTGATATTTCCCCACTTAGGCATAAACGTTCTGATTTCGAGACCAGCCTCTTGCACCTTCTGTGGCAAGTCTCTTCCCATGACAGACATATTCGTCTCGGGGACATATGGGGTAATCTCTTGATTGATGAATAATACTTTCTTTGCCATGTCTTTTTTCAAATTTGAGTGCCACAAAGGTATAAAAAAACACGAAATAAATTAGAAAATTGTCTATAAAGGCTCAAATGCGCTTATTAATTCGCATATTTTTATAATTATTCTTTCTTATTTAAGAAAAAAGTTGTTATTTTGTGGCCCGATTTGGATAAAGAAAATGAAAGTTGAAAAAAAGATTGTTGAACTTCAAAACGAACTCAATGCCGCACGAAATGCAGGCAAGAGTATAGGTTTTGTGCCCACGATGGGGGCTTTACACGAGGGACATGCCTCGCTGATTAAACGCAGTGTACAAGACAATGACATTACTGTTGTCTCGGTGTTCCTTAATCCTACTCAGTTTAATGATAAGGCTGACCTTGAACGTTACCCCAAAACATTGGATGGAGACGTTCGTTTGGCTGAAGCTTGTGGTGCAGATTATGTTTTTGCACCTGCCGTAGAAGAGATTTATCCCGAGCCCGACACACGTGTGTTTGAGTTCCCTCCCGTTACAACGGTGATGGAAGGAGCGCGTCGTCCTGGACATTTCAATGGGGTGTGTCAGGTTGTTAGTCGCTTATTTACTATCGTAGCTCCTGATAACGCCTATTTTGGAGAGAAAGATTGGCAGCAGATTGCGGTCATCAAACAACTTGTAGATTATATGAATAGCAATATAACGATTGTTGAATGTCCGATAATTCGTGAAGCGGATGGCTTGGCAATGAGTAGCCGTAACAAGCTGCTGACGAAGGAAGAACGGGCTATTGCTCCAGCAATTTATCAAGCATTAAAAGATAGTTTGGATTATTCCAAGACTCATTCTGTTGAGGAAACGCATGATAAAGTGGTAGCCGAAATAAATGCGATTGACGGACTTGAGGTTGAATATTTTGAGATTGTAGATGGTAAAACGTTATTGGCGGTTGATGATTGGACGTCAGAACATGGGGTTGTTGGATGTATAACAGTCTATTGCGGAATGACTCCTATACGTCTCATTGACCATATAAGATATAGAAAGGGAAAATGAAATGATGATCGAAGTGTTGAAAAGTAAACTCCATTGTGCCACGGTTACAGAGGCAAATCTAAACTATATGGGGAGCATTACGATAGACGAAGATCTGATGGATGCAGCAAATCTCATTGCGGGGGAAAAGGTTCAGATTGTCAATAACAATAATGGTGAGCGCTTTGAAACGTATATCATTAAAGGCAAACGAGGCTCGGGGTGTGTTTGTTTGAATGGAGCTGCGGCACGTAAAGTTCAAGTTGGTGACGTGGTGATTATCATTGCTTATGCACTTATGGATTTCGAAGAAGCCAAAAACTATAGTCCCATTGTTGTATTTCCCAAAGAAGGGAATAAGCTTTAACCTTTTTCCTTTCTTTAAAGAGGGGGATACCATACGCAGGGTTGTGATGTTGTAGCCCGTGAAAGATGGGGCCTTGAGCATCGGAGCGTTTAATAAGCTCTTTTCTTTTCTATTCATATAAAAGCGTAGCTCTTTTGCTTGAGCTATACTTTTGAGGCAAATTGTCGTGTAATTAAACTTGTTTTACACGATGAAATGACGCATATTGTGTGGTAAAATGATACAAAACACAATGCTAACTGATAGCTATTAAACTACCAAAGCCTTAAAATGAGATGAATAAGGCTATGGAAAGGCTGAAATCCTACAATTGAATCTAATCGCTCTACCTCTTTTATGTCGTAATAAAGTATGTGCAATTAGATACGATGTTTACTGGTTTTATGGTCTTATTTATACTCAAGTGCATCATGTTTTAAGTGTTTTGTTCTCATAAATCAAACGAGAAAGAGTTATATTCTTTCATATAAAATGAAAAAAAATGAATGATATTTCTTTAGGTTTAAGAATATTTACTTAACTTTGTCGAAAACTTTTAAGAATACAGTGCACGCATTTTGTGTGCACATAGATTAAAGCTAACACCTATGAATATAAGGAATCCTTTTAGAAAGCAATTGCGTTCAGTCATTGAGTGGAAAGAACAAGACATGAATATCCTGTTCCATCGAATGACAACTACTACCGATGAAATCAAAAACTCAAGTAAACTTATTGTTGCACCAGGCCAAGGTTGTCTTTTAGTTTATGATGGAAAGGTGAAGTCAGTACTAACAGAACAAGGCACGTATGAACTTCAATCAGATAACCATCCGTTTATCACCACGTTGCTCAATCTGGCACAAAACTTTGAGAGTGAGCATAAAATGCGGTTCTATTTCTTCCGCACAGCTGAATTGGTAAATGTACTTTGGGGCACAGCTACACCTGTAAAATACATGGAACCCAACTATAATATTCCTGTTGCACTGGGAGCTTGTGGTAACTTCTCTGTTAAAATTGGTGACGCTGAGACAATGTTCACAACGTTGTTGGGGTCGGTTTCTAACTATACTGCACGCGATGTACGCGAATTAGTGTCTTCACGTATCGTTGCACCACTAACTTCTTTCTTAGCCGAGAAAAGCTATCCTTATACTGAAGTAGATAAACATTTGCTTGAATTATCGGCAGATTTGAAAGCGCGTACAACCGAAGAGTTAGAACGTTTGGGTTTTGTGCTGACAGATTTCCGTATTGATTCAGTTACATTTGATGAGAATACACTTGAGCGAATCGGTAAGATTGCAGATATGACAGCAGAGAAACGTGCTGCGTCTGAAGTTGATTTAGATTATGCTGGCGTTCAAAAGTTGGCTGCTTTGCGTGATGCTGTGCGCACAGAAGGTGGTCTTGCAGGAGCTGGTTTGCAAGTAGGTGCAGGGGTTCAGTTGGCGAAAGAGTTCTTCAACACAAAGAGTGATGCTAATGTTTCGCAAGAGGTTGCTATGCCTGATGCTGCAACTCGCCTGACACAATTAAAGCAACTTTTTGATGCTCAGTTAATTTCTGAAGAGGAATTTACAAAGAAAAAGAATGAAATATTAGAGAAGTTATGAAAAGAATTTTAGTTATTTCTGTTATAATATTAGTCGCCAATCTTCTTGCGGGATTACTGATAACAGCTTATTCTCCAACGAATTTTCTCTTTACGAGCTTGGCAATTATTCTTAATGGATTGCTGCTTGCTGGCTCATTTGTAGGAAATGCAGAGAGTACTCATCGTTTAACTTTAGGTTTTATCTTTGCAGGTGTTGGCGCTTTAGAGTTCATCACAGGATTCTTTGCCCCAGAACAATGGGAAAATAACTGGTGGTTGTTGAGTGTTGTCATTCTAACAGCTGTTCAAGCTATATTGTTGTTCTTGGCAATTTATTACTCAAAGAAGGCTTAAAGCACTTATGGCAACACGAATAAAGGCTGTAAAATGTCCACAATGTGGTAGTGAGAAGCATGAACAATTAGACGAAAAGCGATATAGATGCTTAAATTGTGGGACTGAATTCTTCCTTGATGATGACGATATTAACGTTAATGTGAATCACCATTACGATTTTCAGTCATCCAATTTTTTGAATAATGACTTATCCACAGGCATCAAACTTGCAATCGGTGCAGTAGTGGTGCCGTTGATAGTAGTCTTTGTTATCGCAATCTTCCTTACGACTTCAAGTAGTGGAAGCTCATCGGATAGCAGCTCTTCAACGACTGTTCGTGACTTGTATACTCTCGTTTCACCGATGAATAATAAAGGAAAACCTTGTGTTTTCTATCTTGTTGAGCGCAATTTTAATACAAATTATAGCTCAACGGGGTCGAAGTATGTAAATGGTTACTATATGGGGTTCCGCGATGCAATTACTGGTAAGGTGCTCAAAGAACAGCTTTTTATGTCTGAAGACGATGCAGATAAACAGTCTATTAGTCCAAGTTCAGACACAGAACTAAGCTATTTAAAGCAAGCTAAGCATTGGTATTTAGTCTTAGCAGGCCGCTTTGTTTATGAGGTTAATCCTGCAACGTTGACAATAACAGATGTTTCTCAGTCATTCTTTAAGGGTAAGCAGGCTATGAATACCGGCATAGCATCGATAAAATTCATTTATCCAGCTGATGGAGAAGGCTTTAAGGTGGAGAATAATATAGCGGAAAGCTACTATTATTTCCCTGCAACGAACCGTTTATATACCGAAGAAGCCTTTAATTATGCAAGGCAATTATCTCCTTCTCAACTAAATGGAGAAGTGCGAGATACATTGTATTGGCAGCTGATTAGTAAGTCGCCAAACAATAATACAGACCGAAAAGGACTGCTGAGATTATGGAATATTCATGCCAAATATCACTTAGGAGACCCTCAAGACTTTGTTTTTTATGATTGGTTTTATGGTACTTTCTCTTCAGATCGTGGTGGAAGGTTTGTAAGTGCAACCCCAATGACCGGTTGGTTTGTTGGATTTAATGGGCAGTTTATTTATCAAGATGCACATTATGCATTGATATATTTTAATCCTTCTTTGGCATCTGACGCTCGGTCTATGTTCAGATTGTATGATAAAACGGGGAAAATCCTCTGGACTCAAGTGTTAGATCGCTTCTCTGAAGTGGTTGGAGGAGAGCGTGTAGGCAATGTGATTTGGATTATAGGAAAGCGTAATCGTCGTAACACCTATGATGATATGCATGCTTATGGCTTCGATATTTCAACAGGAAAATGGGAAAAAGGCGCTGAATTATCAACTGAATATACTATTGAATAATTGCAATGCGTATCATGCTTTGTATTATAAGGTGGTATAAAATGTAAGTGAGAATTCAATCATAAAGAAGCATCCATATTGCGTTTGATAGTCTATCAAGCTGTAATATTATATTAAAAGGAGATACATTTTGTGTGTATCTCCTTTTTGTGTAATAGTAACCTTAATGCGAAATAAAGTATATAACTTATAGATTTTAACTCGTTTATGTAATTGATTCAAATCAATTAAGTAGTAATATGATTAAAAAATGCATAAATATAATGTTAGATTAGGGCGTAATTTAATACCTTTGCATCAAACAAACAGATTAAATAGACATGTTCAAGATACTTTTTCTGCTGTTGCTTGGTGTTGGAATAGGGTATTTAATGCGTAATATTCGTGGAATACAAAAGGTAGATCACACTGCACATTATACCATAATAATCCTTCTTTTCATCTTTGGTGTTTCGATAGGTGCTAATCATGACCTCATTTCTAATATTGGTTATTTTGGTTGGCAGGCTTTTGTCATAGCTGTTTTAGGTATGATTGGCAGTTTTGGAACAGCTTATGTGTTTAATCGCTTCATTAATAATAAAGAACAAAATAACAATGAAAGATAATCTCTCCCTATTGTTTGCATTGATTGTTGGAATCGGAGTTGGAACTTTTGATATAGCTCCGGAGTGGTTACTCAATCCATCTTTGCCTATGATTGTATTGTCTGCGCTAATCATTCAGGTTGGAATTGGCGTGGGATCTATGGATAATTTAGGGAAGATGTTACGTTCAATTAACTTGAAAATGTTCCTATTACCCGCCTGTACTATAGTTGGAACATTAGTCTTTACGGCTTTAGCTTTCTTCCTTTTCAATACTCATGAGCTCTCAGATATAATGGCAATAGGAAGTGGTTTCGGTTATTATTCGTTGTCATCTGTATTGATTGCACAGCTAAAAACAATAACAGTAGGGGCTACACAAGCAACACAATTGGCTACAATTGCATTGCTTACGAACGTTGCTCGCGAGCTACTTTCTTTGTTTGGATGCCGTTTCTTTACCCTAAAAGGAGGGAGTTTAGCGGCTATTTCGACAGCAGGTATCAGTTCAATGGATGTTTGTTTGCCTTCAATTCTTAATGCTTCAGGCGATAAACGAATAATACCCGTCGCCATATTTCATGGGTTAATACTTGAAGTTAGCATTCCCATGTTGATAGCTTTATTTTGTTCTTAGATGCTTGTTAATGAAGTTTTGCAACACAACGGCTTGGTTATGAACTTCATCTTTGGCACCATATAATAAGGTAACATTACTCTTTTCGAGTTGTTTTTGACATAGTTCAACAAACTTGGTTGCGTCAGAATTATCTTCAAGTTCTTTCAAATAGCGTTCTGTGAACTCTGGAAACCTCTCAGGAATATGCCCAAACCATTCCCTAAGTTCTGTTGAAGGAGCCACAGTTTTCTCCCAAAGGTCGATAGCTGCCTTAGCTTTTGCTATGCCTCTCGGCCACAATCTGTCTGTTAAAACACGATAACCATCTTGTTCTTCGATGGCTTCATAAATACGTTTTATCCTTAATTCTTTCATAAAAGCAAAGATACTAATTAATATTAAAAAGGAGTTTTTTATCTTCCAAAATTTATTTTAATTTGTAATTTTACACATTGTTAAGTGTGATAACAATGAGAATAGAAAATAAGAAGCTTAGACAAGTTGCATCATTCATCGTTTGTTTTATTGCTATGGCGGTAATAGCTGTGGTGCGAGATGGTCAGGTTTTTGGGCATAAAGTTCGTACTTTACCAAATGATTCCATAGTTAAAAGCATGAATGATGACGTGATTCGTCATACTGTTGATGGCTTTACAGTGGTCAATACTACGTCACTTGCCAAAGATGTTACAGGCTATGGTGGAAACGTTCCCTTAGAGATCTATATTAAAAATAACAGGATTCAGCGTATCATTGCACTGAAAAACCATGAGACCCCCGACTTCTTTAGTGAGGCAAGTAGACTGCTTTCAGCTTGGAATGGCAAGACAATTGATCAGGCACAACAGTTGAAAGTTGACGCTGTTAGTGGTGCAACCTTCTCCTCGAGAGGTATTATTGGTAACGTGGAACGAGGTCTTCAATATGCTTCTAAGCATGTATATGAGAAGAGTTTTATCGAGAAAATGAATCTCAATTTGGAAACTATTGCAGGATTAATTGTGGTACTTATGGCTGCTATTGTGCCTTTATTTTATCATAATAAGACCTATCGAACGATTCAAATGATATTGAACGTTGGTGTACTTGGCTTTTGGTGTGGCACTTTTATCTCTTATTCTCTTATGGTAGGATACATGTCTAATGGCATAAACTTATGGGTATCTGTGACTCCGGTGATTATGTTAATTACGGCTTTCATTTATCCTTTCTTCGGAAAGAAAAACTATTATTGCAACCATATCTGCCCTTGTGGGTCGCTTCAAGAATTACTTGGCAAAACCAATAAACGTAGAAAATGGAAGATGAAGGCCGAAACAGTAAAGAGTTTGGAGCGTTTTCGTGATATCTTGTGGGCTGTTTTAACAATGATGATGTTACTCGGAATCGGATTCCAATGGATGGATTACGAGGTGTTCTCTGCGTTTATATTGCATAGCGCCTCTGCTGTTGTATTGGTATTAGGCGTGATAGTGGTCATTCTTTCCGTCTTTGTTCCTCATCCTTATTGCAGATTTGTTTGCCCAACAGGTACATTATTTAAAATAGTTCAAAATCCAAAAGCATGAAACTACGTTTGATTTTGTTTGATTTAGGTGGCGTTATCTACACCAGTAATCGTTTAGAAGCTGTGAAACGCTTTTCACATTTAGGACTCAAGGATGCTGAAGAACGTCTTAATATGTATACACAAACGGGCTATTTTGGTGCGTTAGAAGAGGGAGAAATTAGTGATAAAGAGTTCCTGATTCAGCTTTCTGAAGAGGCAAAAAGACCTATTTCCTGGAATGAATGTAGGCATGCTTGGTTAGGATATGCCACATTTTTACCTCAACGTAATCTTGATTTATTGTTGCATTTGCGTCAAATGAAGATACGAACAGCCTTAGCAAGCAATACAAACTCATTCATGATGTCGTGGGTTGACAGTAGCGATTTCGATGGAAAAGGCAATGGTATACGTCACTATTTGGATGAACTTTATGTGAGTTATCAAATGAAAACCTTGAAACCTTCATTGAAATTTTTCGAATATATCCTTGAAAAGGAGGGGATAAATGGCAATGAAGTATTGTTCATCGATGACAGCCCACGCAATGTAGAAGCTGCAAACAAATTAGGCATTCATACAATCTTAGCTATAAATGGACAAGATTGGACACAAGAAGTGATGCAATCTATCTTATAAGACCTATTTTGATATAAATCAATAAAAACGGAATTTGTTGATAATAAATATTCAATCGTTTGGATGTTCCTCACATCTTGTTTAACTTTGCACTCACAAAAGGTTAATAGATTGTTTAGGTTTTTAGTTATTAGGTTTAAAGATTGTGATTTTGAAAAGTATTAGTTTTTAGGTAAAATTAAAGATTGTGGATAACAAAGAGTGAGTAATCACTCAACAATGAAATTTCAAATCATAAGATAATGCAGTTTTGGAAGTGATTCCGGGACTGCTTTTTTCTTATCCCTTATCATTGTTGTTTTGCCATGATAAAGGTTTAATCTTAACGTTCTTTTATAGCGTAAACAATATATTTTCTGTTGTTCCATGCTTTTATTTAATGGAGAGTAGAAGTTTCATTCTTAGCCTTCTGTTTATCTTTCTTTTGTTCTTATGTGGAGTTTTAGATTGCATTAATTTGTAGTAAGGCGCACTCTTTGTGATAAACACAGCCATTTTGCTCTGTAAAACCATGCATTTCAAGAGGTAAAACCAGTCAGTTTATAGCGTGATTTAAGTCGTTTTATAAACAGGTTAATTTACTTTCTTTTAATAATTTATAGGATAATGTTTTATGTATTGATTATTAGTTACTTATAACAATATTGAAATAGATTATGTTTTGCGTTAACTCTTAATATTAAAGACTTGTAATTCATTTGCAACTAATTTCTTTTCCCTTCGTGATTTGAAAACATTTAGTGTTTTATTCCATAGACTTACAAAGAAAATTCGTACTTTTGCATTATCAAATCAATAACAAAAATGATAGATATTATCACGAAGTATTTCCCCAATCTCACTGATTTACAGTGCCAACAATATGAGATGCTTGATGCACTTTATCGTGATTGGAACAGCAAGATAAATGTGATTTCGCGTAAAGATATCGACAATTTGTATGAACATCACGTGTTACATTCCTTAGCAATTGCAAAGGTTTTACGCTTTAAACCAAGTACAGAGATTTTGGATTTTGGTACAGGTGGTGGGTTTCCTGGTATTCCATTAGCAATCATGTTCCCTCAATGTAGGTTCCATTTAATTGATGGCATAGGGAAGAAAATACGTGTTGCAACCGAGATTTCTAAGGCAATCGGTCTTACGAATGTAGAGGCGTTACAGCGTAGGGGAGAGGAGGAAACACGTAAATTTGATTTTGTTGTGAGTCGTGCAGTGATGCCTTTACCTGATTTAATGAAGTTAATTCGCAAGAACATTCGTAAGGAACAACACAATGCTTTGCCCAATGGATTGCTGTGTTTAAAGGGAGGTGATCTTCATGAAGAGCTCAAACCATTTAAGAATATCGTTGAAGTTTATCCTTTAAATGATTTCTTTGATGAAGAATGGTATCGTGAAAATAAGAAAATTATTTATGTTCCAATAGGATAATATGCTTAGAATCAAACGATTTATATGCAACATGTTGCAGGAAAACTGTTATGTTGTTAGCGATGAAACCAATGAATGTGTCATCATAGATTGTGGTGCAATGGATGAAGAAGAGTTCTCTCTTATTCGGGATTATATTGTTAGTGAGGAATTAACTCCTGTTCATTTGCTGGCTACACATGGTCATATTGATCATAATTTTGGCAATGCAATGGTTTATAAGGAATATGGACTGAAAGTTGAAGTGCATGAGAATGACAAGTCTTTAATGGCTAAGTTGGTACAGCAGGCACTTCAAATGGCAGGTGTTAAGCTTCAAGATGATTTTCCTTCTGTTGGTAAATATCTTCATGATAACGATAAAGTGTCTTTTGGTTCTCATGCCTTTACAGTGATAGAGACTCCCGGTCATTCACGTGGTAGTATCTTTTTTTATGACGAAGAAGAGCATGTGGCCTTCTCTGGTGATACCCTTTTTCAGCGTTCTATAGGCAGAACAGACTTTGAAGGGGGCTCAATGTTCCAGATGATTCAAAGCCTTCGCATGATTTGTCAGCTTCCTGATACAACAAGAGTATATCCCGGACATGGTCCAGAGACAACAATTGGAGCCGAACTTGCAAGTAATCCTTATTTAGATCGTTAGCCTATGACGATTCAAAAGACAGAAAAGATTATCTTAGGCATAGACCCTGGCACGAATCTTATGGGCTATGGAGTACTTCGTGTACAAGGAAATAGGGCGAAAATGGAGGCAATGGGGGTAATTGATCTTCGAAAAATGCCAGACCCTTATTTGCGTCTTGGTCATATCTTTGAACGTGTCACGGGGATAATAGAATCTTATCTTCCTGATGAATTAGCTATAGAAGCTCCTTTTTTTGGTAAGAATGTGCAATCAATGCTAAAGCTTGGACGTGCTCAGGGAGTGGCTATTGCAGCTGCAATCCACCGAGATATCCCTATTCATGAATATGCCCCATTAAAAATTAAGATGGCTATCACGGGACAAGGACAATCTTCTAAGGAGCAAGTGGCTGGAATGTTGCAGCGTGTTTTGAATCTCAAGAAAGAGGAGATGCCACGATTTATGGATGCAACCGATGCGCTTGCTGCTGCTTATTGCCATTTTCTTCAGATGGGAAAACCCGAGAGTAATGCGCGACATTATAGTAGTTGGAAAGACTTTGTAATGAAGAATAAGCAGTCTGTAACAAAGCCTTCTCAAGCGATTGCTAACCAATTGGAGACGCAAAAATAGGGATAGGCACAATGATATAACTATTGTGAACGAATAATAGAATAAAAATGGTAAGAGAACTAAAAGCAGCTTTGTTTGATTTAGATGGTGTTGTGTTTAATACAGAGCCCCAATATACGATATTCTGGAAGTCACAATTTAGTATGTATCATCCTGAACTCCCAGGAATAGAGAATCAAATAAAGGGGATGACACTCGTGGAAATATATGATAAGTATTTTGCAGGCAGGTTGGAAGAACAATCAAAAATTACTGCAAAATTAAATGAATTTGAAGTCAATATGCATTTCGAATTCATAGAAGGCTTTGTTGATTTCGTAACAGATCTTAGGAACAATGGGGTGAAGACAGCCGTTGTAACCAGTAGTAATAGGCAAAAGATGGAGAATGTCTATGCTAAAGTTCCTACATTTAAGAATTTGTTTGATCGTATTTTGACGAGCGAAGACTTCACAGATGGTAAGCCTAATCCTGCACCTTATTTGAAAGGTGCTGAAGTTTTTGGTTTAATACCATCCCAGTGCGTAGGCTTTGAAGACAGTTTCAATGGCTTAAAAGCTGTTCGTAGGGCAGGAGAGTTCACTGTTGGACTATCTACAACCAATCCAGAAACAGCCATAAGCGCTTATGCTGATATTGTAATACCTAATTATGTAGGTTGCAATTATCAATGGTTAAACGTCGAATTTAATAAACATTAATTTTGACATGTCGTGTTTTTGATGTACTTTTGCAAGCTGAAAAATAAATAATCATGGGATACTTATCTACAGAGAAGAAAAAGATTACTTCAAGAACATTTGCGGAAATGAAAGCAGCTGGTGAGAAAATAACAATGCTCACTGCTTATGATTACACCACAGCATCTATTATAGACAATGCAGGCATTGATGGAATCCTTGTGGGGGACTCAGCGTCTAATGTCATGGCAGGAAATTCAGATACTCTCCCCATCACCATAGATGAAATGATTTATTATGCTCGGAGTGTTGTTCGCGCATGTAGTCATTGTTTGGTGGTCTGTGATATGCCTTTTGGAAGTTATCAAGTTAGTCGTGAAGAAGGGGTTAAGAACGCCATAAGGATAATGAAAGAAACAGGTGTTGATGCACTAAAGATGGAGGGAGGAGCAGAGATTATTGCTACCGTTAAAGGTATTATTGATGCCGGAATTCCTGTAATGGGACATTTAGGATTAACTCCGCAGAGTGTACATAAGTTTGGAGGTTACGGACTTCGTGCCAAGGAGGAGGCTGAAGCAGAGAAACTTCTCAATGATGCTAGGCTGTTAGATGAGGCTGGATGTTTTTGTATTACATTGGAAAAAGTGCCTGCTAAACTTGCAGAAGAGGTGACACGCAATGTTTGTTGTGCCACGATAGGTATTGGTGCTGGTTGTGGAACAGATGGACAGATTTTGGTTTATGCTGATGCTTTGGGGATGACTCAAGGATTTAAGCCTAAGTTCTTGCGTCATTTTGCAGATGTGAACAAGTGTATGACGGCTGGTGTTCAGGCCTATATTCGCGAAGTTAAAACTTGTTCTTTCCCTAATATAGACGAAAGTTATTGATTGAATGGATACTCAGAATACGCCTGTACATATTAATCTGTGGCATCGTGAGTTTTGGATGCTGTCGCTATCCAATCTCTTTCTGTGTATGGCTGTATATATGTTGATTCCAGTTGTGCCTGGATGGTTAATCAAAGTACAGCATATTACACATTGGCATGTGGCACTTGCCTTTGTTTCTTTTGGTGTAGGACTGTTTTCTTTGGGTGGAGTTTGTCGATATCTTGTTGAGAAATATCGCCGCAATCGTGTCTGTATGCTATGTATAGGTATAGTTATGGTTTGTATTTATGCTTTGAGTTTTGTCGAGAAGTATGAAAGTGGATGGTTATTTTGGATAATAATTGGCCTGTGTTTTCTACTCGGTGCTATGTTCGGATTATCTCAAATGATTCTCTCAAGCACATTGATTATTGATGTCTGTGAGTCATTTCGTCGAACGGAAGCAAATTATGCAGCCTCTTGGTTTTCTCGCTTTGCATTGACTTTTGGGCCAATTTTTGGATTGTTTATCAGTAACTTATTCGGGCTGAAGGGCTTTGTCATTGGTTCTGCATTGTGTTGTTTGGTTTCGATGGTTTTGATTTATATGGTGAAATTCCCTTTCAAAGCCCCTGAAGAAGGCCTATCCATATTTAGTTTAGACAGGTTTTTCCTTCCACAAGGTAAATATTTGTTTGTGAATCTCATTTTGGTTTCTATGGTTTTAGGGATCTTTCTGTCGCTTGTCCATTCAATCACATTCTATGGAATGATGGCTGTGGGGTTCTTTGTAGCGCTATTGGCGCAGAAGTTTGCCTTTGCTAATGCTAACTTAAAGAGTGAGACCATTACGGGACTTCTTACAATTGCTATGGCAATCCTTATGTTTTTAACACGTAAGGATTCGTCAGTCCATCTACTGATTCCTGCTTTTATAGGTTTTGGAGTGAGTTTAATAGCTTCGCGTTTCCAATTGTTTTTTATTAAGTTAAGTAAGCATTGTCAACGTGGAACCTCACAAAGTAGTTATTTCCTTGCCTCAGAGTTAGGACTATCAATAGGTTTGTCGTTAGGTTGGTCATACCTCTTTAACACAGAATTTATGGCATTGTGGGTTATGTTTGCATTAGTTTTAATGGCATTCCTCTATTATAATTGTTTTGTACATCATTGGTATATGGAAAATAAAAATCGTTGATTTACGTTATAATATTAATGAAACGATTTTTTATTGGCATCCTTTTAACAGGTGCTTTTCTTATACTTTCTTCCTGCAACAATGAAGAATCATTCTCTTTGTCTAAGGATAATCGGTTGGTATTTTCTACAGATACCCTCAGTTTAGATACGCTTTTTTCTAATACTTCGTCTTCAACGTATGAGCTCTGGCTTTATAATAGGAACACAAAGGGTGTGAGACTGGCGAGTGTAAAGTTAGCAAATGGCAATCAGAAAGGTTTTAGAGTTAATGTGAATGGGATTCCACTTAGTAATAATAATGGGTTCCGTGTGAATGATATTCCTGTCTATCATGGAGATAGTTTATGTGTGTTTGTTGAAGCAACTGCACCATCTTTGGATGTGATTAAACCACAAGAATTTGATGATGAGGTGGTGTTTACTTTAGAAAGTGGGGTAGAGCAACGGGTGAAGTTAAGGGCTTGGTCTTGGCAAGCTACACCTATTGATCGTTTAGAGGTGACGAATGATACCATTATAGATAGTCCTCAGCGCCCAATATTATGCTCACGAGAAATCAAAATACATGAAGGTGCAACATTAACGATAAAAGGTGGTACGACCATTTACTTTAATCATGATGCCGGAATAGATGTTTTGGGAAGGCTATCTATAGAAGGTGAATCTAAAAAAAGAGTACTTTTGCGTGGTAGTAGATTGGATAAGATGTTTTCAAATCTGCCTTATGACCGTGTAAGTGGTCAGTGGCAAGGCCTACATTTCTATGGTTCTTCTTATCAAAATACCTTGTCGTATGTTGATATTCGTGGTTGTTTTAATGGCATTGTCTGTGATAGTAGTGATATAAATAGAGCAAAAATGAAGCTCGAACAAGCTACTATACATAATTGTCAGGGCTATGGCGTTAGGTTAGTAAATTGTAAAGCCGAACTAATTAATACGCAATTATCTAATACCTTGCATAATTGTTTGTCAGTGGAAGGGGCAGATGTGCTTTTGAATGCTTGTACATTGGCACAATATTATCCTTTTGATAGTAGTAGGGGAGAAGCACTCCATATTTCATCTCGATATCAACCAACTCATTTGTCGGTTCTAAATAGTATTGTAACTGGTTTTGCTGATGAGCAGATAAAATTGCCATCTAAGGGTAGTTCAAATCTATCCTATCAATTTTTGAATAGTCTGTTGCGCACAACAAAACCCAAAGAAAAAGACCAGATACATTATAAGGATGTTATTTTTGAATCAGCCAAAGACACTATTAATATAGGGGCAAACTTATTTATAAAGGTGGATAATGAGGCATTAGACTATGATTTTCATCTCAAAAATAAGGCTTTTGTTATCGGAAAGGCAGATAAAAATTCATGCCCTCAGATAGATCATGATGGAATAAGACGGAAGTCGGTTCCAGATATGGGGGCTTTTGAGCATCATTGACAAGATAAATTGAATATGATTAAATAAAAAAGAGAAAGTAAAGTCTTTATAAGAACAACTTTCTCTCATTTATTCATCAACAGATTATGACGCTAATTAGCTTACAAGCAGATTTTTTATTCCAGATTATACCCTTTGGCTAAGCCTCCTTCGCTGGTCTCTTTGTAGAGTGAAGGCAAATCATGCCCAGTCTGTTTCATTACGTTTACCACTCTATCGAAACTCACACGATGACTTCCATCACCAAAAGATGCGTAGAGTTGAGCATCAAGTGCGCGTGTGGCGGCAAAGGCGTTACGCTCAATGCAAGGGATTTGAACTAATCCACAGACTGGATCGCACGTCATACCCAAGTGATGTTCTAATCCCATCTCTGCGGAATATTCAATCTGAGTGGGGCTTCCACCAAAGAGTTGACAGCTGGCTGCTGATGCCATAGCACAGGCAACACCAACTTCTCCTTGGCATCCAACCTCGGCACCACTAATAGATGCATTCTTCTTTACGATATTTCCGAATAGTCCTGCAGTAGCAAGTGCTCGGATAATACGTTCATTACTGAAGTTATGTGCTTTATAAAGGTGGTATAAAACGGCTGGAACTACACCACAGGCTCCACAAGTTGGTGCCGTAACGATTGTTCCCCCTGATGCATTTTCCTCACTTACTGCTAAGGCATATGAATAAACTAAGCCTCTACTTTGTAATGAAGGTTTGTATCCAGTAGCCTTTACATAGTATGTGGCGGCCTTTCTTGGAAGGTGTAATGGTCCAGGAAGTACGCCTTCATGTGCTAAGCCTGATCTCACGGCTTGTTTCATAACGTCCCATACTTGATACAGATATTCCCATATATCTTCATCTTCGTATGTCTCAACATATTCCCAATAACTGCGTCCATTGTCATTACACCACCGCATAATATCATGGAGTGAGTTAAGAGGATAGACCTCTTTAGTAGAAAAGAAGTCATCAGAAGCCTTGCCTTCAGACAGTGCTCCACCTCCAATGCTATAGACAGTCCATTCTTCTGTGGGTTCTTCTTTATCATCCAAAGCTATAAATTTCATGCCGTTTGGATGGAAAGGAAGAAACGTTTGAGGTTGCCAGATAATCTCAACAGGTGCCGTTGGTTGCATAACTTCTTCTATTGCGGTGTCTGTCATGTGTCCCTTTCCTGTGGCAGCCAGCGAGCCATACAAGATTACTTGAAAGGAGGTGGCGTTTGGATGGCGCTCCGTGAAGATTTTTGCTGCCTTTTGTGGTCCCATTGTGTGACTGCTTGAAGGACCTTTTCCAATCTTGAATATCTCTTTAATCGATTCCATATATATCCTATTATAAAGTAAAAAGCCCCACAAATCAATGATTTGTAGGACTCTTTTGTAGTCGGTACGAGAATCGAACTCGTATGCCAAGATTGAGAATCTTGTATCCTAACCGTTAGATGAACCGACCAGTTGGCTAATATTCTCTTAGAATATTGCCTGCGGAAGGAGGGGGATTCGAACCCCCGGTACGAGAACTCGCACGGCAGTTTAGCAAACTGCTGGTTTCAGCCACTCACCCATCCTTCCATTGATGGATTGTATCCGATTCGCCAAGCATTATTCTTAAATGCGGTGCAAAGGTATAAAAACATTTTGATTTGTCCAAGACTTTTTCATTCTTTTTTTCGAAACATTTTATTTTTTGCATCAAATTTATTCAAAAGATACTTGACAATGAATCTTGTTATGTGTAGAAAAGAAAAGCAGGGAGTATTGTTTTCTACAATTTATCCCTGCTTTTGTCTATATCATCTATTTATGATGATAGAATAATAACGTTTTATGATGTTGTTATTTCTTTATTTAAGATTATTATTAAACCAATTGGTAATCTGTCGAAGCAAATGTGTTCTCGTATTTCCTCCATAGATACTATGATTTCGATTCGTATAGAAGTTCTCCTTAAAGTCCTTATCTGCTTGCACCAAAGCTTCTGAATACTCCATCGTATTTTGTGGTTGTACATTGTCATCTGCCATACCATGACAAATCAATAGTGCTCCATGAAGATTATTTGCACGTTGAATTGGGTTTGTTGCATAGCCACTTCCATTCTCCTTTGGTGTGCGCATATAACGTTCTGTGTATATGGTGTCATAATATCTCCAGTTAGTTGGTGGGGCAACCGCAACGCCGGCTTTGAATACTGGACGGCCTTCGCTCATGCTCATCAATGTATTGAAGCCACCAAAACTCCATCCCCAAATACCAATTCTATTTTTATCAACATAGCTTTGACTGCCTAACCAAAGGGCGGTCTCTACTTGGTCACGTGATTCTAATTCACCAAGTTTCAGATAAGTACACTTCTCAAACATTGCACCTCGGCCTCCTGTTCCTCGTCCATCAACACAAACCACGATGTAACCTTGCTGAGAAAGATAATAATCAAAGGCTCCTCCGTTGCCCATAGAACCAGCACTCCATGCGTCAGTTACTTGCTGGCTACCAGGTCCACTGTATTGAAAGAGAATTACTGGGTATTTCTTTTGTGGGCTGAAATCAGCCGGTTTAACCATCCAACCATCAAGTTTTATACCTTCTGATGTTGTAAAAGAGAATGTTTCCCTACCATGAAAACCAAATGATTTGATTTTCTCTTTTAGTTCCTTGTTGTCAACAGGAGTTGAAAGCACTTTCCCTTTGTTATCACGAATCGTAAAAACATAAGGAGTATTATAGTTGCTCCATGTATTCAAGAAATACTTATAATCCCCTGAGAACATAGCCGTATTCCAGCCATTTGCATCAGTTAAGCGTTCAGTTTTGCCATTTTTATGGCTGACAAAAATCTGTCTGTCGTGTGGATTGACTGAAGCTGCTTGATAATATACATCTCCAGAAGTTTCATCATAACCATAAACATTGGTTATATCATAGTTCCCTTCACCAATTTTACGAATCAAACTACCATTCATATTATATAGGTAGAGGTGCATAAATCCATCGCGATCGCTTGGTAGGAGAATGCTGTTCTGTCCGATTTTGATACCTTCCATAGCTTCCTCTTTTACATATTTGTCAGCACTTTCCTTGATAATTAATTGGGAAAGCGTTGAATGAGGATTCACTGCGTATAGATTTAATACATCTTGGTGACGGTTCATGGTGTACACAATGACTTTATTTGGATCATTTGTAGATTTAATCCGTGGTATATAGCCATCAGCATCAAGGGGTACTTGCAGTCTGTTTGTTTTATGACTTTGTATATCATAGGCCCAAACCGACACGATAGCATTGTCTTCTCCGGCTTTAGGATACTTGTAAGTATATGCTCCAGGATAAACTTCATAAGCCTTCATTGCTGGATGACTGCCCATAAACATTTGTAGAGAATACTCTTTTACCTTTCTCTCATCATATTTAATCCAACATATCATGCGGCTGTCTGCTGTGAAACAGAGGGACCGATTGGTCGAAAACTCTTCTTCATTAACCCAATCTGGCACACCATTGATAATCTCATTAAACTTACCATCCTTTGTGATTTGACTTTCAGCATTGTCGTAAAGCAGTTTAACTAAGAAGATGTTATTGTCTCTTACAAAGGCAATTTGATTTCCATCTGGAGACCAAGTCGGTATTTGTTGAGGCCCACCAGACGAGAGTTTCTCTAATTTCCGACTTTGAATGGTATAGATATAATAGTCTGCCGTAGACGAACGACGATAGATTTTATGTGTATTTGTCTGTATCAACATTCGCTTTCCGTCAGGAGAAAGACTGTAACCATCAAACTGTTTGAGGCTTTCTCCCTGTGTGTTGGCTATGTCAAATAACACACGTGTTGGTTTTCCCGATTTGAAAGCATATTCTATAATCTGTTTGCCATCCTTACTGATACTGGCATATAAGTCTGTTCCTTGTATGGGATCAACCCCTGAAATATATTGAGGTGAAAAGGTTTGTCCAGTGACATCTTTCAGTGTAATCTTATTGTCAGCCCTCATTCCTGACGTCATTAAAAGTATTGTTACACATAGAAAAAAAAGTTTTTTCATATTGATTACCATTTTGTTTTATGTTTACAAAGTTACAAAAAAGCCTTGATAATCATTTGTTGTTTACCTGCTTTTTTCATAACTTTGCATGCAATGGATGGTTTTTACAATGATTTCTCTTCGTGGATAAGGAAAAAATTCCCTTTCAGAGTACAGAAAATAAGTATTGATGCAGGCTTTTCCTGTCCGAATCGTGATGGAAATGTCGGTATAGGAGGATGTACTTATTGTAATAATCAGACTTTCAATCCTAATTATTGTGACCGGCATAAGTCTGTAACGGAACAATTGGAAGTGGGTAAAAGTTTCTTTTCTCATAAGTATCCTGACATGAAATACTTAGCTTATTTCCAGGCCTATTCAAATACTTATGCTTCACTTCAGCATTTAAAGGCCCTCTATGAAGAAGCCCTTCAAGTAGAAGATGTTGTAGGAATTGTTATTGGTACACGCCCAGATTGCGTCAATGATGAATTGCTTGACTATCTTGTTGAACTACAAAAGCATGCGTTTGTGTTGGTGGAATATGGTATAGAGAGTGTCAATGATGATACGCTTAAGCGTATAAATCGTGGTCATGATTTTGCATGTTGCCAACAAGCGATTGTGAAAACTCACGCATGTGGACTCCTTTGTGGTGGGCATATCATTCTTGGTTTGCCTGGAGAAGATGCAGCAGAAAGCATAAGACAGGCAAAGATTATCTCTTCTTTACCTCTTGATATCCTTAAGATTCATCAAATGCAGATTATACGTGGCACGCGGTTAGCAGCTGAATTTCGGGCTACTCCCTTTCATGTTTATTCGGTAGAAGAGTACATTCGGCTGGTTGCAGACTATATTTCTTATCTCCGGCCAACACTTGTTTTAGAGCGTTTCGTTAGCCAATCTCCTGCCAATCTTTTGATTGCACCAAAATGGGGATTGAAGAATTATGAGTTTACTAACTTGCTTTGCCGTTACATGCAAGCTCATGGTATAAGGCAAGGAGCTCATTTCATGGATGATTGAAGTTGAAAAAACTCTCCACCATGAGTGAGTTGTCTGAATGAAATTAATAATAATCAATCTTATGTTACACGATAGTAATGTTTTATCTTGCTTTTTTTTGCCAATCATTTTTATCATTCTGTTGGCTATAATGATGTATATTCATAAACGACAGCTGTTCAAATATATCTATTTGGGTAATGTTTTATGCCTAATAACAGCTGTGGTTTGTTATGTGTTTATAGACAGACATCCCGTTGGTCAGCCTTATTCTGCAAGCTGGATGGAGGCGATTCCTTTTGTTTGGTTATTTACAATCTTCGGTGGTTACTTTTGGTTTATTGCCTCAATGATTATTTTTTTGGTTGAAGTGTCACGACGAAATATGTTGGCAAAAGTGTTACTTGGTTTTATAATTTTATGTTTTGCGCTGCTCACACTCTGGTCATTATTCATATTCTTTGGAGGTATTTGGGTGTTGAGAGGAACGCATTAAATTTGCCTTTAGCATAGAGTTATCTTATAAGGGTGGGGGAATAATAGCGTGAATCTTCTGCTTTTTTTTTATAACGAGCCAAGCTGGATGAAGTAAATAGCTATAGATTATCGAATGATTTCTATCGGTTTATGCATCAATATAAAGCATTTTACTGAGTAATTTGATACATATAATTTTCATCTTACTTTCACTTGATATTATGATTTAATTATAAGCGCATAATGTTCTGATATGCATTATCTTATGATTTTAATCAAATAGAAGTTCATGTTGTCAGTCTTTCATTTCCTTATTAAATCAAAGAAGATGAGAATATAAAAAAGGATATGCTTTAAATGAAGCATATCCTTTTCCTTATAATGTAGTTATCACTTGTTATTCAATCACAACAAGTGGGTCTTCTTCAAGAACTGTTTGACCAACTTTCACGCAGATGGCTGTAATCTTACCATTTTTTTCTGCTTCAATATTATTGGCCATTTTCATTGCTTCAAGTACTACAACAGCATCTCCAGCCTTAACCTCTTGTCCAACTTCAACGTTGATAGCTGTGATTGTGCCAGGGAGAGGAGCCTTAACAGCATTGTTTGTATTGACATTAGCTGATGGAGTAGCTTCTGTTTCCTCAGTTTGTGCAGGCTTACCAAGCACAACTTTTTTCTTCTCGGGTTCTTCTTCTTTCTCCATTTGGACTTTGAAGTCCTCGCCGTTTACATTTACAGATGCAATGTTATTCTCGTCAATTTCACCGATAGCAACCTTATATTCTTTGCCATCAATTGTATATTTAAACTCTTTCATACTCTATTTTGGTTTCTTTGTTAATGACAAGAACTTGGCATTCCATAGCGTTGGACGCAAAGCAATTGTGATTTTTCCAGGTTCATTGTCGTGAACGTTATTGCCTTCAAACTCATAGAGTGCCATGGCAATAGCTGCATATATATTTTTATCCATTGTTTTTACGTTATTATTTCTCGTTTTCAACTTGGATTACATAGGCATGCAGGCATGCTTCTTAGCAGGAATATCCTGGCGCTTGGTTGCAAGTTGAGCCAATCCGCGACAAATACGGAAACGTGTGTTGCGTGGTTCAATAACATCATCAATGTAACCATATTGTGCAGCTTGATAAGGATTGGCAAATGTTTCGGTGTAGTCCTCTTCCTTTTCTGCGAGGAATGCTCTAACATCTCCACCTTCTTCCTTAATCTTTTTAGCTTCTTTTCCACAAAGAATAGCAACAGCTCCGCTTGCACCCATTACTGCAATCTCGGCTGAAGGCCATGCAAAGTTGAGGTCAGAACGAAGTTGTTTACAACCCATAACGATGTGAGAACCACCATAACTCTTACGAAGGTTGATCGTAATCTTAGGTACTGTTGCCTCACCATAAGCGTAAAGAAGTTGTGCTCCGTGAAGGATGACAGCATTATATTCCTGACCTGTTCCTGGCAAGAAACCTGGTACATCTACCAAACTAACGATTGGAATATTGAAGGCATCACAGAAACGCACGAAGCGTGCACCCTTTCTACTTGCATTTACATCAAGAACGCCTGCATAAGCAGCTGGTTGGTTGGCTACAATACCTACGCTTTGACCATTGAAACGAGCAAAGCCAGTGATGATGTTCTTTGCAAATTTTGGTTGGATTTCAAAGAATTCTCCATTGTCAACGACTGCACCGATGACTTTATACATGTCGTAAGCTTGATTAGGATCTTCTGGAATTATCTCGTTGAGAAGGTCTTCTTTACGATCAATCGGGTCGGTACATTCTACACGGGGAGCTGTTTCTGTGTTATTAGATGGGATATATGAGAGTAATGTTTTAATGAGTTCCATGCACTCCTCTTCGGTCTTTGCCGTGAAATGAGTAACACCACTCTTGCTCGCATGTACGCTTGCACCACCTAAATGTTCTGCATCAATCTCTTCACCCGTAACGGTTTTAACAACCTTCGGACCTGTAAGGAACATGTAAGAAGTGCCTTCGGTCATAATAGTAAAGTCTGTTAGTGCGGGTGAATAGACTGCACCACCGGCACAAGGCCCCATGATTGCACTGATTTGTGGAACAACTCCACTGGCAAGAATGTTGCGTTCGAAAATCTCACCAAAGCCAGCAAGTGCCGAAATTCCTTCTTGAATACGTGCACCACCTGAGTCATTCATGCCGATGACGGGAGCTCCCATGCGCATTGCCATGTCCATAACCTTGCAAATCTTTTGTGCCATAGTCTCAGACAAAGAGCCACCATTAACGGTGAAATCCTGTGCATAAAGGTATACTAAGCGACCATCAATAGTTGCCGAACCAGCTACAACTCCATCACCTAAGTATTGTTTTTTCTCCATGCCGAAGTTATGACAACGATGCAATTTGAACATATCATATTCTTCGAAACTACCTTCATCCACTAACATTTCAATACGTTCGCGTGCCGTGTACTTACCACGTTCGTGCTGCTTGTCGATAGCTTTCTGACCACCTCCCAGGCGAGCTTCTTCGCGTTTTGCAATAAGCTGTTTGATCTTTTCTACTTGCTTACTCATAAGTTTTTATCAATTAAATCTTTTGTTGTCCTAATGTCAATTAGTAACCCATTTATGATTACACTATAGTTTCGGATGCAAAGATAGTAAAAAAATGAAAAAGTGGGGAATGGAAAATGGTTAAAAAGCAAAAAATACGAACTTTGTTGGATGTCATTTACTTCTTGAGGGTGGAAATACTCGTCTAAAGCGGTTCCCCTTTGGCTCATTTAAGCTGACCCTGTTGTAATCGTGCAAAGTGGCCCTATAGAGTCATTTAAAGTGGTCCTGTTTTATTTTTTTGAGTTTATCTTTTTTGGTGTAAAAGCAGTATCTTTATCTGTAAATCGTTTTTAAAAGGTTTTGTTGCTTGCGGGCCTCCCGCAAATCACTTTTTAAAGGATTTGAAGCTTGCGGGCTTCCCGCAAATCACTTTTTAAAGGTTTTGGCGCTTGCGGGCCTCCCGCAAATCACTTTTTAAAGGTTTTGGAGCTTGCGGGCCTCCCGCAAATCACTTTTAAAAGGTTTTGGAGCTTGCGGGCCTCCCGCAAATCATTCCGCAAAAGGTTTGGCATTTCCGCGGTTGTTGAAAGTCATTTCCCGAATGGTTTGGAGTTTCCGCGCATGGCGAAAGTCATTTCCCGAAAGGTTTGGCATTTCCGCGGTTGTTGAAAGTCATTTCCCGAAAGGTTTGGCATTTATTTCTCTACGGTAATTGATGACTACAGCAGATATATTATCCATTGGGAGTTATGTTCGAGTATGACTTCTGATGATGTATATAGAACAATAGATAAAGCAATTGAAAAGGCTGGAGTTACATTCCAGAACCCTCCTTGTCTTTTATCAGATAATGGACCATGTTATATTGCTTCCTCGCTCAAGGAGTATCTTGGTAAGGTATATAACATCAAGCATATCCATGGCAAACCCTTACATCCGCAGACGCAAGGAAAGATAGAAAGATATCACAGATCGATGAAAAATGTAATTAAGCTAAATCATTATTTTTGTCCCTCTGAATTGGAAAAGGCTATCGATGAGTGGGTAGACTATTATAATGAAAAAAGATTTCATGAATCGTTGGATAATCTCACACCCAAAGACGTATATTTAGGACAAGGGGAGAAAATTAAAAAGATAAGAGAAATTATAAAGCAAAAATCAATCAACAAAAGAATTTATGATAATAAAACAATGAAATATCAGAGTAAATAACTATATTTGCAGTTGTGCACTTTTGTTTGACAACGTACAGGATATGCCGATGGCTACGAGGACGTGGAAGAGGAGTATGTCGATGACTATATCGATGATGGCGACTATGATGCTTTCTATGAAGAGCAACATCAAGGACACCATAAGAAGGTGGAGTACTCTTCTGGCATAGACCCTCACCATATCATGTTGGGAGCCGCCGGTGCGGCTCTAGTACATGCGGCTATAAAGAAGGCTGCGGGCAAGCGTCGGCAACAACAAGCGCAACATAGGGGGCAGAGTGTAGCACCACAAAGTGTTCCTGCCACAGAATGGGACAAGAAGATGGACAGCTGCATATTGAATGGTTGCGCCATTGTCGTTGTAGCGGCCATTGTCATGTTCTTCGTCTGGTGCTGTAGTTGAAATATCAAGCAGAAAGAGAAGATAGTTTAAACCTGTAACGCGGAATGAGACACCTTGCTCGTAACTTTGCCCTCGAATTAAAACAACAAGGACTATGGACGTTAAGAAGAACAAGCATTTGGGACAATTCCCTGACGTGATAAACGAGAAACAGCTAGTGCAGCTGTGCGAGAAGTATCGTGACGAGATAGGTCGTGGTACCATCAAAGGTACTGCCTATCCACGCATACGTTATGTCATCGGCAGAGACCAGTTTGGCTATGCCAACTTCGGCGACTATTTCTTTGCGGTAGATGATGGACTGTACGTCTGGCACAAGGAGAAAGAGTATGAGGAAGATCACAATCCAGACGTTGTGGAGGACTTCTTTGGACATCCATGTGAAGGACGGGGCTACACATGCCGTCACATCTTTGCAGGTATCGATACAGGTTATGATGACAGTGAGGGGAAACGCATGTTTACAGGTGACATCGTTGTGGCAAGGGAACGCGGTGGTTATGAGTTGGGAGCTTTGTGCCTGGCTGCATGGCCAGGTAGATGTGATGACGGTTTCTATGGTTTTCCGCTGGACAATCATAGTCTTCGGTTAGATATGTGTACTGGAGGAGATTACTTCTTGAAACGCATCGGTACCATCTTCTACCAGCTTGACCCATGCGATGAGCCTGAGCCAATATGGCATAAGGCTTTGGGCTTCAACTGGAACTACTGGACGAAGGAAGAACGAAGCAACCATCTCGTCATGGCGCGTTATACACCCAACTTCGACAAGGAAGAATGGAAATACCTCGGCCTCGAAATACTTGGTGCCGAGTTTGAATGGGACAAGATCAAATAATAGACAATTATGCAGACAAAGGATTATATCATCATGGTACAAGACCTGCTGGCAGGTCGTAACGAAGAGTTCGACAACGCCGACAAGAAGCGTGTCAGACTCATACGTCATAAAGACAATCGAAAGGAAAAGGTTATTGACGGCAAGTCATACTTCAACTCATTGTATGACCTGTATCTGAACGAGCATTCTGTTTTCCTTAGTTATCAGAGTGAACAAGTGGTGAAGCGCTTCAAAGAGGTGGACTATATTGTAGCTTTCATAGGTGAAGAAAGTTGCAGCTCACGTTTCGTTGGTGTTTATAGGAACGAAGGCATCATAAATCCGCTTGGAGACTATGAAGGCGAAGAATTTGCCAAGTTCGGTTTTATTGAACTTGATGGTTTTGAACTACTCAAAGAGAAAGTGATTATTGACTGGAAGAACCCAGTAAGCTGGCTGCAGAACTATGTAAATCAGATGCCTGTGACCAGAATAGACCGAGGCATAAAGGAGAATAACATCCCTATCTTCACTCGTTTCGAGGATGTTGTGCTTGACTATAACCAGTTGAAGCTCATCATTGAGACAAACCACGCCGAGTGGAAAGCAAAGTTGGAAAGTTGTAACGGCATCTACCTGATATTGGATAAGAAGACCGGCAAGCAATATGTAGGCTCGACCTACAATACCCGAGGTATTTGGGGCAGATGGACAGAATATGCCAAGACCGGACACGGCGGTGACAAAGACCTGAAGCCACTTCTGGAAAATGACGAAGCGTATGAGAAGAAATACTTTCAGTGGTGCATCCTCGAGACCCTGCCTCTGAAGATATTGGAGGAACATGCCATTGACCGCGAGTCTCTATACAAACGAAAGTTCGGCACCAGGGAATTTGGCTACAACAACAATTAGTAAGGCATAACGCATCATGTCACTCATACAAAAGTACATTTGGGTGGTGAAAACCATTCACCGGGCGGGTCGCATCACGTTGAAAAAACTCAATGAAAAATGGAGGAACAACGTGGATTTGAGTCGTGGCGAGGATTTGCCACGACAGACCTTCGACAGATGGAAGGGCGGCATCCTCGATATGTTTGGCATCGTCATTGAGTGCGAAGCCAAGGGCGGCCACCATTATTATATAGCCAATCCGTCGGTAATGGATAGAGGAGAACTACGCACATGGCTGCTCGATACCTATGGTACGGCAGAAGCTCTGTCCAACAACCTTGCCATACATGACCGCATCCTTACGGAGGACATCCCTTCGAGTCAGGACTTTCTCACCATGGTATTGGAAGCCATGAAGGAGAACCGTGTCCTAGAAATCACACATCGTGCCTTTACCGTGAACGAGGCAAAGACGTATCTGGTGGAGCCTTACTGCGTGAAGTTGTCAGGCGGACGCTGGTATATGTTGGCGAGGAGCGTGGAAAAAGGCCGCTTGCTATTGTACTCATTCGACCGCTTGGAGCATGTCCGTACTACGGAACAGAAGTTCGAATTGCCCAGGGATTTCGTCGCCAAGGATTACTTTGCAGACTTCTTTGGCATCGTGATAGACGAGAATGTGCCGCTGCAACGGATTGTGCTCCGTGCGGACAAGTACCACCAGTACTATATGCGCACGCTGCCGATGCACTATTCCCAACGGGAACTCTTCTCCTGCGATGACTATGCCGACTTTGAACTGACCTTGCGGCCCACATACGACTTCTACATGCGGCTGATGAGTTGGGGCAACATGATAAAAGTACTTGAACCTCAGTCCTTGCAGGATGAGTTGCGTAAGTGGCTGCGCAAGACAATGGAAGTGTACGAATAAGAAATGATAGAAAGGTTTGGGAAACGTGGGTGCCTCTCAAACCTTTCTGCATTTTAGGGGCTATAACTCAAGTGGCCACGGCATGTTGTCGTCCTCCCAAATTGTTTTGGATGAGCGGCTATAGCGAAGCGGAAGAACACCTTCTCTGCCTCGACAATCCTTATCGATACCAACGAAAAGAACTCCACGTAGGTCGTGTCCATTATTGTCAAGCCTTACTCCCAAGAGTTCAGGACGATTGAGTGTACGTTGTCAAACAAAAGTGCACAACTTGAGCTCCAATTAAGTTTGGGGTTTTAGTTAGAATTATTAATAAAAAAGTATATTTGCACAATGACAACAAAAAAGAATTTTCCAGTAAGTTCTCAGCATGGTTCTTCAGAATCCTTATTAAAGGATATTCGTCGTAACACTAAACGTATTTTCACTTCTGAACAAAAGGTTTTGATAGTAATGGAAGGAATCCGTGGAGAACAGAGTATTGCTGAACTCTGTCGTAAATATAGTATATCCGATAGCACTTACTACAAATGGAATAAGGAATTTATTGAGGCTCGCAAAGCTCGCCTTGATGGTGATACTGTCCGTGAAGCAACGAGTGATGAGGTAAAGGAACTTCGTCATGAAAATATTCGCTTAAAAGAAGCCCTTGCCGATTTGGTAGTTAGATATGACGTTGTAAAAAAACTTGAAACTCATCGAATAAGTCCTATGCATGAATCGTATATACGTTATAGTGCGGAAGAGAAAGAGAGCATCGTTCTAACAGTAAAGCGTTCAGAGCCTGAGTATTGTTCAGGCACTTAAGCGTTTAGGAATCCCTAAACGTACCTTTTATAATTGGTATAAGAAATATGCTATAGGAGGTTTGAATGCTCTCAGAGCAACACATTACAGAGCACCTACAACGTGGAACCGCATACCTGATAATATTCGACAAATAGTGGTTGAACTTTCTTTAGAGCATCCTGAGCTCACCCCCAGGGAATTATCAGTTCTTTTATTGGAAGAGAGTCAGATATTTGTTTCGGAGTCAAGCTTTTATCGTATTTTGCACGAAAGAGGTCTATTGGAACGTATGGAGCATGATTTTATCTTTGCAGCTGATGAGTTCCATCATAAGACTAAATTCGCTAATGAAATGTGGCAGACCGATTTTACCTATTTCAAAGTCAAGGTTTGGGGCTGGTATTATCTCTCTACGGTAATTGATGACTACAGCAGGTATATTATCCATTGGGAGTTATGTTCGAGTATGACTTCTGATGATGTATATAGAACAATAGATAAAGCAATTGAAAAGGCTGGAGTTACATTCTAGAACCCTCCTTGTCTTTTATCTGATAATGGACCATGTTATATTACTTCCTCTCTCAAACAGTATCTCTGTAAGGAATATAATATCAAGCATATCCATGGCAAACCCTTACATCCGCAGACGCAAGGAAAGATATCACAGATCGATGAAAAATGTAATTAAGCTAAATCATTATTTTTGTCCCTCTGAATTGGAAAAGGCTATCGATGAGTGGGTAGACTATTATAATGAAAAAAGATTTCATGAATCATTGGATAATCTCACACCCTAAGACGTATATTTAGGACAAGGGGAGAAAATTAAAAAGATAAGAGAAATTATAAAGCAAAAATCAATCAACAAAAGAATTTTTGATAATAAAACAATGAAATATTAGAGTAAATAACTATATTTGCAGTTGTGCACTTTTGTTTGACAGCGTACAATCAATAGAGGAACGGCATCAGAAAAAGGTTTAAGAAACAGAAAACTTAAAGAAGTTGACATCTTTAACAACAGCAACTACATAAACAATTAGATATGAGGTATGTTATTATTTTACTTTTATCAGTTCTATGTGCGTGTAAAGCGCCTTCAAAGAAAGTGTATGTATCTGAGCAAAGAGGAATTTATTCAGAACAAGAAGTGAAGTCTTCTTGTGTAGGAGAACGTATTAACTGGCAATTTATATCATTAGATAATATATAATTCAGACTCACAAGCAGCTTCCTCCTTATTAACGAGACTCTCAGTTCCTCCAAAAGTAGAGACAAACAAGGACACGCTTATTATTAATGGAAAACAAAAGATTCTTTTTAGCCAACATAAAGAGATACCCAAATCCTATTTTATGTATGATACCGATATTACATAAAAGATTTACATAACTATTTCATTAAAGCCAATAAAGAGTTTTCATTAAATATTAAAGATTCAATACCATATTTACAAATAGAAAGATATTTGGATAAAAAGAATGGTGCTTTTGATTGGGAGGATTATACTTTATGGCAAACAATACCTTGTAATGGGAAAGATCTGTTCTTGATATATAAAAGAGAATTTGTCTTACATTATAAGAATCCCCAAAGTGGATTTTATTCCAATATGGAGGATATGCACAATAAATCCCTTAGGGCAATTACGAATAAGAATCTCTTGGCGAAGAGTAACGAAACATTGCCATACGATAAGCGTATTGACATAAAGACAGTAAAATACAATTTGATAGAAAGTAAGTACCTGAAAGGTGTTTCTGAATTTCTTTGTGATACAGGGAACAAACTCAGGTACCTACCGTTGCCCAATAAAGGCGATATATATTTGATTTTGGTTCCAATGGATTGTGGGGATTTTGACTATCGATTTTATTTACTATCTATCAAGAATAATACCATCATATCAAACCTCTATGTTGAAGGAATTTGGTTTGAACCAGACAGTGATGAGTCTAAGGAGATTACATCCTTTAGAATTGACAAAAACTTTTCTATTAAGGTTAAAACTACATTTATAGATTCTTCTCAGAAAGTTAAAACTTATATAATTAGGGATGACGGTAAAATTATCGAAAAATAGAATAACCAACCAATAGGAATATGTACGTTGTCAAACAAAAGTGCAGCCTTGGATACATTTGATAAAATGATTTTCCATTTTCACGAACAGTTCAATTATAAGAGAGAGATTGCCAAACGTCTTAAGGAAAAAGGAATAAGTGATGAGATTATAAAAGAGTGCCTGATTTAATGAATACTTTTCATAATATCGAGGAAGCATTCTCTTTTTGCATCTTTACCTTTTGTACTATCACCGGCAGAACTCTTTTCTCATTTTACACATCAAAATGGTTAATTATGAGCCTTTTTGCGGGTATAATCTCTATTGATAACTCCTTAATGCCGCTAATAGTGCCCCATTATCAGTTTTTGTACCAATCGTTATGCGTAGACAATTATCACATTGTTCTAAATTTTTGCAATCATAGACTTTTATTCTATGTTGGATAAGATAATTATAGATATCCTCTGCCTTTTTCATCTTTGCCAGAAAGAAATTGGTTTCTGTAGGGAAAACCTTTTCACAACAAGGTAAATCTAAGAAGGCTTGCATCATTCTATTGCGTTCTTGCTTAATCAATTTTACCCGTTTGTCGGTTTCAAATGGGTCGTTTAGTGCCTCTAAAGCATGCTTTTGTGTTAGTATATTGAGGCTATAAGGCATACAAATCGTATGTAGTAAATCTATAATGGATTCGGATGCAAAGGTCATGCCCAAGCGGATGGCGGCAGAAGCCCATGCATGACTCATGGTTTGAAGGATGATGAGATTAGGATTCTGGTGGAGAATTCTTAGAAATGAGGGATGGTTTGCAAAGTCTATATAGGCTTCATCAATGATAACAATACCTTCGAAAGAGTGAAGTACTTGTTCGATAACTTCTGGATTAATGATGTTTCCCGAAGGAGTATTGGGTGAACATATAAAAATCAACTTCGTATTTTCTTCACAGGCATTGAGCAACTCGTCTGCTGTAGTTTGGAATTCACTATTGAGCGTTATGGATTTATAGTCTACACCATTTATTTCTGCACAATATGTATACATATCGTAAGAAGGAGACAAGGTCACAATATGGTCAATGTGAGGTTCGCAAAAGGTTCTGATTATCCTGTCAATAGCCTCATTTGAACCATTGCTTAGGATGATATTATCTTTAGAAATGCCTTTTACGTCAGCCACTTTTTGTCTCAATTCTTCTTGATAAGAATCTGGATAGGTATTGAATGGCTTGTTATATGGATTCTCATTCTTGTCTAACGCAATGATTTCCTTGTGTTGGGATGGGGCTTTTTCTGTGTTTCTTTTTAACGATAACGCCCATATATTTTGACGGCATAAAGTTTTCAGTTCTCTCATAGAATTGTATTCTTATGAAGATGCCTTTGAAGAAAGACATTGTTTGGATAGTATTTACTTCCAAAGGCGTATGAATAATATATTTTAATGATGCTATTTGCTTTGCAAAAATATGGATTTAAATGGATATTTCCAAATTATGTTGTAATTTTGTGGCCACAAGAAGAAACTCCTCTGTTTGTTGAGAATATAATAATGCTTATGCACCGTTTATATATTGTATGTCTTATGGGATTGCTGACACTTGGTTTGTTAGCATCATGTAAGGAGAAAAAGGAAAAGATGCTAACGCCCTGGGGTGAAGAGGTGGGTGGAGATGATTCTGTAAGCACACAGAAGGCATTTACTCTTTCTGATATACAGAACAATGGAGAACTAATTATGCTCACGATGTCGGGGCCTGAAACCTATTATGATTATCATGGTAGAGGTATGGGGTTACAATATCTTTTGGCTGAGAAGTTTGCACAAAGTTTAGGTGTTTCTCTTCGTGTTGAAGTATGTAGAGACACGATGGAGATGGTAAGGAAGTTGAAGTCGGGTGATGGAGATTTGATTGCCTTTCCTTTACCTCAAACCTATAAAGGCATAAGATATTGTGGAGTGAAGATTGATTCCCTTCATGCACAATGGGCAGTTCAAGAGAATAATGTGGAGTTAGCCGACTCTTTGAACCATTGGTATCGTCCATCAATGATAGTTTCGTTGAAGAAAGAGGAGAATTTCCTTTTGTCGGCACGTAGTGTGACACGTCATGTCTACTCACCCATGTTGAACAGAGCGCGTGGCCAGATTTCTCAATGGGATTCTTATTTCCAGCAATATGCACCTATGGCAGGATGGGATTGGCGCCTGATGGTCGCACAATGCTATCAGGAATCGACGTTCGACCCTCGCGCACATTCATGGGCAGGGGCTTGTGGACTGATGCAAATCATGCCGAGAACGGCAGACCATCTGGGAATAGCTCGGGAGGATATTTATGACCCAGAACTTAATATAGCAGCAGCAGCTAAGTATATTCGACAATTGTCGGGACACTTTGCAGACGTGCCCAACCCTGCCGAACGGAGTTGTTATGTGCTTGCTGGCTATAATGGAGGTTCTTTTCATATACGTGATGCCATGGCTTTAGCACGTAAATATGGGCGTAATCCTTATTCCTGGAATGAGGTTCAAGAGTTTGTTTTGCGTTTGAGCACACCCGCATATTACAATGATCCTGTGGTGAAGCACGGATATATGCGTGGGCAAGAGACGGTTAACTATGTCAATCGGATATTGGACCGTTGGGCACAATATCGTGGTGTGGTAAGGTCTAAGGATAATGGTTTTCCTTCAGACCATTTCAAAGGGTTTGGCGGAGGCTTTGACAATATGTCTCCCTCACGTGCAAAGCATCACAATAGGTTTAAGATTTGAGCGTGCATGCTCGATGATTCTCTTAAGTTTTATATAGAAGGATTAGAGAATAAAAAAGATATCCGGCAAGCCCTGTGTTAGGATTTGCCGGATATTATTTGAAATGGGATATTTGTTTATGTGTGATTTTTATTTCTTTCGTTCCTTTTCTCCAATCAGTCCGTGACGATATGCATAGAGCAGTTCCTCAAGGTCTTCAATCTGTTTTTTCAATTCAATACCTTTGTCGGTGTTAGCTACAAGCATCCTATGGCTACTCATTTCAACAATTTGTGTTGTTGACTTAATGTCTGTTCCACGTAGGATGGCATCAGCCGCACTTGTAAAAGGCTCGTGTTGAACGAGTTGGAAGCCTCGGCTATGGTAAACCAGGGTGTAGCCCGCTATACCAGTTTCTTTATGATAGGCTTCTGAGAAACCTCCGTCAATGACCATGAGCTTTCCTGAGGCTTTTATTGGATTTTCGCCATTTGCCACATGAACGGGTACATGGCCATTGATGATATGTCGGTTAGAACCCTTTACTCCGAAAGCATCAAGGATGTGGTCTACAATTTTTTCATCATCACGCAAGAGGAAATAGTTGCCTTTTATTTCTTTGTGTGTATCCTTATCGGCTATGAAATATCGTTCAAATGTAGCCATCTTGCTTTTGTCAAAGAGTGGGCTATTGGGGCCACACCATAAATAAATGAAATAGTCGATGGCATATTTCTTTTCTTCAGGCGTACTATCATCTTGGAAGGCTGTTCGGATGAGCATACCTGTTTGTTGCATTAGCTCTCTTCCTTTATATTTCTTGCCCGGTTCAATTTCAACTTCTTTCAGTGTTCCGTCTTCATTGAGTGGAATTGAAGCGTGGAAGAGCAGATTGTCATTCCGAATGGCATACATGCATCCATGTTGGAGCATGAGTCTGATGTGTTTATGTAGTTTCTCGCTGACACGGAAAGAATGATGGAGTTTTCCCATCAGTGTTTTCTCTTCGAAGGTCAGTGCACAGGGATGCTTGGGGTCGATGGTTGGGAAATTGCAACTTGTCAACGGGTATTCTTTTCCATCAAGCATGATAGTCTTTTTCTCATAGTCTATCATCTTAAAAAGTTCTCTGTCTTGCATGTTCCATTCTGGATGAGCCTCAAAAAGTTGCGCTTCTTCTTTGAATTGCATCACGGCTATGGCCTTATGCATTTGTGCCGTTAGTCGGAGTGTTTTCTCATCAAGATGCTTGGTGCCTCCATTCAATCGTGGAATAAATTCTTCGCATGGATCATCTTTATAGACTTCCATGGCAAATGTGGCTAAGGGAACAAGATTTATGCCATACCCCTCTTCAAGGGTGGTGAGATTTGCATAACGCAGGCTAAGACGTATGACATTACAGATACAAGCATCGTTGCCTGCACATGCTCCCATCCACAGGATGTCGTGGTTTCCCCATTGAATATCCCAGCTGTGATAGTCGGCCATTGTATCCATGATGATATGTGCCCCTGGTCCACGGTCATAGATGTCTCCAAGGATATGGAGTTGGTCTATTGCCAAGCGTTGTATGACGTTACACATGGCGATGATGAAGTCGTCTGCACGCCCTGTTGAGATGATGGTATCGACAATCACATTGACATAGGCTGTCTTATTTGAGTTGTTTTCGGTATGTTCATGCAATAGCTCTTGGATAATGTATGAAAAGTCTGAGGGGAGTGATTTTCTTACCTTTGAGCGTGTGTATTTGCTGGACACCGTGCGGCACACAGCCACAAGCTGATGAAGTGTAATGTGATACCAGTCGTTGATATCTTGTTCTGTGGCTTTAACTAATTCGAGTTTCTGTTCTGGATAGTATATGAGTGAACACAATTCACGTTTTTCTTGTTCACGCAGGGTGTTGCCAAAGAGTTCGTTTACTTTTCGTTTAATATTTCCTGACGCATTTTTCAGCACATGTCTGAATGCTTCATATTCGCCATGTATGTCTGCCAGAAAGTGTTCTGTTCCTTTGGGTAGATTGAGAATGGCCTGGAGATTGATAATCTCTGTACTTGCATCTGCTATTGTTGGGAATGAATTGGCTAACAATTGCAGGTAGCGCATATCTTTTTCGATGTTATATTTTCTCATATCATTGTTGTATTTATCTTTTTTGTTAGATGGTTGTCTTTCGTTGGGATGGGCATAAAGCCTTCGGTGAGTGAAGACTTTTCTTCCATGACGCTTTCCAAGCTTGAGACAAAGTCAAAGAGTTTGCATTCTACTAATAAATCGCTCATTTTATCTTCGTCATAGTCTGAAGACTGCATCAAGAGGCTTTGTTCGTCTATATCCTTTTGTAGGATTTGTCGGCGTTTGTATTTATAATTCAAGTAAAGAAAGCCTTTAAGCACATTGCGAATCGTCTTGTCTTCTATTTTATTTTTTAGTTTGTCGATGCGCTTTTCTATTGCTTCTCTAATGTGTTCATCGTGTTGTGCTATCACCGTGTGGTATAATTGCACCAATTCATTGTTGAACAGGGTTTGTGTGGTGGCCGTTGTAATCAAGGGATTTTTGATTAGATGCACGTGGGCTTGGGGGTATTTCTCCTGAATATATGTGTATTCGGTCTTTCCCGTGGTTAGGAACACCAAATCTTTGGCCAAAGAAGGTTCCACGCGTGCTTTGTTCCATGGCACAATCTCAGCTAAGGGCGAATAGATAATGGGAATCAGCTTTTTTTTCGTCAGACTAATCATCCTTGTCATTTCTTTTGTGGGTATGCCTATGACATGTATGAGGTCATAATCTTCACCCTTGGCCTCTTCTATATCACTGGCTTCAAAGGCTTTATGCAAAACATTCATAAAGCCTTCCTGAAGTTTGTCGTCTTGTTTGAGGATATGAAAAATCTTGATGCGCATATCTTCTTAAAGTTTATGACTCGTGAAGTCGTTCTTGTCTGCACGCATAAAGTTTACTTTGTATTTGAAGCTTCGCCAGGCCATACGCATTTCATAAAAAAACATTTTTGTTTTTGAAAGGTGTGCATCAAAAAACACGATGATCTTATGGCATAGAAGTGTGTGGACTATGATGATGAGGAGCAAATAGAAGACAGAGACTCCCAATAATATCCAATTATGGCTGAGAGCTGCATAAATGGCACTTGCAAGCGTGGTGAGTACACCTGCGTGCAGGGTGAAGTTGGAGAGCAAGGCATATAGTCTGTGGCTCTTATACCCTTTGAGTTGAGGTCTTGATGCACGGAAATACATTTTTCTGTTGTTCCATGTCTTTTTGCTGGGTGCCTCTTCATAGAGCCATGAGCTTGTGCGTGCGTCAACGTGTGTGCGGTGGTGGCGTGCATATTTGTTGACTAAGAAATCATATTCGCCTCTGACAAGTTGCAGGTTACCCCGAAAGCCTTCTTCTTTCATAAAACGGCTTTTCCGAAGGGCGATGTTGGGGCAGTTGGTAGACCATGCTTTACCACGTTGAGCCGAACTTAGGCATTGGTTTGCCAACAATGCATGCTCAAAGCGCCATATAGCGGGACAGGTTTCATCCATAGCTACATATCCCATGATGAAATCTGAATCGTCGTTCATGTTTTCTGCCCACGAGGCGAGCCAATGTTCATTTTGGGGTTTGCATGTAGGGTCGGTAATGGTTATCCATTCGGAGTGGGCGGCTTTTACGCCAAGCGTAATGGCCAGTTTTGTCCTACTCATATAGCGGGATGAGTCGGGTAAATAGGTGGCATAGAGATTTTTATAGGTGCCTTGGAGTTGTTTTATGAGGTCTTCGGTGTCATGGTCTCCTTTGTCTGCCACTACGATTACTCGGTATTCTCCTGCATATTCTTGCTGGAGGAAGATTGGGAGATTGCGTTTTAGCTCTGGTGCATTGTCGTGTGTGGGGATGAGGATGCTCACTTCGGGCAATGGGGTGTTTGAGTGAGAGGCGGGGAGGGCCTTGGTCTTGTGCCAGAAGGGGGTAAACAGCAATGCAAGGATTGTTGTTAACGTGATTGACAGGCCGATAATCAATGTGATTGTATCTATTATCATTATTTGTATTGTGTTTTTATTGAGAATGTCAGTCGTTTGTGAAATACGACTTGGGGAGTTCTCGGCAGTTATATCCTGAGGCCATGATTTCGCCATAGGCTCCGGCGCTTCGGATGGCAAGAAGGTCGCCTCTTTGGGTTTTGTTGAGTTGGATATCTTTGGCAAAGACATCACTCGATTCGCATATTGGTCCAACAACGTCATAGGTTTCTTCTTCCTTCGTGCTGTTGAGATTTTCTATATGGTGGGTTGCGTGATAGAGTGCTGGGCGAATGAGTTCGGTCATTCCTGCATCGACAATGACAAATTGCTTGTTGGTGCCTTTCTTCACATACAATACGCGTGTGATGAGGCTTCCGCATTGTCCTACTACGGAGCGTCCTAATTCGAAGTGTATTTGTTGTTGTGGATAGTGTTTCAGATGTGTGTCAAACGTGTCAAAATAGGTTTTGAAATCGGGAATGGGATGCGCTTGAGGATGTTCATAGTCTATGCCCAATCCGCCTCCTACGTTGATGTGTTCTAATGTTATGCCTTGCTCGGCCAATTGGTCTTGCAGTTCATTGATGCGCTTGCAAAGCTTGACGAAGTCGGTCATGTCGAGGATTTGGCTTCCGATGTGGAAATGTAGTCCGATGAGTTTCACATACTTCATCTTTGTGGCACGCTCTATGAGGTCATGCATGTCGTGCATGGCTATGCCAAACTTGTTTTCGGCAAGGCCGGTGACAATGTTCGAATGGGTGTGTGCCCCAATGTTGGGGTTTATTCTGAGTGCAATATGTGCTATTTTCGATTTGCAGGCTGCCAGTTGGTTGATAACTTCAAGTTCTGGCAGACTTTCTACGTTGAAACAGAAAATATCTTGGTCAAGGCCGAGATTTATTTCCCAATCGTTTTTCCCAACTCCTGCATATACAATCTGTGATGGCTTGAATCCTGCTGCTATCGAGGCTTTAATTTCTCCTCCACTAACGCAATCGGCTCCTAATCCTGCCTCTTGAATCATCCTGAGTAGCGTGGGATTGGCATTGGCTTTCACTGCATAGTGCACATGAAAGCCTTTGTGTCTCAATGCTTCTGTGCTAATCGTGTGAAGTGTTGCTTGAAGCAACTTCGTGTCGTAGTAGTAGAAGGGAGTGGGGTAGGCTGGGATAGCTGAGTGTGTGGGCTTGTTTTCTGTCATGAACAACTTATTTGCAGTTGAAGAGGTTTGCACTCAAACGTTGTAAGGCTCTTTTTTTGTCGGCTTCCTGAATGAGGAAGGAGATGTTGTGGTTGCTTCCTCCATAGGAAATCATGCGCACGGGGATGTCTTCCAATGCTGTTATGGCTTTGGCCTCAAAACCACGATTTTGCCAATCAAGGTCTCCCACAACGCAGATGATACACATGTCGGTATCGACGGTCACTGTACCATATTTTTTGAGCTCATCAACGATTTCGTCTAAATGGCTGTTGTTGTCAATGCTCATCGATACGCCAACTTCGCTGGTGGTAATCATGTCGATGGGGGTTTGATAGCTTTCAAAGATTTCGAAAACTTTTCTCAGAAAGCCTGTTGCTAAGAGCATGCGGCTGCTTTTTATCTTTACGGCCGTGATATTGTCTTTTGCTGCTACGGCTTTGAAGCCTCCTTTGACGATGTTGTTGTTGATGAGTGTTCCTTCTGCTTCGGGGTCCATGGTGTTTTTCAGCCTCACAGGGATGCCTGCATATTTTGCAGGTTGCACACAGGTGGGGTGAAGAATCTTTGCGCCGAAGTAGGCCAACTCTGCAGCTTCGTCAAAGCTTATTTGCCGGATGGCTTCTGTGTGTTCCACGATGCGTGGGTCGTTGTTGTGCATGCCGTCGATGTCTGTCCATATCTGAATTTCTTCTGCGGGCAACACGGCGCCAACGAGTGAGGCGGTGTAATCGCTTCCTCCTCGTTGCAGATTGTCTACTTCGCCATAGGCATTACGACAGATAAAGCCTTGGGTGAGATAGATTTGATAGCCTTGGTTGGCTTTCATGAGTTGAGAAAGCTTTTCTTTAATCACCTGCAGGTCTGGTTCTCCGTTTTTGTCTATGCGCATAAAGTCGAGCGCATTGATTAAGACGGCTTTAATGCCTTTCTCTTGCAGATAATTCACCATCATGTTGGTGCTCAATAGTTCTCCTTGGGCTACAATGTTTTTCTCTTCAAAGCTGGTGAAAAGGTCTTTGGTGAACGAGCGCAGGTAGTTGAACTCTTCGGAAAGAAACTTTTTGATTTTATTTTTATAGGTCTCTGTGGTATAGAGTTCCTCTACATGTTGCATGTATTTGTTTTCGAGCCTGTTGATAATCTCGTTTGCGCCCTCGGGGTTTTTCTTGTAGAGGTAGTTGGAGATTTCAATGAGCGAATTGGTTGTTCCACTCATGGCTGAGAGGACGATGAATGTGGGTTGTCCGCTCTCTGTGATGATGGTGGTCACTTCTTTCATGCGGGCTGGTGTGCCAACAGAGGTGCCTCCGAATTTCATTACCTTCATGATTGTTGTGTATTTGATTTTTATGGTTGTGCGTCGTATTGTGTATCTTCGCTGAGATCCATCTTGTTGTACTCTGTAGTCACATCGTTGATGGCTCCGTCTTTACACCGGTAGACGATGCCGGGGAAGCGGTCGAGCATTGGGATGTTGTGGGTGGTCATGACTACGGCCGTGCCCGTGGTGCTGATGTCTTTGAGCAGGCCGATAATCTTGCCGGCGGTGTCGGGGTCGAGGTTTCCGGTGGGCTCATCGGCGATAATGATTTTGGGTTTGTTGAGGATGGCACGTGCAATGGCCACGCGTTGCTGTTCACCGCCTGAGAGTTCGTGGGGGAGCTTGTCTATCTTGTCGAGCATACTCACATCGGTGAGCACGCTTTCTATGCGCTCGTTGATGTCTTTCTGACTTTTCCATCCTGTGGATTTCAGCACAAACTGAAGGTTCTTTCTGACGGTCATCTCATGTAAGAGTTTGAAATCTTGAAAGATGATTCCCATTTCTCTGCGTAGGGCGGGCACTTCTTTGCGTTTGAGATTAAAAATATCTCGTTCTAAGACTTCGGCTTTCTCTTCTTCTTTGTTTTCTTCGTGCCAGATGTCGAGCTCGCAATAGAAGGTTTTCAGTAAACTTGATTTTCCTGAGCCCACACTGCCGATGATATACATGAACTCTCCCTCGTCTACGTGAAAGTTTACGTCTTGGAGTACGAGTTTTTCACCTTGATAGATGTCAATATTCTTATAATCTATTAAACTCATGATGATTTTCTGTTTTAATTGCACTTGTCTTTTGTTGTTGCCGACGCTCTGACAGGGGTGTTGGTGTCAGAAGATTTGATGTCTGATAAACCGCTGTTTGTGCATGTTTTGACAATGAGAATCGGTTGTTCAACTTTCATCATGCAAAGATAATAAATTTAATCTATAAAGGAAAAGATTGCCTCGCTTTTTTGTGTAGTCTTTACTCCGATTTGAGTAAACGTTACATGTAATATTGTAATATGTAATATTTTGGATTGATGCATGTGTGTTATGATTCTTTGTGCATAGCGTAAATGGGTGGTTTAGGGGTTCTAAATGGGCGCTCTGATATACTAAACATTTATTAACATGCCGTGAATGGGTATTTTCTTTGTGTTTTGCGATTATTTCATTATCTTTGTAAGCGTGAGCCGTGCAAAACATAAGTTGGAAGATTTTTGGGAAAATGAGTGGCAAAGGATGTGTGCCATTTGTGCAAAGGATAGAGGGTTGACGATGTGAATCGTTAAAAAAGTCTCCCTCATGCCTGAGAGGGTCAAGCATAGGGAGACGGAGTGTGTGAAGATGTGGAGGGTTATTTTAGTATAGCACTGATGTCATTGAGGTTGCCGTCGTTTGGGGCAGGGGTGACGCCGATGAGGTGGCATAGGAGCGCATAGACATCAACATTGGGGAAGTGAGGATAGTCGATGTGTCGGAAGCTTGGTCCCATGGCTCTGAAAATGGCTTGCATGTCGCTGTATGTGGGGTCGTAACCATGCATGCCTCCAGCCTTCACTTTGCCGTCTGTGACGAGCCATCCCTCTTGCGGGTCGGCAATGACATCGCCAATGTTTTCGTGAGTGCCGTAGTGGAGATAGGCTGGAACATCTTTTTTTCGCCATACGCGCATGTGTGGGATAGCCTTCAGGGCATTGTATACCGAGTCGGCATATCCTTTGTGGCAATAGATTTGTGCGGGCAGGTTGCCTTCTATGCGTTCAACCCACTTTGGATTCAAATAGCGTTTGCATTCAATTTTTCGTTCGGGAGTCACGAAGGTCATGCCATGGTCTGAAACGACAATGAGATTGACACTATCTTTGCGTGGTCCTTGCTGAATGTTGTCCCATAGGTCATGAAGCTGTGCATCCATGTTTCTGAAAGCCTCTCTTGTGCGTGGGTCTTGTGGTCCGAAGTTGTGTCCTGAGTGGTCGGGCTCTTCAAAATAAACCATGATGAGGTCGGGTGCCTGCTTGGCGTTGATAGCTTGTGAGACCATAGAGATTCGTTCGCTGACGGAGAGGTGATTCTTGTTGTAGTTGAACCACACATCGGGGTATTGGCCTTTCACGCGTACGTCACTTCCTGGCCAATGGTAGGTGAACACTTTCTTGCCCTGTTTCTTGGCCGTAATCCATATGGGTTCTCCGCCATAGAATCGGCTGTCGGTTTTGGTCTTTGGATTACTGAGCGAAAAAATCAGTCCGTCTTTTCTGTTCACAAACGAATTGGCGATGATACCATGGTGATCAGGATAGAGCCCTGTGGCCAAGGTGTAGTGATTGGGAAAGGTCTTGGACGGATAGGAGGGGATGAGCCCCGATTTCACGCCCTGTTCGGCCATGTAATTGAAAAAGGGTGCATCGTACCATTGCGGGTAATCCCATCTGCACCCATCGAGTGAGACTACGATGGTGTAAAAATCTTTTCGTGCCGTGCAAGTCAATGTAAAGATAAAGACGAGCATGATGGTGAAAATTTTCTTCATTTTTCTGCTGTTTAAGTGATTTGATATCACAAAGATATTATTTTTTTATAAAATTAATATTCAAAGGCTTGATAAATTAATTTATTATATTTAAATTTGCAACAGAAAGGAGGAAATTCAGTTATTATTTAATATTATGGCAAAGTATAACATTACAGAAAAACGGGAGAAGGACGCGGCATACCGCGCTTTGGTTAGACCCGGATTAATGGATGAATTGAAAGAAAAGATTCTCGACATCATTCTTATCCAGAAGAAGTATAAGGACAAGGATTACTCTGCCAAGAAACTTGCTGACGATTTGGGTACAAACACGCGTTATATCTCAGCCGTTGTGAATGTCAAGTTCCACATGAACTACACTTCGTTCGTAAACAAGTATCGAATTGAAGAGGCGATGACACTCTTGGCTGACAAACGCTACAGAGAACTGAACATGGAGGATATTTCAGACATGGTTGGTTTTTCTAATCGTCAGTCGTTTTATGCATCGTTCTACAAGCTCAATGGTTGTACGCCTCGCGACTACAAGCTCCGCTATCAGCAGCAGCCTGTACAAACGGAGTTGCCTAAGAAGAGAGGGCGTAAACCAGGCTCAAAGAATGCTGCCAGAGCAATTGATGCGGAGTGATATCCCCTGAGATGATGAAGTCCACAAAAGAAGATACATCTTTTTGTGGGCTTTATTGTTATGCAAAATATTACATATTACAATATTACATGTAACGTTTGCCCATTCCACATCCACCCTTGTCAACGCGAGGCGATAGGTGTAGTTGTAAATAGCTTTTTGTTGTGCAGCTTTCACATCTACCCCTTGTCAGCGCGAGAGGTTGCATGGTTAATCATTTAAAAGAGATTCGCGAGACCTGTCAGTGTGTGATTGATAGGGGGGAGGCCTTGTGGGGCTCCGTCGTGAGAGAAGATGTTGTGTGACTATCATCAAGCGGTGGTGGGAAGGGATAAAAAAGAGACTCATGAACTATATAGATGAAAAATTTGCTGATATTCAGATTTTAAGGTATAAGTTAGAAGGATTTGAGACGCTGTCACTGCGTGAAAAGTTATACATCTATTATTTGTCGAAAGCCGTGCTTTCGGGTAGAGACATCACCTTTGATCAGTTTGGAAAATATAATCTTGTTATTCGCAGGGTGCTTGAACAGATTTTCATGTGCTACACAGGGAAACGCGACACTGCAGACTTCCATGCTTTTGTGGTTTATCTCAAACGCATGTGGTTTTCAAATGGCATCTATCACCATTATGCGTGCGACAAGTTTGTGCCTGGTTTCACTCAGGAGTTCTTTTGTGAGGCCTACAATCAGCTGACCGTAGACCAGTTGGGATTGGCCGATGCGGATGAAAAGAGCGCTTTGCTCAATGAACTTCTCCCCGTGATTTTTGATGCCAGTCGTTTGCCGAAGCGTGTTAACAAGGCCGATGGCGTTGATTTGATTGAGACTTCGGCATGCAATTTCTATGAGCATGTCAGTCAGCAAGAAGTTGAAGACTATTATGCTCGCATGAAGCAAGCCTGTGAAGGGCATCCCATTTCTTTTGGGCTCAACTCGAAACTCGTCAAGCGGGATGGCTGCCTTAAAGAGTTGCGCTATCATGCCGAAGGATTGTATGGAGACAAAATCCGGCAAATCATTCATTGGTTGAAAAAAACCACTTTCTATACCGAAAATGACCTGCAGAAAGACATTATCCAGCTATTGATAAACTATTATCAAACAGGCGATTTACGATGTTTCGATGAATATTCAATTAAATGGTTGGAAGACCAGGATAGCAGGGTAGATTTTATCAATGGTTTCATAGAAGTTTATGGCGACCCATTGGGTTTGAAAGGTTCGTGGGAAGGCATTGTGCACTATAAAGACATCGAAGCCACGAAGCGCACACGCCTTATCAGTGAACATGCGCAATGGTTTGAAGACCATTCCCCTGTGGATAAAGCGTTCAAGAAGAAAGCTGTGAGAGGCGTGACGGCCAATGTGGTTTGTGCAGCCATGCTTGGCGGTGATGAATATCCTTCTACAGCCATAGGGATAAATCTTCCGAATGCCGATTGGATTAGAGCCGAGTATGGGTCGAAGAGTGTGACCATAGGAAACCTCACCGATGCCTATCAGCGCGCCTCTTTGGGCAATGGATTTTTGCAAGAGTTTGTGATAGATGACGCTACGCGCCAGGCGATTGAGCAATATGGCGAGTTGTGTGATAATCTTCATACAGATTTGCATGAGTGTCTGGGTCATGGGAGTGGGCAATTGTTGAAGGATACAGACCCCGACGCCTTAAAGTCTTATGGGAATACGATAGAAGAGGCACGTGCCGATTTGTTTGGCCTGTATTATCTTGCCGATAAAAAGCTTGTTGACCTGGGACTTACGCCCAATGCAGAGGCTTATAAGAGCCAATATTACACCTATATGATGAATGGTTTGCTGACCCAATTGGTGAGAATCAAGGAAGGCGATAAGATAGAGGAGGCTCACATGCGCAATCGTGCACTGATAGCGGGCTGGGCTCTGGATATGGACCAAGAAGGGCAGGCTGTTGTCATTGAAGAACGCGCGGGGAAGCACTATGTGCGGGTGAAAGATTATGAGCGTTTGCGCACTCTCTTTGCCACTCAGCTAAGGGAGATACAGCGCATAAAGAGTGAAGGTGACTTTGTGGCGGCGCGTCGGTTGGTTGAGCAATATGCCGTTCATGTTGATGGTGGTCTGCACAAAGAAGTGCTGAGTCGTTATGACAAGCTGGATATAGCCCCCTATAAGGGCTTTTTGAATCCGTGGATGAAGCCAGAATATGACAAGCAGGGCGATATCATAGACGTAAAGTTAGACTATTCAGAGAGTTATACACATCAGATGTTAAGATACTCAAGTGAATATTAAACAAAAAAATAATTCTTATGACAATCGAGGAACAGATAAAGGAGATAAAACAAAGTTTCAGACTCTATATGAATGGGCCAGGCTCCATGTCAATGCGTGAGAAGGGGTTGAACTATCATGTCAATTGGGGTGTTCCATTGCCCACTTTGCGTGAGATGGCCGAAACGTATGGCAAGAATTATGAGCTTGCCATAGCTTTGTATAAAGACAATGTTAGAGAATGCAAGCTGTTGGCTACCCTGTTGATGCCCATCGACCGGATGGATGCCGAGTTGGCAGATGTTTGGTTAGAACAGGCCCAAACGCAAGAGGTTGTCGAAATGCTTGCCATGAATGTGTTTCAATATGCCGACTTCGCATCGGTGCTTGCCTATGAGTGTATCGCCTCAGAGGAAGTGCTCCGCCAGATTTGTGGCTATAACATTCTGAGCAGGTTGTTTGGCAAGCAAATGGAACCCAACGAACGAGGGATAAATGAGTTTTTGGATCAGGCGTCTGTAGCCTTTAGCACTGAGAACTTGGGCGTGAAACATGCCGCCTTAAATGCAGTAATGAGTTTTACGGCACTTGGTCAGGACTATGAAAATATTGCCCGTAAAGCACTGCAAGGGATTATTGAGATTTAAAATAAAAATAATGTTATTATATTTTTTAATCTAAATTAAAATATTTAATTTTGTAAGGCAAAAGGTCTTAAACATGATTCAATGGTAAAAGCAGACACACAACGAGCTTATGACATTCTCAATGAATTTTTAGTGTCAACAAAGCGGCGTAGAACCCCAGAGCGTTATGCTGTGTTGGAGGCTATCTGCAACATGGATAATCGTTTTACGATAGACCATTTGGATGAGGTGTTGACGGAAAAGAAATTCAAGGTTAGTAGGGCTACCCTTTATAATTGTGTGAATTTGTTTTTGAAATTAGGATTCATTGTTAGAGTCCATCTACAAGACGGCACCACCTATTATAATACTTCTACGATGCAAGGCGCCATCTTGCAGATTTGCCGTAAGTGTGGGCGTATCACCGAACAGAGTTATCCCCAGCTTACAGAAATGATAGAAGAACTCAAATTCAAGCGTTTTCATAGAGACAATTATAAGCTGTATATATATGGCGTGTGTGGGGCTTGCCATGCAAGGAGATTGTCTCCAGGCAAGAGGAAGTCTGCAAAAAAACAAGATGACAACAATCTATAGATATAATGAATACAACAGGAAAAGTTGATGTCCTACTCGGATTACAGTGGGGCGATGAAGGAAAAGGAAAAGTAGTTGATGTGTTGACACCAAACTATGATGTAGTGGCACGTTTTCAAGGAGGCCCCAATGCAGGTCATACATTGGAGTTTGAAGGTCGAAAGTATGTGCTTCGCTCAATACCCTCGGGTATATTCCAAGGAAACAAAATAAACATCATAGGGAATGGTGTGGTGCTTGCTCCTGATTTGTTCATGGCAGAAGCAAAAGACTTGGAAAAAAGCGGTCACCCATTGCAAGAGCGTCTGCATATCTCTAAGAAAGCACATCTGATTCTACCAACGCATCGTATCCTCGACCGTGCTTATGAAGCTGCTAAGGGCAAGGCAAAAGTAGGAACCACCGGGAAAGGCATAGGGCCAACTTATACCGATAAGATAAGCAGGAACGGACTGAGAGTAGGAGATATCTTAGAAGATTTTGAAGCTAAATATGAAGCCCACAAGGCTCGCCATCTCCAAATGCTGGCAGCATTGGGGTGGACAGACTTTGAAGGTTTTGATGAGATAGAAAAGAATTGGCTTGAAGGTGTAGCCTATATGCGTAGGTTTAAGCTCGTTGATTCGGAACACGAGATGAATACTATCCTGCGCTCAGGTAAGAGCATTCTCTGTGAAGGTGCTCAAGGAACGATGCTTGATGTGGACTTCGGGTCTTATCCCTTTGTTACTTCATCCAATACAATCTGTGCAGGCGCATGTACAGGCTTGGGTATCGGTCCAAACAAGATAGGAGAAGTTTATGGCATCATGAAGGCTTATTGCACACGTGTGGGTGCAGGTCCTTTCCCTACAGAGCTGTTTGATGAAACCGGTAAAGCTATCCGTGACAAAGGACATGAGTATGGAGCCGTAACAGGGCGTGAGCGTCGTTGTGGCTGGATAGACCTCGTGCAATTGCGTTATTCTATAATGTTAGATGGTGTGACACAATTGATTCTCATGAAGAGTGATGTTCTTGATAGTTTTGAAACCATCAAGGCTTGTGTTGCATATCGCTTGAAAGATGGGAGTGTAACTGAGGAATTGCCTTATGAATTAGAAGGTGTAGAGCCCATTTATAAAGAGTTTAAGGGGTGGAAAACCGACATGACAAAGTTTAAGGACTCCACGCAATTCCCACAAGAATTCTGTGAGTATATCAAGTTCTTGGAAGACTTCTTAGAAACACCGATAAAGATTATTTCCATTGGCCCTGATAGAGAGCAAACAATTGTTTTATAAAAATAAATAAAATGGCACAAAAACCTTCCATTCCAAAGGGAACCCGTGATTTTGGTCCTGAGGAAATGGCAAAACGAAATTATATTTTCAACACCATAAAAGATGTTTATGCACTTTATGGCTTTGAACAGATAGAGACTCCAGCAATGGAGACTCTACAAACATTGATGGGAAAGTATGGTGAAGAAGGAGATAAGTTGTTGTTTAAGATATTGAATTCAGGAGATTATTTAAATAAAATCTCTGATGAAGAATTGAATGAACGCAATTCCCTTCACCTGGCTTCAAAATTATGTGAGAAAGGTCTACGTTATGATTTGACAGTTCCTTTTGCACGATATGTTGTCATGCATAGAGATGAACTCCAGTTGCCTTTCAAACGTTATCAGATTCAACCTGTGTGGCGTGCAGATCGTCCTCAAAAAGGTAGATATCGTGAGTTTTATCAATGTGACGCAGATGTTGTCGGCTCTGATTCATTGCTGAATGAGGTAGAACTGATGCAAATTGTTGATACAGTCTTTACGAAGTTTGGGATAAGAATTCAGATTAAAATCAATAATCGAAAGATTCTTTCGGGTATTGCTGAGGTTCTTGATGAAGCAGATAAGATTGTAGATATTACTGTAGCTATTGACAAATTAGAAAAGATTGGTTTAGAAAATGTCAATGTAGAATTAAAAACTGGAGGCATTACAGATGAAGCAATCGAGAAACTTCAGCCAATATTGACTATGCAGGGCTCTAATGAAGACAAGCTGAAAACCATAGAGAAGGTACTTGAAAGCTCAGAGGTAGGCTTGAAGGGTGTTGAAGAAACGAGGTTTATTCTTGATACACTCAATTCGGTTGGTTTGAACAATGAAATACAATTAGACCTTACACTTGCTCGTGGATTGAATTATTATACTGGTGCCATCTTTGAAGTGAAAGCCCTCGATACGCCCATGGGGAGTATTACTGGAGGTGGACGTTATGATAATCTTACAGGAATATTTGGTATGCCTGGCTTGAGTGGTGTAGGAATTTCATTTGGTGCTGATCGTATTTATGATGTGCTGAATACCTTAGAACTCTATCCCAAAGAAATGCTGAGTTCAACACAGGTTTTATTCATCAATTTTGGAGAAAAAGAAACAGCCTATTGTCTTCCTTTCATCGCCGAAATCCGTAAAAACGGGATTCGTGCAGAAATATTCCCCGATAAAGCAAAGATGAAACGGCAGATGAATTATGCGAATGCAAAGAATATACCATATGTTGTCTTTGCAGGTGAAGATGAAATTGAGAAAGGAAAACTCATGTTGAAGGACATGCAGTCGGGTGAACAAAAGTTGGTCACAGCAAAAGAATTGATTGCTTCGGTCTTAAAATGAGGATGATAAAGAAAGAAGTAAGCAAAAACTTACTTCTTTTCTTTTTATCTCAAAGAATAACTTAATAATTTAATTTATGAGATGTAGATTAGGATTTATCCTTTTTTGTTTTTTGATTCTTCTTTCCTCTCTTAAACGTCCTCAAACAACTATCTATATTATTGGGGACTCAACAGCAGCTGAAAAGAAAGACCCACAGAATAACCCAGAACGAGGTTGGGGAATGATGCTCCAAGGATGTTTTTCAGATAATGTCTTGATAAGAAACTATGCCGTGAATGGTCGTTCGAGTAAAAGCTTTCTTGATGAGGGAAGGTGGAAGAATGTGCTTGAAAGTCTTAAGCCGGGTGACTATGTTATTATTCAATTTGGACATAATGATTCAAAGCTTGATGAAGCACGCCATACAGATCCAAAAACAACATTTTTCAGGAATTTAGAACGTTATGTTCTTGAAACGAGAAGTAAAGGAGCTATACCTGTACTGATGAGTCCTGTTGCACGAAGGTGTTTTTATAAAAAGATGGCCGATAGTCTTATTGATGATGAAAAGCTGAGAGATGTGGCCTATGATGAAGAAAAAATAAATAGTGACACGTTGATAGATACTCATGGAGCATATAGACATATAGCACAAGATGTGGCACAAAAATTAAATGTCTTTTTTGTAGATGCAAACAAAATATCTGCTCAGATTGAACAAAAACATGGAGTGTTAGGAAGTCGGAACTTGCATGTATGGCTAAAGCCTGGTGAGTTATCAAGTATTCCCAAAGGTAGAAAAGACAATACACATTATAATGTATATGGAGCTTTTACCATGGCAAACGCCTTTGCAGATGCCTTGGGGCGTAAGATAAAAGATTTAAGGCCATTTGTAAGGCATTATGATGCCGTGGTATCTTCACAGGGACATGGAAATTATCTGTCATTGGACAGTGCTTTGTCTCAGATGCCCAAGAAGGGTAAATATCATATCCTTGTATTAGACGGACGATGGAGGCTTTCAAAAGCAAAACTTAATCGTAATGTAAAAATCACTTGGGGTAGATATGCTGAACAAGTTGACTGATATATGTGATAAAAGTAGGTGGAATTAATATCTAAAGTGGGTAGGTTATAAATAAAAACCCCTGAGTTTTTTATCTAACTCAGGGGTTTTTATCTTTAATATAGGCTGTTATACCAAGAAATGAATAAGTTTATTTCTTGACATTAGCCTGTTGGAGACCATAATGTTTTTTCCGGTCAATCAACATGAGTACAAAAGCTATAATGATAGCTGCTATTCCACATCCAATAAAGAAGGTTTCCATCCCGGTAAAGGAAGGGTCAGCTTTGTTGATTTTGCCAATTGCCATTGGTACGAGACTAAGTCCAATATTTTGAATATAGAAGATAATGGCATAAGCCGAACCCAGTAATTTCATAGGGATTATCTTGGGAACACTTGGCCACATAGCAGAGGGTACCAATGAGAAAGCAATGCCAAGAATAATCATCATAATGATAGCAAACCATCCTACAGGTAGGATATGAATCATGAAGATAAAGTGTACGAATGTAAGCATAACGCTTCCAATGAGCATAAGAGTAGCACCTTTACCTATACGGTCATAGATGGTACCGAAGAGTGGAGTAAGAATAATTGTACCCAAAGGGATAGCTCCAGGAAGAGAACCTGCAAGGTCTTGAGGAACATTATAGTTATCAACCATCAGTTTTGTGGCAAATTTAAGGAAAGGGAACACACCACTATAGAACATTAGGCAAAGTAAGGTGATGCACCAAAAACCTGGATTGGTGAAGATAAACTTAAGGTCGGCAAAATGAAAGCCTTCATCTTCATCAGATACATTTCCTGTAACCTCTCCAGTAGAAGCGTCAAGTTTCTTATCCATTACAGTATAAACAATAAATGCCAAGAAACCGGCTATAAGCAACACAAGTCCAAGGAGTATAGGTGCACTAACGTGATTTCCGAATGCTTTTGCAAGAGGCAGGGAACCAGCCATAGCCGCTGTTGTACCAAGGCGTGCCAAGCCGACTTGTACGCCCATAGCAAGTGCAAGTTCATGTCCTGTGAACCATTTCGTTATAATTTTAGATATAGTAATACCACATATCTCACATCCTACACCAAAAATGGCAAATCCCAACGAGGCAATAGCTGCTGACATTGGAAGTGAGAAATTAACAAAATCAAGGGTAAATTTACTATCACCAAAATCCGTTGTCATACCAAAATATTTAATGATTACACCAACGACCATTAATCCACTTGCCATAACACCGGTAAAGCGTATGCCCATCTTGTCAAGAATAATCCCACCAAAGAAAAGCATAAGCATAAATACATTAATCAGCCCATAGCTTCCAGCAAAGAAACCATAGTCACTCGAGGACCATCCAAGTCCGCCTTGTTCCTTTGACGTTTCAAGAATTACTTCGAGAGGCGACATCACGTCGGTGATAAAATAGCCCATCATCATGGTAAATGCAACGATGAGTAGGGCGGTCCAGCGCGCTCCCGCACTGTCACTAAGCTTTTTTCTAATGATTTCTGTCATCTTTTTATTTATTTGTTTTGTTATTTCTTAAGCCATCTGTCAAGCCAATCAAAGAATGTACGTTGCCATAAAATACCATTCTGTGGTTTTAAGACCCAATGGTTCTCATCAGGGAACAATAACATTTCAGCCGGAATACCCCTCAAGCGAGCAGCATTAAAGGCACCCATTCCTTGATTTGCATTAATTCGATAATCTTTTTCTCCATGGATTACGAGAATAGGGGTGTCCCATTTATCAACAAATCGATGAGGACTATTGGCGTAAGTGTTCTTTGCACGTTGGCTTTGGTCTTTATTCCAATAAGCATCATCATATTCCCAATTGCTGAACCATGCTTCTTCTGTATCAGTGTATATGCTTTCGAGATTAAATGCACCATCGTGAGCAATAAAGGCCTTGAAACGTCTGTTATGATGGCCAGCAAGGTAATAAACAGAAAAACCTCCAAAACTGGCACCTACACATCCCAATCGATTTTTATCAACGAATGGTAAGTTTGATGCATCATCAATGGCACTGAGATAATCATCCATACATTGACCTGTCCAGTCTCCGCTTACTTCTTCGTTCCATGCACTTCCAAATCCTGGTAACCCACGTCGGTTAGGAGCTACGACAACATAGCCTTTTGATGCCATAATAAAAAAGTTCCATCGATAACTCCAGAATTGGCTTACTGGACTTTGGGGGCCTCCTTCACAAAAGAGCAATGCAGGATATTTTTTATTGGCATCGAAGTGAGGAGGAAGTACAATCCAAACGAGTTCTTCTTTGCCATCTGTGGTCTTCACCCATCGTTGTTGGAGTTTAGGTGTAGCCAATTGGTTAAGGATATCCTTGTTTTCGAAAGTCAATTGTGTAAGGTTGCTTTTTTTCTCTACTTTTGATGGTGCAAGTTGGTAGATATCATCAGGCTGGAGCATGGAGTGGCGTGTAACCAATAAGTTTTTTGTATTGCCTAAAGTGTTCACACTACCAAAATCATACCATCCATCAGTAAGCTGTTTTATTTTACCTGTTAATGATGCTTGGTATACATTGATGCACGCGTGCCAGCAACCTAAAAAATAAACACTCTTACTATCATTTGCCCAAACATATTGTTCTACGTTGCTATCAAAATTGCCTTTATCAATAAGGTAATACTTTTTGCCCGTAGAAAGTTCCATAATGCAAAGACGATTGAGATCACTCTCATAACCATCATGCTTCATACTTTGCCATGCAATGTATTTACCATCAGGTGAGAATTTAGGATTGGTATCATATCCAACCTGCATATCACCCTGTTGATGATTCACTGCTTGGTCCTTCATTGTTTTAGTGGCATCTATTTCGGGCTCTTGATAATTAGCTGGTTTACAAAGGTTTATTGTTGAACCATTATTAATATCATACAAATAGATATCGGTATCCGTGGAGATGGCATATTGTGTACCTTCTTTTTTACGGCTGGTATAAGCGATATATTTAGAATCTGTGCTCCAAGCAATTTGCTCAATACCTCCAAAGGGAGCAACTGGAGCCTCAAAAGGCTGGCCTTGCATGATATCTTTACCCTCTTGTATGCCCTCTTGAGTAATATTAGCAACAAAGGGGTGTGCAATGGTCTGCACATAATGGTCCCAATGGCGATAATTCATATCTGTAATTAGAAGTCCTGTTGCCTTTGGAAGATCAGATGGAGTTTCACGAATAGTTCCATGATAAGGAATACTCTTGATATATACTACTTTTTTCCCATCAGGTGAGAATGAAAACCCTTCGATAGCACCTTCTGTGTAAGAGAGCTGTTTTCGATTGTTTCCATCAGGATTCATTACCCATATCTCTCCATCACGTAGAAAAGCAATTCGTCTTCCAGATTCTATCCAAGTGGCATCACTTTCACTTTTATTGTCGGATGTCAGTTGACGTTTATTCTTTCCATTGATATCTTGGATATAGAGGATAGTATGGCTTTTGTTTTGGGCCACACTATAATAGGTTACTTGATAGACAATCTGCTTTCCATCGGGAGAAGCAGTACTTGCTCCTATTCGTCCCATAGCCCAAAGAGCTTCTGGGGTCATGAGATCACTCTGAAGTTTAATGTTGCTTGGGCCAATTGTGGTTTGAGCATTCGTTTGTGAAGATGTGGCTATCATACCAGCCATCATCGCAATGGCAATACTTTTATTCATCGAATGAAAAATAAAAACCACAAACTCTGTAAAATCCTTTTTTCTTTATTTTCTTCCTCTTCACTAATAATTAGGTAGTGAATTGTAGTAAAGGATTTTTTACAGAGTTGTAGTTGACTATTAATTAAAGTTCTTTCTTTCTCTTATTCAATTCTTGTTTCTTTTGTTTGAGTTCTTCTTGTTGCTTCTGTTGCATCTCTTGTATAGCTTGTAAGCGAGCTGCCAGTCCACTTTGCTTCTTAGGATTGGCCTTATTCTCTTGGTAACGCTTTTCAAGAATAGCAAGAAGTTTTTCGTCATTTGTTGTTTTACGAAGTGCCCACATAATAGCAGCACTAAAGAAGAGACTCACAAAATAATAGAAGTTCAATCCTGCACTATAATCGTTGAACATGAAGAAGAACATTATAGGCATGAGGAACATCATCCATTGCATCATCTTCATTTGGTCTGCTTGCTGGCCTACCATTTGATCCTTTTGCTGGCGCATTGTCATCATTGTATAGAGTACATTAGCTACACAGAAGAGAATACATGTGAGACTCAAGTGATCACCAATGAGCCATAAATTGTGATTCCATTCCCAAATGGGGTCGTATGTGCTGAGATCTTTTATCCATAGGAAACTTTCTCCACGAAGTTGAATTGCATTAGGAACGAAGTTGAACATTGCAATCCAAATCGGTGCTTGAATAAGCATAGGTAGACAGCCTGACAAAGGACTTACACCATATTTTGCATACTCAGCCATCATGGCTTGTTGCTTCTGCATTTGGTCTTCAGGCTTGTCAAATTGCTTTGTAGCCTCATCCAATTTTGGCTTTAATACGCGCATTTTCGCACTACTCATATAACTCTTCTTGACCATAGGATAGGTGAGAAGTTTTAAGAGAAGTGTAATCAATATGAGCACGATACCCATGTTGATATTCATGCTTGTCAAGAAGTCAAACACATAGAGTGTAAACCATCTGTTGATAATGCGGAAGAGAGGCCAGCCAAGATAAACCAAGCGTTGCATCTGAAGGTCTTTGTGGAACTGACTTTCTTTTTCCATTTTCTGGAGCAGACGGAAATCATTTGGACCATAATAGAATTCAAATTCTGAAGCCTTCTTACCAGTTGGGTCAAAGAAAGTCTTCATCTTAGCCTCATATTGTTTGAGATAACCGCTTCCCTTTTCTTGAGGAATAGAAGTCATTAAGGCATTGCTTTGAAAATTGTTCTTGGCTATCATAACAGCACTAAAGAACTGATTCTTGAACGCTACCCAGTCAATCTGCTCTTCAATAGACTTGTCTATTTCTTCTTTGGTCTCGTTTAAATAGTCTGTTCCACCATCCTTTTTATGATAGGTGAGGGTTGCATAGCGATTCTCAAACGAGAAACCTCTCTCTTGTTGGCGTGCTTTGTCTTTCCAATTTACATCCATAGTCTGTGTACCAGGGGCGAAAAGACCAGCCATCCCTTGTACACTCATCTGCATGTGGAGCATATAATCTTGCCCCAATTCATATTTTAAGGTTAGTGATTTTCCTTCACCTGCATCAGCTATGAAGGTCACAGTTGAATCACTTACCTCTGACGGAACGAAATAAAGTTCGGCAGTATTGATATTTGTTTCTTTGGCATTAAGCAGATAACTAATGCTTTGGTCTGCACCACTAAATAGGGTCAGATTCTTTTTATCTGCTGAACCATTCTTTACTTTAATGTTATGACCAACATAACCTTTAATGATTGCTTGTTCAACATAAGCACCTTTAGAACTGAATGTCAATTCTACTTTCTTGTTTTTCAATACAATTCGTTCGACATTCCCAGTAAGTGCCTTATGGAAAAGTGAAGTAGTATCGGAAAGAACTTTTTGTTTTTCTGCTTGTTGTCTCTTGTTCTTTTCCATCTGCGCAGCCTTCTCAGACTGGCTTTTGTTTACCTGTTCAATGGAGTCCTTCACAAAAGCAGCACGCTGTTCTTCAGCAGATGGTTGATTATACCAACTAAAACCAATCAGAACGGCTGCGATAAGTAGGAATCCGATAATGTTGTTTTTATCCATTATTTCTTTTTATTTTCTATTGCTGTTTTAACAAAATCCACAAAAAGTGGGTGTGGTTTAAGTACTGTTGATTGATATTCGGGGTGATATTGTGTTCCAATATACCATTTAAGAGTAGGAATTTCAACGATTTCAACTAAGTCGCTTTCTGGATTCTTACCTACGCATATCATGCCATGTTTCTCAAATTCTTTCTGGAATTCGTTATTAAACTCATAGCGATGACGATGGCGTTCTTGGATATTTTCTTTCTTATAGATATTGAAAACGTGGCTTCCTTGCTTTAAGATACATTCATAAGCGCCCAAACGCATGGTACCGCCCATGTTGGAGATGTTTTTTTGTTCCTCCATGATGTCAATAACATTATGTGGAGTTTTTTCGTTAATCTCACGGCTGTTAGCATCTTTATAGCCCAACACATTACGTGCAAATTCAATAACCATCATCTGCATTCCCAAACAGATACCAAAAGTTGGAATGTTATGTGTACGTGTATAGTGAGCTGTTGTGATTTTACCTTCGATACCACGTTGCCCAAATCCTGGACAAATTACAATTCCATCCTGTCCTGCAAGCTTCTCTTTTACATTTTGTTCTGTTATTTCTTCAGAACTAATAAAAGTGATATTAACCTTGTAATCATTGTATGTTCCTGCATGAGAAAGACTTTCACGAATACTCTTATAGGCATCTTGCAAGTCGTATTTACCAACAAGTCCGATGTTAACAGTCTCCTTTGCATTCTTTCTTCTCTCAATAAACTCCTTCCAAGGACCAAGTGTTGGTGTCTTACCTATAGGTTCTCCTGTCTTTCGTAAAATAGCTTCGTCAAGCTTTTGGTTCTGCATGTTTACTGGAACTTCATAGATAGAAGGGAGGTCTTCACTTTGAACAACACAATCAAAGTCCACATTACAGAATGCAGCTACTTTCTTTCGGACAGCGTCACTAAGATGCATCTCTGTTCGAAGTACAAGGATATCAGGTTGTATACCAATGCTCTGTAGCTCTTTTACACTATGTTGTGTAGGCTTTGTTTTTAGTTCTCCTGCTGCTTTTAGATAGGGAACGTAGGTCAGATGGATACTGAGTGCACGTTTTCCTAACTCCCATTTCATCTGTCGGATAGCTTCCATGAATGGTGCACTTTCAATGTCACCAATCGTTCCTCCAATTTCCGTAATTACGAAATCATAATGATATTTCTGCCCAAGAAGCTTGATGTTACGTTTGATTTCGTCGGTAATATGGGGTACCACTTGAATAGTTTTGCCTAAGTAATCTCCACGTCTTTCTTTATCGATAACCGCTTTATAGATGCGGCCCGTAGTCATACTATTTGCTTTAGTGGTCTGAATACCTGTGAAACGCTCATAATGCCCCAAGTCAAGGTCGGTCTCCATACCATCTGCTGTCACATAGCATTCACCATGTTCATAAGGATTTAGCGTCCCAGGATCAATGTTGATATAGGGATCAAACTTTTGAATTGTGATGTTGTAGCCTCTGGCTTGCAGAAGCTTTCCGATGGATGCACTAATAATTCCTTTACCAAGTGAAGAAACAACGCCACCGGTGACGAAGATATACTTTGTTTCAGCCACAATATTCTTAATTTATAAATTCAGTATGCAAATTTAATTTTTTTCTTTGATATGTACAAACCTTTCCTTAGAAAGAATATGAAAATCCAAGGCTTGCATATTCTTTAAGTTGCCAATAGCCGTATTTTCCATCGCGTTCAGCGCCATCATCAAAGCGAGGGAAGATGAAAAGGTTACTGCTAATGTATCGATTGAACTGGAATGTAAATGTATTCTCCCAGTCTATTTCGCCTCGCCTATATGTGGTATATCCATAAAGTCGAGTTCTCCATTTTATCATATCGCTCATCTTCCACAATAAGTCTATCGTACACTCTGAACCAATGTCATGCAAGGTGTGGTTGCCTTCTTTCAGTCCATAGCGTTTACTTAAATCGAGACGGCTAACATATTTGAAGTTGTAAGCAGCCGGAGCTAAATGTATATTACCTGTCAATTGTTTGTTAAACCATGATACCTCATAATCCATACCGACGGAAAGGTTGACATTCAATGGATTGATGAAGTCGCTATATACAAATGGATCATTGTTCTTATAGCCTTTCATGAACTGGGTATATGCAATAAGCTGGGCTGTATAATACCATTTTTTTGTAGCCTGGAAACCTATTTTTCCTGTATAACGCAACATGTCCTCACTTGTTTTCAACTTATGAAGTTGATCACTTTGAGACGTTTGGAAGCCAAGCTTCATTTCGAGTTTATTGTCCCACTTCACCTTTTGCTTGTTATTATAATTGGCTTGCAAGGTGACCGAACCTACCATACTGTAATTGCTTTCGCCACCTTTATACCAATTGTTTGAAACATAATTCTGCAGGAACTGAAGGTAATAGTCTCCACTATAATTCCAAAAATTTGGTTTATAAATTTCGATGTTAGCATCAACATATTCTGGTTCAGCCGTTTTGGGTGCTACTTTGTCTGTAAGTTCTTGGTTCTTAGGCTTTATAGCATTATTTACTTCAAGTGCAGGTCCAATGTTGTCAAGTTGACTTTCGGTAGTCCTCACAAGGTCAGGTCTATGAAGATAGATGTTCAAAAGTGCTTCATCGAGTTGGCTCGTCAATGAGATTGAATCTGTCTTTGCATAAGAAAAGATTCTATGACTCACTCCTTTATAGAATGTTGTAGGTAGAAAGAGTGGGGCATAGTCTGCTTTAATTGAAGACGTTTGAACGTTAGCAAGATTCTGACGCATAGTTTGTAGACTATCAATATAGCGCTCATATAGTGTACGTGGCTTAGCCGGTAGGAGTGTGCGCATAGGAGTTGTCTGTGCGTGTATAGTCATTGCACAGGCAAAAATAAATATGGATATTGTCTTAAGTCGTTTCATAATGAAGGCAAAGGTAATGCAAAAAAAGCAGAAAACCAAAGTCTATGGTTGAGAAAAGCGATATGAACATGTGCTTTCATCACAATATTCACTTTTAAGATTGCAATAAGTTAGGTTTTATGATGTCCATTTTTGCATGCTGTTTCTTCATAAATAATGTCCTAAATTCTATCAAAATAGCTTACAATAAAAGCTTTGTATATAGTAGAATGAGTAAGTGCTAAGGGTTGTTCCTTATTAATTCTTTCTCTAAAGCAGCGAAAGCGGATTTTAAACTGGGTTGTTTTAAGATGTTATATGGGGCATTTTATACTTTAATATAGGCTATTTTGCAGGCCAAAGTGTGTCGTTTTGTATGATGCTATAAGTCATGATGTTATGCTGTAAAATTCATATAATAGAAGTGTTTTTATTTATCTCTAAATCTCTTTGTAAGTATGTTATAAATGATTGAAAGAGAAGCATAGATGCTTTGAATCGATTTTACATTGTGTTGCACGCTAATAGTCCTCTTTTTTCAGTTATTTTCCGTTTTGTTGCTATCCAAGTAGAGGTTGTATAGCCTCTACTTGTGTTTTTTTATTTGTGTACTTGTGTATTTGATTCATTTTTTGTATTTTTGCATCGTTTTGAAAATATAAAAAAACAATATATGAATATTTCGTATAAATGGCTTAAGGAGTACGTTGATTTCGACCTTACACCACAACAAACAGCTGATGCGTTGACCTCAATAGGATTGGAAGTTGATGCTTTGGAGGAAGTACAAACCATCAAAGGAGGATTGAAAGGCCTTTATGTTGGAAAAGTATTGACTTGTGTTGACCATCCAAATAGTGATCATCTTCATGTTACAACGGTTGATTTGGGTAAGGATGAACCGCAACAAATAGTTTGTGGTGCTCCTAATGTAGCTGCAGGTCAGAAAGTCATCGTTGCAGATTTAGGTTGTGTGCTCTATGATGGTGAAGACTCGTTTACAATCAAGAAAAGCAAGCTTCGTGGTGTTGAGTCATTTGGAATGATTTGCGCCGAAGACGAAATAGGGGTGGGCAATAGTCATGATGGAATCATAGTATTGCCAGATGATGCTATTGTGGGCACACCGGCAGCTGAATATTATCATTTAGAAAGTGATTGGCTGATTGAAATAGACATTACAGCCAATCGTGGAGATGCCCTTTCTCATTATGGTGTTGCACGTGATTTATATGCTTGGCTGAAGCAAAATAACTACCAAACAACACTTCATCGTCCTTCATGTGATGAATTTAAGGTTGATAACGAAGACCTACCGATTGACGTAGAAGTGCAAAACTCGGATGCATGTAAACGTTATGCATGTGTAAGTATCACGGATTGCGAAGTTAAAGAAAGCCCAGCTTGGCTTCAGAATAAACTACGAGTGATAGGCTTACGCCCAATTAATAACATTGTAGATATCACTAATTATGTGATGATGGCCTATGGACAACCCATGCATTGTTTTGATGCAGACATGGTGAAAGGCCACAAAATAGTAGTTCGTACGCAGGCCGATGGAACAAAGTTCGTCACACTTGATGGTGAAGAACATACGTTGAGTGATCGTGATTTGAGCATTTGTAATGCAGAAGAACCCATGTGTATTGCTGGCGTTTTCGGTGGAAAAGGAAGTGGAACGTATGATACAACGAGAAATGTAGTACTTGAAAGTGCTGTGTTCCATCCCACATGGATTCGTAAGAGTGCACGCCGTCATGGGTTAAGTACAGATTCAAGCTATCGCTTTGAACGTGGAATAGATCCTAATGGCGTAGTTTATGCATTGAAACAAGCTGCTATCTTATGCAAGGAATTGGCAGGAGGAAAGATTTCAATGCAAATAAAAGATGTCTATCCAGAACCAATAGAAGGTTTCAATGTTGAACTTTCATTTGATTATGTGCATCGCCTGATTGGAAAGGAGATAGGGAGGGAGACGATAAAAAATATTGTTTCTTCTTTAGAAATGAAGATAATCGAAGAAACAGAAGATGGTCTAAAGTTAATAGTTCCTCCTTATCGTTATGATGTACAGCGTCCATCTGATGTAGTGGAAGATATTCTTCGTATCTATGGATATAATAATGTAGAGATTCCAACGCGCTTGAATAGTTCGCTCACTGTTGCAGGTGATGAAGATAAGAAATATCGATTGACAAATCTTATCGGTGAGCAGTTGGTGGGCTGTGGCTTTAATGAAATATTGAATAACTCCCTTTCTAAGCTATATTATTATACAGATTTGGAGTTAAATGCATATCCAGAGAGTGCTACAGTGAAGCTGATGAATCCATTAAGTGCAGACCTTGGTGTGATGCGTCAAACTTTATTGTTCGGTGGCTTGGAAAGTATTATGCGCAATGTAAATCGCCGAAATGGAAATATACGTTTCTTTGAGGTGGGCAATGTCTATAAATATAATAAGGAGAAATGGCAGGAAGAAGCTCCCTATAAGGCTTATAGTGAAGACCGCCACTTGGCACTTTGGCTTACAGGTAAACATATAGAAGGTTCGTGGATTCATGCAGATGAAGATTCAAGTATCTATGAGTTGGAAGCTTATGTGCAGAATATTTTTACCCGAGTAGGGGTTAGTGCTGGTGCATTGGTTGTTTCTGAGAGTGATAATAACATCTTCTCTAAAGCACTTTCCTATAAGAATAGAGGTGGTAAACTCTTTGCTGAAGTAGGTATTCTTAATACGAAACTTCTTAAAAAGATGGGTATAGAGCAGCCTGTCTACTATGCAGAGATTGATTTTGATGCATTACTTAAGGCGGTAAGAAATAACGAATTTGAGTTTGAAGAAATATGTAAGTATCCTGCAGTTAGTCGTGATTTGGCTTTACTTCTTGATAAGAAAGTCTCTTTTGAACAAGTTGAACAGATTGCATTCCAGACAGAAAAGAAACTCTTAAAGCGTGTAGAACTCTTTGATGTTTATGAGGGAAAAAATCTTCCAGAAGGGAAAAAGAGTTATGCTGTCAACTTTATTCTGCAAGATGCCAATAAGACTTTGAATGATAAAGCTATAGAAGCAATTATGCAAAAACTGATAAAGCAGCTCACAACACAATTGGGGGCAGAACTCAGATAATTGTAATGAAGAGATAAGAATACATATATAAAAGAATAATAAAAATGGGAAGAGCATTTGAATATCGTAAAGCTACAAAGCTTAAACGATGGGGTCACATGGCCCGTGTATTTACAAAATTAGGTAAACAGATTGCTATTGCAGTAAAGGCAGGTGGTCCAGAGCCAGAAAATAATCCTACTTTACGTGCTTTGATCGCTAACTGTAAGCGTGAAAACATGCCTAAGGATAACATTGAGCGCGCGATTAAAAACGCAATGGGCAAAGACCAGAGTGAATACAAAGAAGTAACTTATGAGGGATATGGTCCTCATGGAGTAGCTGTTTTGGTTGATACATTGACCGATAATACTACTCGTACGGTGGCTGATGTACGTTCTATATTCAACAAGTTTAGTGGTAATATGGGTACGACTGGTAGCCTTTCATTCTTGTTTGACCATAAAAGTGTTTTCACATTCAAGAAGAAAGATGGTCTTGATATGGACGAAATGATTCTTGATTTGATAGACTATGGTGTAGAAGATGAATACGATGAAGATGAAGAAGAGAATGAAATCACAATATATGGTGACCCAAAAAGCTTCGGAGATATTCAGAAACATTTAGAGTCGGAGGGTTTTGAAGTAACAGGAGCAGAGTTTACTTATATTCCGAATGACCTCAAAGATGTAACTCCAGAAGAGCGGGAAACTATTGATAAGATGGTTGAAAAGCTTGAAGAGTTTGATGATGTACAAACTGTTTATACAAACATGAAACCAGAAGAGTAAGCTTTTTATATTATATATTACAAAAAAACTATTGCTGTTTTATAAAACTTCTCGTTGTGAGAATATGTTTTATTTAACAGCAATAGTTTTTTATTTGAGTTTATACCTTATCAAAGGTCATCTAAGTTAACTTGTTGTTCAGAGGCCTTCTTCTTTTTCTCTTTCTTAGACTCACCTGTATTCTTATTGTTTCTAAAATTATCTGAGCCCTTCTTTGAATTTTCTTCAGATTCTTCAGAGGGGGTAGATATAGGGTTACCATCCTCATCTAAGTAAACCTCTTCTTCGCTAATGATGCTATCTCGGCGTGTAGTGTCACGTTTAGCTTGTGGACTATAGCTTGCACAAAGATACATATCATTGGTAATATCATCATCATGTGGTTTATCAAACTTGGCATGATATTGTTTGAATTCTGGGTCTTTGAATAAGGATTGCAGGAAATAACCACAAATAGGTAAGGCTGTTCGTGCTCCTTGTCCTAATGCACCAGTCCTGAAGTGTATACTTCTATACTCGCCACCTACCCAAGCTCCAACTACCAAACGAGGACTAACTCCCATGAACCAAGCATCTGAGTGATTATTTGTTGTTCCTGTTTTACCACCAAACTCTGTATCACGATAATTTCCTACATATCCTAATAGAGATTGAGATGTACCTCCTGGTTCACGAAGTCCACCTTGAAGCATCTGTTGCATTAAGAAAGCGCTCTTATAAGGAATAACTTGTTCGGACTTTGTTGAGCCTACATAGACTTCATTTCCATCTTTATCCAATATTCGAGTTACTAAGACTGGGTCATGATGTTTACCATTATCAGCAATTACACAATAGGCATTTACCATCTGTAATAAGGTTACATCACTGGAACCTAAAGCCAAAGAAGGTTCATCATCCAAAGGACTTGTAATACCCATCTTCTTAGCTGTTTCTATAATTCTTTTAATTCCCATTTCCTGGCCAAGGCGAACTGCAACTGAATTGATACTCTTTGCAAAGGCACTTTTCAAAGGGATAGAGTCTCCACTAAATGAGCCATTGGCATTTCTTGGTGTCCAAGTAACTTCTTTATGTTGTTTTTTATCATATACCTGCATTGAGATATATTCATCACGTCGTTTGTCACAAGGCGTCAATCCCTGGTTCATAGCTTCAGTATAAACAAATAATTTGAATGTAGAACCAGGCTGACGCATTGCTGTAACCTTATCATATTTCCAAGAATTAAAGTCTATATCCCCAACCCATGCTTTCACTGCACCAGTTTGAGGCTCCATAGCTACAAAAGCACAATGCATGAATGTCGTCATATATTTGATAGAATCTTCAGATGTCATCTCTTTTGTGATGGTTCCTTTATCATAATCAAAGACTTTAACTGGATGCTTCCATTCCTTATAATAATAATTAACAGAGTCTGGATTGTTGGGGAAACGTGCTAATAAAGCTTTATAGAAAGGCTGACGTTCTGCAATTTGTTGAATAAAGTTAGGAATAACTTGATGATTTTCGTCTTGCCAAGGGTCTTGACGAAGCCAATTACTCGTTTGATTTCTATAAATACCCCAATGGTTATTAAAGTTCTGTTGTACTTGCTTCATTTGCTTCTTAGCAGCATCTTCAGCATACTTTTGCATTCGTGTATCAATAGTAGTGTAGATCTTTAATCCACTTGAATATAGATCGTAACCATTCTCTTCACACCAATCTTTCAGATAGTTTGCAATTGCTTCACGGAAGTATTTAGCTTGTCCATCATAGTTTTCTTCTACTTTAAAGTCTAACTTTATCGGAATTTCTTTTAAGGAATCACACGCAATACGACTTAAATCACCATGATTATACATATTAGTTAATACGGTGTTTCGGCGTGCTAAAGAGTTCTTTATGTTAGTTTTTGGGTTGTAGTAAGACGTAGCCTTTAGCATGCCTACAAGTACAGCAGCTTGCTCTGTGGTAAGTTTCGCTGGTGAAGTGTTGAAATATGTCTTTGCAGCTGTTTTTATCCCATATGAATTATTGCCGAAATCAACGGTATTGGCATACATCGTTATAATTTCTTTTTTGGAATAAACCGTTTCGAGCTTAGTTGCAATAATCCATTCCTTGCTTTTGATAATTAACATCTTTAAGCCAGGGATCTTTCCTAATAGTCCCGTGGAATATTGTGACCGAACGCGGAACATATTCTTAGCTAATTGCTGAGTAATCGTTGAAGCCCCACGTCCATCATGACGTAGTATGGCATCTTTCATTGCACCAAATAAACCAATCGGATCTATTCCAAAATGCTTGTAGAAACGCTCATCTTCCGTATCTATCAATGCTCGGAAGAACATAGGATTAACTTCTTCGTATTTAACAGGTGTTCTATTCTCATTAAAATACTTTCCAATGAGTTTTCCATCAGCGCTATAAATCTCTGAAGCTTCGCTTGTCTGGGGATCTAAAATACCAGAAAAATAGCCTGGAGATTTACCAAAAAGCCATAGGAAGTTCATATCTACCATACCGAGATAGATAAAGAAAGCAACTATACAAGAAACAAAACCTATCATAGTTTTGGTATACCATGCACGTCCTTTGTATAACTTTTTATACCAAGGCCAGAAGTTACGTAAAAGGTTGACGCACCATTTAAAAACTCTTTTTATCTTCATATTTTTAATTTTTGCGTATCTTGAATAGTACAAATGTACAAAATATATCGGCATTTATATATTATCATCAATATATTTTATAATTTCTTCAAAGTTCATTGGTTGAAACCATTTAATTTGTTTATCACGCTTAAACCAAGTGAGTTGTTTCCTCATATATTGGCGAGTGTTTGATTGGATTTGTCTAATCGTCTCCTCTTTTGTTAGTAAACCATCAAGGAAATTAAATGTTTCTTTATAACCAACAGTATTTAATGCGTTATGGTTTCGATAGTCATATACTTGTTCACACTCTTCAATCAGTCCATGATTAAACATCTCAATTACACGTGAGTTGATTCTTGTGTAGAGTTCGTCTCTATCTCTGTTTAATCCAATCTTTAATATATTAAAAGGTCTTTGCTTTACAGTTTGTTTACGAAATGATGTGTAAGTTTTCCCTGTCATGTAACAAATTTCAAGAGCATGTACTACACGTCGAGGGTTTTTTTTGTCTACAATCTGATAGTGTTCTGGATCTAATTGTTTTAATTCTTTCACAAGAGAATCCAAGCCTTCGTTTGCTAACTTCTCTTTTAATAGTTCACGTGTCTCTTGATCAACAGTTGGGATGTTATCTATTCCGTTACATACGGCATCAATATACATCATACTTCCTCCTGTCAAAAGTAGTGTATTGTGTCCCTTATTGAAAAGATTTTCTATCAAAAATAGGACATCTGACTCATATTTAGCAGCGCTATAATAATCAGTTACGGTATGATTTCCTACGAAATAATGACGAATTTGATGTTGTTGTTCTTGGTTTGGCGCAGCTGTACCTATTGGAATTTCTGCATAAATCTGGCGGGAGTCTGCATTTATAATAGGTGTATTTAGGTGTTGAGCAATCTTGATACAAAGTTCTGTTTTGCCAACCCCTGTCGGGCCAAGAACAACAACAAGTGTCTTCATCAGCGAATAATGCCTCGTTTAGACGATTCTACGAAATCAATGATATATTGGATTTCAGGAGTAATTTGAAGGTTCTTTTTTATCTCTTCGATTCCTTCTTTAAGTACACCTTTTGAATAAAGTAGTCGATAAGCTTCATGAATAGAGTCAATCAATTCATTGCTAAAACCTCGTCTACGTAGTCCAATAAGATTTATTCCACAATACTTTGTTGGCTCCTTACCTGCTATAATATAAGGTGGAATGTCTTGACTAAAACGGCAACCTCCTTGAATCATTACATAACTTCCTATTTTACAAAATTGATGTGTTAAAACAGTTGCACTGATAATAGCATTATCATCAATGGTAACTTCACCAGCAAATTTTGTAGAATTGCCAACAATGCAATTATTTCCAACCACACAATCATGTGCAATATGCATATTTTCCATTAGCAAATTGTTATTGCCAACAATCGTTTTCCCTTTGGATGCTGTCCCGCGTGATATTGTTACATTCTCTCGAATACTATTTCCATCGCCAATTTGACAGGTCGTTGTCTCACCTTTGAATTTCAGATCTTGTGGCTTTGTGGATAGACTGGCACCGGGAAAGATCTCATTTCCGTTGCCAATTCGTGCACCAACATTGATTGTAACACTGTTTTGTAATACATTGTTATCACCTATAACTGTGTCTCGATCAATATAACAAAATGGGCCAATGATATTATTATCCCCAAGGATTGCCTCGGGATGGACATAGGCTAACGGACTAATCTGGTTCATATTTGTTTTATACTAAGTTATTTGTTCTTTACAATCTGAGCGGTAAATGTAGCTTCTGAAACTACTTGATCACCTACAAACATATATCCTTTCATGGAACTTATTCCATGACGCACAGGAGCTAAAAGCTCAACCTTAAAGAGAAGAGAATCTCCAGGAACTACCTTTTGACGGAATTTTACGTCATCTATTTTCAGGAAGTACGTTGAATACTTCTCTGGTTCCTCAAGTTGCCCAAGCACAAGCAGGCCACCACACTGAGCCATTGCCTCTATTTGAAGTACTCCAGGCATAACAGGTTCGTTCGGGAAATGCCCTTGGAAAAAAGGTTCATTGGCTGTAACGTTCTTCACACCTACAATACTTGTTGGACCCATTGCGGTGATTTTGTCTACCAGTTGCATGGGATATCGATGAGGAAGAAGTTCGCGAATACGCTTATTATCCATGATAGGAGCCTCATTTGGATCGTAGACTGGGGCTTGAACTTCATGTTTGCGAATCTCTTTTCTCATTAGTCTTGCAAACTTGTTATTTATGGTATGCCCTGGTCGAGTGGCTATAATTCTACCCTTGATAGGCTTGCCAATGAGTGCCATGTCACCAATAATATCAAGTAATTTATGTCGAGTACATTCGTTTTCCCACATCAAAGGTTTATGTTGAATATATCCAATCTTCTTAGCATCAATGCGTGGAACTTTCAAAACATCAGCCAACTGGTCTAATTTTTCCTGACTAACCTCGCGCTCGTAGATAACAATTGCATTATCGAGATCACCTCCTTTTATAAGGTTAGCCTCTAACAATGGCACAATATCTCTTACAAACACAAAGGTTCTTGCAGGCGCAATCTGTGTGTCAAAGGTAGACATGTCTTCCAAAGTAGCAAATTGGCTATTGATAAATTTAGAGTTAAAAGAACACATTGCAGTAATACTGAATTGGTCATCAGGTAGGATAGTGATGACAGATCCAGTCTCTTTGTCTTTTACTTCAATCTTATGTCTAATGATGTAATAGTCCTTTGTAGCATTCTGTTCGACTATACCAATCTCCTTAAACTTCTCAATATAGAGTGCAGCAGAGCCGTCAAGTATAGGAAATTCGGGGCCATTTACCTGGATAAGACAATTGTCAACTCCCGATGCATAGAGTGCAGCCATACCATGTTCTATCGTAGAAACACGCACGTCTCCTTTTGCAATCACGGTCCCACGCTGTGTATCTACTACGTTCTCTGCTACTGCATCGATGATTGGTTGACCTTCAACGTCTATTCTTTGTATTTTATATCCCGTATTCTCCGGTGCGGGATTGAATGTTACAGTGAGGTTCAATCCTGTATGTAATCCTTTTCCAAAAAGCGAAAAACTACCTTTAAGAGTTGTCTGTTTTTTTGCTTCCATATAATGTTTATCTTTGTTTCTTTAGTTTTTCTATTTCTTTTTTCAATGCATTCAGTTCCTTATAAATCTCTGGTAAACGCTGGAATATAGCCTGAGACTTAAAGTAAGGGAGCTTTTCCATTGGGGGAGTACCTATTAAAATCTGGTTACTCTTAAGACTTCCTGGTACACCACTCTGCGCACCTAAGAACACTTTATCTCCAATTTCGATGTGACCTGCTACACCAACTTGCCCGCCAAACATACACCATTGACCGATTTTCGTACTTCCTGCAATACCAACTTGAGCCGACATTACCGTGTTTTCACCTACTTCTACATTATGAGCTATCTGCACAAGATTATCAAGTTTTACTCCTTTTTTAATCTTTGTACTGCCCATAGTTGAACGATCGACACATGAATTTGCACCAATTTCCACATCATCAGCAATTTCTACAATGCCTATTTGAGGGATTTTGTCGTATCCATCTTGTCCATTTGGAGCAAAGCCAAAGCCGTCTGCACCGATAACACTGCCTGCATGTATAATTACACGATTACCGATTTTACATCCCATATAAATGGTTACATTCGGATAAATGATACAATCTTTTCCCAAACTAATGTTCTCATTCATGACAACATTAGGATAAATCTGACATTCATCGCCTATAACAACGTTGTCGCCTATGTAGGCAAATGCACCAATATATACATCTTTACCAATCTTTGCACTTGGAGAAACAAAGGCTAATGAATCAATTCCAGTCTTCTTCTGACGCATGGAAGCCTCATACATTTGTAGGAGTTTTGCTACACAATCACGTGCATTTGCAACTCTTATGATAGTGGTATGCACGGGTTTCTCTATTTCTATCTGTTCATCGACAAGCACAATAGTCGACTTAGTGTCGTAAAGATAGTGAATATATTTAGGGTTAGCCAAGAAAGATATTGCCCCTTTAACACCTTCTTCAATTTTAGCAAAGGTGTTAACTGTTGCATTCTCATTTCCCTCAATACGTCCTTGGATAAACTGGGCGATTTGCTTTGCTGAAAATTCCATATTAAATTGTATCTTCAATTATATTTCTGCAAATATAACAAAATTAATCCATACTGAATGATTTGAATGGTATTATTTCACGTTTTTTGCGTGCAAACCATTTATTTCCTTTATTCTTTATTGTAAATTAAACGGATTTTTGGAAAGAGATAAAAAGATTTTATGAAACGTTATTAATCTGTATTCTTTATCATAAAGGTGAATTTATAAAATGAATTTAGAATAAGGATACAGGGTTGAGGGACATAATAAAGTGAGATAGATATCCTTTTGGATTTCTTTTTCAGCCATTTTACGACACTATTTGGCTCAAATAGCAGTGCAAAGTGAGGCATATAGTGCCGTGAAACGACCTGTTTTAAGAAGTCTTTATAATGCGTTGATTATCAGATTGCTATATCCTTAATAATGAAGTACATTCGCATCAAAAGTTCGAGTGTCTTTAATGCCAGTATACATCATAAGCTCAGACAATTCTGCATGCATCTTTTTAATTTGTTTGATGACACCATCCTTACCTTCTTTCAATAGAGGTGAAAGGATAGCTCGGCCTACAGAGACGGCATCTGCGCCAAGCGCTAAGAGTTTATATGCGTCATATCCAGACTCAATGCCACAGTCAGCAAAGATTTTTATGTTGCTTCCTGCCAGTGCATCTTTAATCTTCGGAAGAGCATAAGCTGGGGGAATGCCAAATGGAATGCGGCCATGATGGTGGGAAACAACAATAGCTTTGCAACCCGCTTCGCGAGCTTTTAGTGCATCACTAACAGAGAGAACACCTTTTGCTACAAAGGGAAGGCGAGTCTTCTCGACAATAGTTTTCAAATCTTTAAGGGTGATAGGTCCCATAGGATAACCATCAACAACGTCATATTTTCCATTAGTTCCTGCAATGTGATCAATGTCTATACCCACAGCAATAGCGCCATGTTGTTCTGCAAATGCTATTTGCTTGAGAATGATATCATGGTCAGCAAAAGGCTTAATAATCCTTACTGTTTTTGAGTTTACAGCCAATATATTACCAAAATCATCATCACTTTCCATACCAACCCAGTTCAAAAGATTTTCTTCTTTAGCAGCCATTGCATATTCTTCCATAGGCTTTACATCCTTATTTTTAATCTTGTTTAGATGCGAAAACGCTGGCATCATGATGGGAGAACTAAACTTTTGGCCAAAGATTTCTGTTGTCAAATCTGGTTCAATAGCGTCAATCACTCTCATTTCCACTAAGATATGATCAAGGAAATTGCGGTTATGTATGTTGGCATCTTCCGCTTTTCCGCTTGTAACAGGGATTAATCCTGCGGGTCCCGGCCATTGTTGTTTTGCTTGGTTATCCATAATCATCCGTATATTTGTTTATATTTATAATCGTGAAATTAGTCCTATTGACTTACTGCCACAAGTCTGTCAGTTCGGTCATTGACGCCTTTGAAATAGACTAAAGCTTGATAATGATTTTTAGTTTGATAGAAGTTTCCCTCTGATGGCAGTATTTGTGTGGTACCATCTGGTTTTATTTTTACGTATTCATACGAATAATAACCTTGTTTTAAGAGTAAAGATAGGGTGTATAGATGTTGAGTTTCATCATATTTCATTTTATATTGAGGACTTAAGCGATGATTAGTCAGTCCACCACTGAAATATATGGTGTCGTCGGAAGTATCTGTTTGTAAGGTGAAATTCACATAAACATAATCTGAAAGATAGTCATTACCATTATTATCGCTATTTCGTATGATAAAAATTCCTTGGCCACTTTCGTCAAAGACGTAGTTTCTTCGTGGAAGATCTGGCCATAAATATGCCTGATAATTATGCCCGTCCCAGTTTATTCTTTCTATTCCCATAGTGGGATGATCTACAGATAGACATTCAAACTTACGATAATTGTTTCCTGCATCGAAAATAAATTGCCGACAATGTTGCCATTGTAATCCATCATGTGATATGAGTTGGGGCTGTATATTCACACGCGCATCATCCCATCTTGCATTCTGAAGTATTACTGTTTTAACTTGAGTGGCAGGATTAGTAACCATTAAGTTTCCAAATTTTAGCATCATTCCAACTTGTTGATGTGCTTGATTTACGTCGATGTCTGTATTCGAAGTATAAGTCAATTCAACTTTCATCAAGGGTTCTACAACCATGAAATAAGCTGTTAATAACTTATTTTCTTCCTCGTCATATACCTCAACTTTATAGTTGCCGCTCATGGTTATACGACATTGATCATTGGGTAAGTTAAGGGTATAATGCGTGTAAATCACATTCGTGTTGACTGATTCTTGCACTTGATTAATTAGAAGATTATCGTGAAATCCATCTAAATAATCTGTACTAAAGAGTTGGGTGGATGGCGACCAATCAGCTTCGCAATGGGTAATCTTATAGGTATAACGATGATATTCATGTCCAAATCGGTCGAAAGAAATTTGTATCTGTTCGTTAGAATTTAGTTGAATGATGGGTAACATCGATAGAGGCTGGTTGGCATTCTTTACTTGCAATGTCGCAATATCTGGCGATATGACTTCATTTCTTTGTGCCGTTATAGTAGTTGTAAAGCACAATAGTAGGAGGGTAGAAATGTACTTATAACCTCTTATCATTCTATTTCAGCCTTAATTTATATAAATAATCTACCGATTTGATATACCACGGCACTGACTCCCCAAGCTAACATGGTTGTATAACCTGCTGCAAAAAGGGCCCATTTCCAACTTCCTGTTTCTCCTTTTATAGCCGCAATTGTTGCTATACAAGGGAAATAAAGTAGTACAAAAAGTAAGAAACAATAGGCTGTAAGCGTTGCTATTGGAGCTGCTTCGATATCACTGATGCCATGAAGTCTGGCGATATCGTGTGTCATTTGTCGGCGTAAAGCCTGGTATTTGCCCCCAGCATCATTGAATTTATTGTCTTCACTAAAGCTCGAATCATTGCTGTAAAGAACTCCCATCGTGCTGGCTACAATCTCTTTTGCCCCAACACCAGAGAGCAATCCAACATCAATTTTCCAATCAAATCCCTGTGCAAGGAAGATTGGTTCAACGGTTTTTCCTATCTTTCCGATGTAACTTTGTTCCTGTTGTTGTTGAGGAGACAGACTATCATCATGTGGAAAATAACCTAATGCCCATACAATAATACTGGCAACAAGGATGATTCCTCCCATTTTCTTTAGATATTGCTTGCCCTTTTCCCATGTATGGCGCCCCATAGCCTTCCAGGTTGGGAAACGATAGGGGGGAAGTTCCATTACAAAGGGTGTATCTTCACCTTTGACAACGAATTTAGAGAAAATACGACTCAATATAATCGAAATAGTAATTCCAATGACATAGAGGGAGAGCATCACAAGAGATTGATACTTCAAAGCAAAGAAAGAACCCGTTATCATGATGTATATTGGTAGACGAGCAGAGCAACTCATGAGGGGTAAAATGAGCATAGTGATGAGGCGAGAACGTCTACTTTCAATGGTCCTTGTTGACATAACAGCTGGTACATTGCAGCCAAATCCCATGATTAAAGGAATGAACGATTTGCCATGGAGTCCCATTTTGTGCATCAATTTGTCCATGATGAACGCTGCACGAGCCATGTATCCGGAGTCTTCCATAAAGCTAATGAAGAAATAAAGAATTAAGATTTGTGGAAGGAACACAATAACTGCTCCTACACCTCCAATTACTCCATCTACAAGCATAGCTTTAATTGGACCATCAGGTAGGTTCTGAGAAATCATCTTTCCAAACCAAGCTACGGCCGCATCAATCCAATCCATAGGTATTTGTCCTATGATAAAGGTCGCTGAAAACATGATGAACAGAACCAAGATAAATATGGGAAAGCCAAGATATCGATTAGTAATGACGCGGTCTATTGACTGGGTCATCTGATAGATATCTTTGTTTTTTCCTGTTTCGTACAATGCTTCTTCTAAGGCGCCATGTATGAAACCATACTTCGCATCCATGATTGTTGTTTCACAATCCTCACCAGTTTCTTCTTTCACTCGAGCCTCTGCATATTCTCTTGCCTTAAATATGGCTTCTGCATTTGATAGTGTTTGAATGTACTTTATGGTGTCTGCATCATTCTCAAGAAGTTTAATGGCCAGATAACGAGTCGAGTATTTTTGTCGTACATTGACGTCGTTCTTGAGATGTTTTTGGATATTTTGGATACCATTTTCAATCTCATGACCATGATTTATGTGGATATGTCTGACATAAGGATGCTCTTCTCCATTGTTCTCATATAGCTTTATAACTTGGTGAAAGAGTTCTTTAACGCCTTCACCAGTCTTGAAGACTGTTGGAATCATAGGCACTCCAAAGAGTGTAGACAATTTGTTGAGATCAATTTTGTCCCCTCGTTTTTTCGTTTCATCAAACATATTAAGAGCACAAACCATGTTTAGGTTCATGTCAATGAGTTGTGTTGTGAGATAAAGATTGCGCTCAAGATTACTTGCATCAATAACATTTATCACAATGTCGGGAGTCTTATCAATGATTTGTTTGCGTACATATAGTTCTTCAGGTGAATAGGCTGAGAGACTATAAGTGCCTGGTAAATCGACGAGATTGAATGTATATCCTTCAAATTCTGCATGTCCTACTTTTGCATCTACAGTCACTCCAGAGTAATTTCCAACGTGTTCATGTGCTCCAGATGCAAAGTTGAATAGTGATGTTTTCCCACAATTTGGATTGCCAACCAATGCAACATTAATAATCTTGTGCCGTTCTTGAGCAATTTTTTCTAATTGCTTTTCGGTAGGAATGTCGTCTATTGATAAGTCTTTTTCTTGTGTATTTATCTCTTTATTCTCGTGTGATAGTGAGGCTTTTATAGTTTTAATTTCCGATTCAGAGACAACTTCTATCATCTCAGCTTCGCTTCTTCGTAATGAAACTTCATAGCCCATAATTCTATATTTCACGGGATCCATGAGCGGAGCATTAAGTAAAACCTCTACCATCTTACCCTTTATAAACCCCATTTCAACAATACGTTTCCTGAAGCTTCCGTGCCCAATAACCTTCACAATGACACCATGTTCGCCTGTTTTCAGTTCTGATAATTTCATAATAAAATATACTTTACTATTGCAAATGTACTAAAATCAATACATATTATAGTTTAACAAGGTTATTCATTTAAAAAAATACTCACTAATGATGATGCTTTTAACATTCAAGTTATCTTTTTTTATGGTTTGTTTTATAAAAGTTGGGATTGAAACTCTTTGAAGTTTTTACTTTAGAATAGTTGTTTTGGCGATTGTCTTTTCTTGATTTTGTTCCATTTTTCCTATTTGCATTATCGCTATTTACGGGGTCGTTTGGAACTTTTTCAAATGTACTTCCAACAGGACGGTTGCTATATCTTGTCTCACGTTGGAACGATCTCTTGGGAAATTCACCTTTAGGAAATAGGCGTTTGATTAAATCTTCGCGTCCAATCCGTTTAAGTTCCCTTTCTATATTTTTTCGTTCTTCGGGTTTATACCAAAAGAAGAATTGTCGCTGTGCTAATTTTTCTTTTGGTGTTTTAGCACTATAAACAGGCTCAAGTGTGTAGGGGTCATAGCCCGTGTACCATGTTTCTGTTGATATAGTCATTGGAGTAGGGGTGAAATCCTGCACTTGTTCCAAATGGAAATCAAGGTCTTTAGTGATAACAGCAAGCTCAGCCATATCTTCTTCGTGGCATCCTGGGTGGGAACTTATAAAGTATGGGATGATTTGTTGTTTGAGTCCAGCCTCTTTATTGACTTGATCGAAAACTTTTTTGAAGTCATAAAATTGTGTGAAAGATGGCTTTCTCATTAGTCTCAAAACATCACTTTGAGTATGTTCTGGTGCAATTTTTAAGCGTCCACTAACATGATTTTTAATGAGTTCTCGAGTATATTGTTGCGCGGAAGCGTTTGCTTTCTCGTCTTTACTCTTATGTAATAGCAGGTCATAACGTACACCACTACCAATAAAACTCTTCTTTAGACCAGGTAACTTGTCAACAGCATGGTAAATATCCAATAGCTTTGTGTGATCAGTATCAAGGTTTGGACATACCTGAGGATTAATGCATGATGGACGTTTACAATGTTCACATGCCTTTAAATTACGTCCATGCATACCATACATGTTAGCAGATGGGCCACCTAAATCAGAGATGTACCCTTTGAAATCAGGCATACTGATTACTTTCTTGGCTTCTTTGACGATGCTTTCTTTACTTCTACATGCTACAAATTTGCCCTGATGGGCTGATATTGTGCAAAAAGCGCAGCCACCAAAACACCCTTGATGCATATTGATAGAGAACTTAATCATCTCATAAGCCAATAACTTTTTCCCCTTATATTTAGGGTGTGGTAAACGAGTATAAGGCAAATCGAAGATCTCATCCAATTCTTTTGTCGTCATGGTAGGGTAAGGAGGATTGACGACGGCATAAACATCACCAACCTTTTGTAGGAGTCTTTGCGCATGAATTTTGTTTGATTCTTCTTCAATATGACGATAATTTTCGGCTTCTGCACGTTTGTTTTGTAGACATTCCTCATGTGAGTGAAGTATAATATCATTGTCTGTTATCCCACCTTCAACGTCTTGTTCTTTCGCTAAATAAACTGTTTGAGGAATTTGATGAATGTGTTTTATAGACAATCCTGCCTCTAACTCTTTACAAAGTTGAATGATAGATTTTGTTCCTGAGCCATATAATACAAGGTCAGCCCCACTATCACAAAGGATGCATCGACGCAAACAATCTTGCCAATAATCGTAATGTGTAAGACGACGCATTGATGCTTCTATTCCTCCTAAGACTATAGGAACATCAGGATATAGGCTTCTTAATATCTTAGAATATACGATAGTAGGGTATTCCGGACGGCAATCATGTCGCCCGTCAGGACTGTATTCATCCACTGAACGTAGTCTACGGTTCGCCGTATATTTATTAACCATAGAGTCCATACAGCCCGGAGAGATTCCAAAGAATAACCGTGGACGTCCTAATTTCTTAAAGTCTCGGTAATCACCATGCCAATCTGGTTGGGGAACTACAGCCACACGATAGCCTGCAGCCTCAAGAGAACGTCCCACAACGGCAGCTCCAAAAGAAGGGTGATCAATATAAGCGTCCCCTGAAAATAATATGATGTCGAGTTCCTTCCAACCTCTAAGTTCACATTCTTTCTTGGTTGTTGGAAGGAAATCTGTTAATTTATATTGTTCTATATTCAATCTTTTATTGTTTGTAATAAGTGAAAATGAGCAATTATACCATGCTAATTTTGTTCAATAACATTTAAGCTTATTATACTTTTTCTTGCTTATTTCTCCAATCTGCATAAAGCATTACAAGATTATGAAGGCCGATGGCTTTCATATTTGGATTGTAAATAACATCCAAGCACAAGTCTAAGAGGTCTTTATCATTGCCTGTTTCACTTTCTAAAAGAGAACGAACATTGAATTTTAGCTTATCAAGTACTACCTCATCAATGATTCCATTGCTGTCAACAAGGTTGCGCATGAGTTGATATTTGTCTATGGTTTCTAAATGTTTGTCGCTGATCTCTATTGAGCGCGTACCTGATTGGTTTGCTTGTATTTTATACATTGTATTATGTTTTAGATTGTTATTTTATTTATTTCATTATATATTGAAGTATACCCCGCATGATTTCGTTTCTTTCCTTATTTGATTTTATACATTCAAGTGGAAATCCTATGGTGAAGCAATGATAGTCACTGCCTTGATATCCAACTGCAGCGCTTGAGCCATCACTATATTGCATTGCGCAGATTGCATTCATAGTGGGAGATAGTCTGTCTACTGATGTTGCAGCATAATGCCTTGAATTACCTTGTCGATAGATGCAAAACGTTGTGCCAAGTCCATTAATTTGTTCTCCAATTTGACTTGAATCATTTTGCTGGTAGATAGCTTTCAAAACATCATTTAAGAATGTATTTTTTTCGCTGTCTTGCATCTCACTCCCTATATAACTGCCACTAACAATTAAATTACCATGATTTTTAGTATAGTTCCGTAAAAGATCTTGTGATGTTTTAGAAAGAACTTGATAATTTTTCAATGCATATTTGTTATATTTTTGCAGGCCATAAATGAGATCTATCGCTTGATATTTAGAGAGATCTATGTTTGATGTTTCAAATGTTTGCATCGAACAACTCACAACATTATATTTTTTTGCACTTGCAATTGCTTCTGTATGTGATTTTACTGCAGAGAAATCATTCCCCATAATGAATTTTCCTGCGAGTTCATTACCACTGTATCCTAATCCTCCTGGACCTTCAATACCCATCTTAGCCTTGTCAAAGTTTAGCTGTCTTCCATTCCATCCTGCAGTTAATCCATACGAAACGCCTGGATCTTTATCTAATTCTATTCCTTGTTTTTCGTCATCATCTATAACTGATGGTCCTGAAAGACGATCAAATCCATTAACAACAAGAATCGTTTTAGATGCTCCTTCTTGGCGATAAGCAGACAATTCTTCTGTAGGAAAGCTTTCACCTCCACGATTGATTCCTGTTATCTTAAAGCTATATTGCACTCCAGGTACTGTTTTAATATTGTAGAATGGTTCTTTTACTACAGTGCCGTTATCATATCCTGAGTTTTCAATAGCCGTGTAAACAACATAAGCTGTGGGGTGTGCAGAAGGTTCTAAATTATCTTCAGTGGGTGTCCATGACAACTTGATATTATCAATACCCGTGAATTCTATTTTGAAATTACCAGGTGCAAGTGGTTGTATTATAGTAGGATTCCCATGACCTTCGTTAATAAAACGAGTAATAGTCTTATATAATGAGCGTGCCATTGTAAACTTAAAGTTAGGATCTTGCCCCAAAAGAACATCTGGAAAATTTTGATGAGAAAGCGTTTCGATGATAGCAGAGGGTACTTCTGGGTTTCGTGTTTCAGAATAGTTACGATCCCATAGATATCGTCTTATCCAATGATTTGCTATTGAAGGTAAATCCCTATCAAATCCATTTAAGAGTTGATTGGCTAAATCTTTTGATGTCAAACGTGATATTCCAGCATTTAATTTGCCTTCATTAAAGTTGGTTGTACATATTGCTAACGAACCTATTAAGCCTCCATCTTTATCATAACCAGCATCACTATGAACAGCAAGTGAAAGTTCGATAGGGACCTTTTTGCCTTCAATGCTTGGCTCAAAACATGATCCTCCACCTAGCCAATTGCTCATATAAGGACGCGAATTAATGTCATCTGCATAGTCATTTTGCCCCAATTTGCTATTATAAACGGATGAAGGTGCGCCCGCCCATTGTGCATAATAGCGTGCTCCTTCAAGGCATCTTGGATAACCACTAACTATTCCTCCACGTTCAATGTTGCCCATACCGCCACCGAATCTTACAGCATCTGACGTGACAATACCATGGTGTTTAGAGTGATTTGTGATTACAACTCTGTTGTCTTGACTATTACCTTGTGCGAAATCAAAAGTTCCAAGATATACCCATGTGCCTCCACCCATGGTTTGATTAACATTAAAGCGGGTTGCTTCTCCTTTATGATATATGATATATTCAGCATCAGGAACACTTTTCTCTAATGTTTGATAACTGACATAAACGGCATATCTACCTTCTTTGTTGAATTGTGGTTGATAGGAAACTAAAGAGTAACGGTTACTTTTTGTCGCTTTAATCATGCGAGCAGTACCGGCAATAAAGGGATTCTCTCCATTTTCATAAGTGCCAGAATGGTATGAGAATCCTTTCTGGGGTGTTGTTTCCCAATTGCCTTTTACATTTACTTCAAGATATGAAGGTTGTTTAGATACATCATTATCTATAATTAGTTCTTCGTTTTGCCAGTCTCTTTCACGTGGTGTAAACACAACCGCTCCCGCATTTTGAAGCATGGGAATAAGGTAGGGGACTACTATAGTTTGAGTAAACAAGTCTTCTGTTGTTCCGAAAAGATTTGGTCGTTGCCACTTCCATACCCCTTTTTCAGAATCATAATAGCTGCCATGACTAGCCCAAATCGTTACATGTTTGTTATATAGTCCATGCGAAATATTAAATGGACGCGATACATTGCTTGTCCAAGGTAGGCCATTGTATTCTATATCTCCCCAAAAACGATTCCCTTCATCATCAGGAATTTTGCTGTCATCAGGAAGATATTGCAATGGAATACCACACGTTTGAACAACTAACTGATAATCTTTATACCATGAAGGAAGTTTTTTCTTTATCCCTTTGAATATCTTTTTAACCTCTTTGGACGTAAATTCTATATTAGCAAAGCTATTACTTATAGAGATGTTGATTGTTTTTTTAGAGTTATCTATCTGAAGTTTATTAATGTGTATTGACTCTGAAGAATGTTTCTTTTCTATACAATAATTAAACAGAAAACTTTCAATCGCATTTGTGATAGATGTATTATCCTTTGTTGTTTGTGCCAAAGATGGCAGTGATAGAGTTAAAAAGAAACCAATTGCAACTAATATTCTTCTCATAAAAGTGATTATTTAGTATGCAAAATTCTCAGGCTTTTTCCCCTTAAAATCCTTGAAATAGCTTTTGATTTTAGGCATCTCTTCATCAATATTGCCTGAAGGAGTGAAACTATCTGTACAGACTATCTTCTTTTTCTCATAGTCAACACCATATAAGAGGATTGGAATCTCCGCCTTTAGTGCAATAAAATAGAACCCTTTTTTCCATTCAGTATTTGGTGAACGCGTACCTTCTGGAGTGATACATAGTTTGAAAGAGTCCTTTGTTTTAGCAGTTTCTGCCAAGTTATCTGTCATGCTTGTGTGCTTCGATCTCCACACAGGAATGCCTCCTAAGCTTCTGAAAATGACACCCAACGGCCAGAAAAACCATTCTCTTTTCATTAGGAAGTTAATTTTAAAACCCTCAGCTTGAGCATAGAGTTGTCCGATAATAAAGTCCCAATTGCTTGTATGTGGCGCTAAACAGATGATAAACTTATCAGGATGAGCCACAGTTACACACTTAGTCCATCCCAATTTCTTATATAAAAGCCATCTACAGAATCCCTGAATCATTCTTTTTCTATAAATTCTGAATGTGGTCTACAATCTCAATTGCTTGTTTATTGAAGTCTTCAATAATTGCTTTATAATAAGCTTTTGGTGCTAATCCTGGCTCAGGATGAGATACACGGCGTATAAAGTCATTATGAACTCTGAGGATAGATGTTAGTAATGCATCAACATTTTCTTGTTTTACATCTTTATTATACAAAGATGTTGCTGCAACTTCTGCAAACAAGTCTCCACAAATATAATTGATAGACCTTTTCAATGTACGTTTATTTGCCATATTACTCTTATTTGATATTTCTACATGCCAAAGATAATTAAAAATAAGATAAGTAGTGCATATAATGCAGAAAAAGTTTTGTTCCATTCTCGTTTTATGCTTTTTTATTTCCATAATTCATGGAAAAGCCGTATTTTTGCAGCTGTTCAAATGGAGAAAATTAGTTATTCAAAAAATAAAAAACTAACAAATTATGGAAATTAGTGCATTGCAAAAGGAAAGAGCTGCGTATCAACCAAAGCTACCTAAAGCTCTTCAAGGTGCAGTAAAGATTGTTGAGGGTGCTCCAACAAAGAGTGTTGACAATCAAGAAGAAATTAAAAAGTTATTCCCAAACACTTATGGTATGCCTCTGATTGAGTTCGTACCAGGTGAAAAAGCCAACAACAAGAAACTTAATCTGGGTGTTATTCTCTCAGGAGGTCAAGCTCCTGGTGGACACAACGTAATCAGTGGTCTCTTTGATACACTGAAGAAGTTGAATCCAGAGAATCGTCTTTATGGCTTTTTGATGGGTCCTGGTGGTCTCGTTGATCATGAATATATTGAAATAACATCAGATTTTATTGATCAATACCGCAATACTGGTGGCTTCGATATGATTGGTTCAGGTCGTACAAAGTTAGAAAAGGAAGACCAATTTGAAAAGGGTCTTGAGATCATTCGCAAGTTAGATATCTCGGCAATTGTTATTATCGGTGGTGATGACTCTAACACAAATGCTTGTGTTTTGGCAGAATATTATGCTGCAAAGAAATATGGTGTACAAGTTATCGGTTGTCCAAAGACTATTGATGGTGACTTAAAGAATGACCAAATTGAGACTTCTTTTGGTTTCGATACCGCAACAAAGACTTATTCAGAGCTTATCGGTAACATTGAGCGCGATTGCAATTCTGCTCGCAAATATTGGCATTTCATTAAGTTAATGGGACGTTCTGCATCTCATATTGCTCTTGAATGTGCACTCCAAACCCAACCAAATATTTGTCTTATTTCTGAGGAAATAGAAGCTAAAGACTTGACATTAAACGATGTTGTTGAAAACATTGCTAAGGCTGTTGCACATCGTGCAGAGCAAGGAAATAACTTTGGTGTAGTTCTAATTCCAGAGGGATTGATAGAGTTTATCCCTGCTATTGGCCGCTTGATTCAAGAGTTAAACGACCTTCTTGCTGCTCATGGTTCTGATTATAAGGACCTTGATAAAGACGCACAGCGGGCATATATCCTTGAACATCTTTCAAAAGAGAATGCAGCTACATTTGAAACCCTTCCTGAAGGAGTTGCTCGTCAGTTGAGTCTTGACCGTGATCCTCATGGAAATGTACAGGTTTCATTGATAGAAACAGAGAAGTTGCTCTCTGAAATGGTAGGAGCTAAGCTTGAAAAGTGGGCTAAAGAAGGTAAGTATAAAGGCTCTTTTGCACCTCAACATCACTTCTTTGGTTATGAAGGTAGATGTGCCGCGCCTTCTAATTTTGATGCAGATTACTGCTATGCTTTGGGAACAAGTGCAGCTCAACTTGTTGCAAATGGTAAGACTGGTTATATGGCAATCATCAAGAATACCACAGCAAAGACTGACGAATGGAGAGCTGGTGGTGTGCCAATCACTATGATGATGAACATGGAAAGACGCAATGGTGAGATGAAACCAGTTATTCGTAAGGCATTGGTTGAACTTGATGGTAAGCCATTCAAGGCTTTTGCTGCAAACCGTGACCAATGGGCTATGAATACAGAATATGTTTATCCTGGTCCAATTCAATATTGGGGACCAGCTGAAGTGTGTGATCAGCCAACCAAAACATTGAAACTTGAGCAGGAATAATCAATCCTGATTGACAACAAAAATAATCATATAGGGTGATAAAATCTTTGAAAGATAGATTTTATCCCCTATATGTTTCTTAATAAACATGGGTACGAGGCGAACCTCCAATAAGAAAACTACTCAAACCTTGCATACGAAAAGTAAGCGGAGGTGTAGGCGTTCGCGTCGTTCTTTCTTTCGACGTTATCCCAAATGGGCTGTCATATTGGGGGCAGTGGGTATGGTTGCACTCTATGTTTGGTGTTTCTATTATTTCTTTGTAAGCCCAACAGGTTTCCGATGGAGAGCTCTTTATGGTGATGCTAAATATCCGGATGGCTATGAAAATCATGGTATCGATATCTCTCATTACCAAGCTGATATTGATTGGGAACGTCTATCTAATGCAATGATAGAGGGATGTCCCGTCAGGTTTATTATTATAAAAAGTACTGAAGGGGCTGGAAAGCTTGATAAAAACTTTTATAAAAACTACCAAAGTGCAGGCGATTATGGGTTTATTCGAGGTGCATATCACTTCTGGAGTAATAAGTCTTCTGCGCGCGATCAAGCTCATTTCTTTTTAAATAAGGTACATCTCAATGATGGAGATTTACCACCTGTGCTTGATATTGAGCATAAACCAAAAGATAAGAGCGTTGAAGAGTTTCAGCGTGATGTACTCACTTGGCTTCACATTGTAGAGGATAAATATCATGTAAAGCCTATTATCTACACATACTATAAGTTCAAACAGAATTATCTTTCAGCGCCAGTGTTCAATGATTATCCTTATTGGATAGCACATTATTATGTAGATAAGGTGGAGTATAAAGGGCCTTGGAAGTTTTGGCAGCATACAGATGCAGGACGACTTCCTGGAATAAAAGGATATGTTGACTTCAATATATATAACGGAAGCTATTACGATCTTAAACAAATGACTATTGGTCGTAACAAGTGGTAAGTCTTTTGACAGTATTATTTCCTACATGTTTGAGGCGTGAGATAAAGTGTTTCTCATTAGAATTAAATGTGAGTTCTAAGTAATCTCCAATAATTTTCTTTTTGTATTTCTGTCAAATGTGATAACGTTCACTTATAATAGAATGTGTATTGGTATCCTTCTGTCCGGTATAGCGAAGCTGTATTATTACTGATTCTTGTAAGAAAATCTCTTAAAAAAACACTCCTAATAATGTCTGATATAGGAGAATATAAGCCGTGAGAAATATAGTTTAGATTCTTATTTTGGGCTTTTATCTACTTTGTTCATAAGCTTTTTGAGTTAATTACTGCCTAATCATGCTTATATTTGATGTAAAAGAGGTAATGATAGCATTGCTTTTAGAAGATAATCTGATAGGTTTTATGCAGCAAAATGGGGCGTTTCATTCTCTATTCGGTGCAATATTCTTTGATAAAATCCATAAACTCTTGATATATATGTAGTTACTATGTCTTGTTTTTTATGGCATATTCTGAACAGAATATAAGTTAGTCGTGAATGCAGAGGTGCTTTGTTGATATATTTCATCATTCTTTTTAAGTTGTTATTGATTAGATTTTGCACCACAAATAAAATGTTGTTTTCAATGATTTGCTCTGTTATTTGCAAGTCAATCAAGAGTCTTGTTGAGTCAGGAATAGTTTTTTAATCATGATATTTTTATAGAATTATATGGCCAATAACCTTATAGTTAGGGATGTTTATGATTATTTGTCTCATTAATGATAATCTTATTTCGTTCTCTTCTAAACAGGTCTTTCAAGTTATTAAAGTCCTTTTTAAGAATCAGTCCGATTCCTTGAGTATTCAAACTATTGTGAGTGAAGTAGCGATCATTGGTTTGATTATACATGCGTATAGCGAAGTTACCATTGGGGAAGAGTAGATAACGGAGGTCAAAGTCACCAATAAAGCTTGTTGTTGCATTTGCATTGTCCCGATAACCAAACTGACCATTGAACAAAAGGCGATTGTTTAGCAGGCGACCACTAAGTATTCCTTCATATTCTGCATTGTTCCAACCTTCATCTCCCGTAGAAATATTGGCACCAAAGTTCCAGTTTGAGTTGTTAACAACATTGCTGAGAACATTGTTTATCTGTTGACTTACCGTACCACTAAGCAAACTTTGCATCGCTAAACTTGTTTGGCTTTGACCTGTTTCGGCTGCAGCGTTGTTATTACCTTGCATATAGAATCGCCCAATAGCCAAGAGATAAATCACTTGTTGGTTCATCTCTTCTTCGCTGTTGATGAGACTTAATATCATCTGTTTAGCGTCGTTGTTTACTGTTGGTAGGTCTAATCCAAAGTCAATTTTAGGCGAAGCAGGAGTTCCTGTAATATCCATTAGGCAATTCACTCGAATGTTATTGTTCGAGAAACTGCGTCCAAGATTGAGATCACTCAAACTTACTCCTTGTACCGTATATTGTGCTTTGAGTTTCAAAGCAGCTGCATAGGGATCACCACCAAAGCTAATTGACCCTCCAGGGATAAATTGGAAGTCTTTCTTTATGGCATTTTGTATTGTTAGTTTATATATGCCATGATCGATGAGATAATTGCCATAGAGATCAAAGTTGCCTTTATTATAGTAGGTAGCTCGTAGACCTCCACTGCCATTTAGGGCTATATAATCGCCACTTGAGGGATCCATAATCAGCTTCAGTGTGGCATCAGGGGTGACATTAACCAAGAAATTAATGTGCATGTCGGAAGGAATATCAGCTTCAGGTGCTTCTTGTCGCTGTTCTTTTGGATGAAGAGCACGCATAATTAAGCTATCGCGATCATTCCAATGGATAAATTCTTGTTTAGTGATAGCAGTCGGACTGGCTACATTATAGACAATCTGACTACCTTCATTTGCTGTTGCATTGACGTCTATTGTGACTTCACCACTTTTGCCACGGATGTCACATTTTCCTGTGGCATAAGCGGTTCCATAAAACGTATTGTCGCCAAATGAATGCGTATCATAGGCTAATAAGTTATTTGCTGCTATGTGAATATCATAACTCATCTTTGTAAGATGCTGATGATATAACACTCCATTTACAATTCCTAAATGGCCGTCTCGGTCATTTACTGTGTCATTGACAAGGTGAATCTCATTGGGAATGGCGTGAATATGTACGTCTTTAAGTGTGTATGTGGTATTTAATGCACTGAGATGTAGGCTCCCGTTTGCCGTAACATCACCCGTAAGATTGATATAACTGAGTGGACCTGCTACTTGAATATTGCCATTTGCAAACACGTCGGCACGATCAATGAAGCTGCTACAGAATGTTTTTAAGAATTCAACGCGTGTGCCATTAGCTCCTATATTCAGTTCGATATAATCTTTCTTTGGGGATATATAGCCTGTAATCTTTGTCTCTATGGGCGTCAATATGTTTGTAAGAAGGTTTGAAGTTGTATCTTTTGCCAGCGCGTCAATATCGATTTGACCTTCCTTTTCATTCCATTTAGCATCAGCGAATAGCGTGCCCATTCGACCTTCTTCGAATCGAAAATCATTGACTTCAAGCTTTGCTGAGGCAGCGAGTTTACCGAAAGCAGCCGCTATATTGGCTTTTCCTGTTGCCTTCCCACTAAATTCAACTGAGTGGAAATTAACGAGATTAAGAATATATGCGATATCAACATTCTTGAGTTCTGTTGTAACAGAGTCTTTCAAATACGGCGTAGCACGTCCTCCAATGATAATATGTTCATCACCATGAGTAATAGCAAAATGGTCGATAGTGAGGTCTTTCGCTTGATAGATGATATCTGAAGGTTGGACAGTCCATGTCGTTCCATCAATAAAAATCTTAGAAGAGTGTACATTGATATGTGCTGCATCATGACCTTCTTTCTTAAAGAAGTTGGTCTCAGTATCTAAGGAACCATAAATCTTTTTGCCGTTAAGATTATTCCAAGTAAGCACAGAATTCAGCTTGTTGTCAGCTGCTTTAGCTTGTATATCCCAATAGATTCCTTTCCCATTTTCAGAGATTTTATGTGCTCGAATGTTTGCTTTTAGCGTATCAGAAGGTGAAGAAAGGCTGATAAAGCCTTGTTCAAAATGATTGCCATCATAAGTAAATGATGGTAGAACCGCTTTAAGATTCATCTGTCGTTGGTGGTCATTAACAGATACAGAAAGCTTTGCTGGTTGCTCTAAATCTAATGATACACCAAATAATTTCTGTAACCAATCGCTTTTGTTGATTTCTCCTTGCAAAACAAACTCATTATCTTTTGTAGGTTTCATGTGTGGAAGTCCAGGAAGAGTAGGGAGTTTGCTGGCTATAATATTTGCAATACTATTGGGTAAAGTGGCATAGCTATAGTGCCCAACGAGCTGCATTTGTGCGAAATCGCTTTGCAAAGTAACAACATGTTTATGGTTTTCCTGACCAGCTTCAAGCTTTAATTCTTTGAGCTCATAATTGTTGTTAGGAGACAACATCTTAAAATTGTTCAGCACAATAATTCCATTTGCTGTGTTAAGGTTTCGTCCACTGATGTTAGCTTTGACATCTAATGAAAACGTAGTCGATGGATATTTGCTGGTCAGTTTTAAAGCATGAGGATTAAATTTAACTATACTTGCAGTGAGATTCATTTTGGGATAGCGTCCAATATTACTGAAATCACCATTAAGTTGTAGTTTGCCATTGGGATCATTGATATTGAGTTTACCATTGAAACTCATTTGTTTGTTTTGTTTTTGAATAACCCCATTGATGTTGATATTGTGATAACTATATTGGTTATAATCCAATCTATCAATCTTTCCGTTTGCCTTTATCTTAAGATTTCCTGTTTCAGCGTTACCACTTGCATCGAGTTTCGCAGCAATTATGCCTAATTGGGCGTTATCTATAATCTTACCTAAGTTTATTCCGGAGGTCTCAATACGTCCATTAAAACTATTCTTATGTAGGCCGACCGTTAGTTTTGCAGCTCCGTTATCAGTATAGAGTGCACCTTTCATGGCTATATCTTTGCCATAACCTCCAATGCTTCCCTTAAACTTTATGTTTCCTAAACGCGTAATTTCAATAGGGATGTTCATTCTATGCCCTAAGTTTTCACTGATAAATTTGATGCCATCCGCCTGCATAGTAAGGCTGTTAATATCAGCAATCCAACGTGCTTTTGACTGCCAATTACTAACAGAACCATTTGCTGAAAGATAAATACTGCGTCCACTAACTCGTAGATTGGTGATGCGAGTAGAAGTACTTGTTCCACTAACAGCTAACGAAAGATCAATCTTGTTCTTAAAGTTGTGCAGTTCAGGAATTATAAAAGACAGATCTGCGGGACGTATAACGGAGGGCTCAAGGGCTAAGGAATACTGTAAAGAAGGTAGTTGGAGTTCATCTGATTCAAATGAATAACTCGCTATTCCATCTTTAATATAGAGCTTGGTTCCTGGTAATTGTAAGTTAAAGTTTCGCAAATGTGCCTGTTGTCTGTTTGCTTCAAACTTCAAAGAGAGTGAAACAAGGTTCAAACCACAAGCATCTTTGAAGGAGAGTTTCTTGATTGCGAGATTAAGACTGTCGTTTGTTAGTTCGTTAAGAATAATGTGCGCACTGATATCTGATACGTTAAGATGCTTCAAGTCCAATTTGTTTGGAGTAGCTTTTATATCTTTTTGGTCGTATTTTAGTTGTCCGTTCCTAATGATAAGTGAACCAATTCGGAAGTTAAGTTCACTTTTTTGAGTAGATTCTTTTGATGCTAACGAGTCAAGGATAAATTGGTAGTTGGAGTTTGATTCAGCTGTAAGCTTGTAGGCTTTTATTGTGGCACCAAACAATTGTGCGGATGAAATTGAGACGCGACCTTCAAGTAGTGGTATCAAATCTATTTTGACTGATGCACGTGAAGAGGTTAGAAGTTTTTGACCATTTTGGTCATAGATGAGGATGTCATCAATGATAACACGATTCAAAAAACCTAAATTTATAGAGCCAATATTAACTTTTGTGCCAATCTTCTCTGCCAGAACATGGCTCACTTCAGTGCCAATACAACTCTTTATTGCTGGTATATGTAGCAATATTATAAGCGCAAAATATAGTCCTGTCAAGGTCCATATTAAGGCATTGACAATATGTTTGAGTTTCTTCAGTTTGTGTCTGTGATATAATTGTATTGCAAAAATACAGTAATTTTGATTGATAGGAGAATTATTTGAACTTTTTTCTTTCTTTTATGCTTATTTTTCCTTAAATTTGCATCGGTTATTTTACTCTGTTATATTAAGGTAAAAGGAATATTCATATATAAATATAATTATGGCAAATGTAATTAAGTTGCGTAAGGGCTTAGACATTAACCTAAAAGGTAAGGCCAATTTTGAAACAATTAGAAGGATAGATAGTTCTGAGATAGCACTTGTTCCTGATAGTTTCGGAGGTGTTATGCCAAAGGTTATTGTGCGTGAAGGCGACTGTGTTAAGGCTGGGGATGCCTTGTTTGTGGATAAGAAATATCCAGAGATGAAATTTGCTTCACCAATCAGTGGAACTGTAAAAGCGGTGGTGAGAGGTGATCGTCGTAAGGTTCTTTACGTTAAGGTAAAGGCTGATGAGACGCAGCAATTCGTTGATTTTGGTATAAAAGATATAGAGAAGTTGGATGGTAGGGCAATCAAAGAAGCTTTACTCGCGAGTGGATTGTTTAGTTTTATCCAACAATTGCCTTATGCTGTGACAACGACTCCTGATACAATGCCGAAAGCAATCTTTGTTTCTGCTTTTCGAGATATGCCTTTAGCTTCAGACTTTGAAGTGGAATTAAAGGGTAATGAAAAGGATTTTCAAACAGGATTAACGGCATTATCTAAAATACAAAAGACTTATTTAGGACTTTCTGTGCATCAGACTGCATCGGCACTTGTAAATGCAAAGGATGTTGAAATCAATGTTTTTGATGGCAAATGTCCTGCAGGTAATGTGGGTGTTCAAGTCAATCATATAGATCCAATCAATAAAGGTGAGGTGGTTTGGACTATAGATCCTGCTGCTGTTATATTCTTTGGACGATTATTTAATACAGGAAAAGTTGATTTAAGAAGGGTGATTGCTGTTGCTGGTAGTGAGGTAAAGAATCCTTCTTACGCTGAAATACTTATTGGAACCCCTTTATCTAAGGTTCTCAATGGGCAGTTGAAGTCTACTGAACATGTTCGAATTATTAATGGAAATCCTCTTACAGGGCGCAAAACAACACTTGAAGATTTTGTTGGAGCGCATACATCTGAGGTAACAGTAATTCCAGAAGGTGATGATGTTAATGAGTTCTTAGGATGGATTCTTCCCAGAACGAATTTATTCTCCATTTCAAAAAGCTATTTCTCATGGCTCATGGGAAAGAAGACTTATAACCTCGATGCACGAATAAAAGGGGGAGAACGTCATATGATTATGAGTGGAGAATATGATAAAGTGCTACCAATGGATATCTATGGTGAATATCTTATAAAAGCTATTATAGCTGAAGATATTGATAAAATGGAACAATTGGGAATCTATGAAGTAAGTCCTGACGACTTTGCAGTAGCCGAGTTTGTTGATTCTTCCAAGTTAGAATTACAAAAGATTGTGCGCAATGGTCTTGACATGCTCCGCAAAGAGAATGCTTAATTATTAAGGATAAAAGAATTATGAGTTTAAGAAGATATCTTGATACAATTAAACCTAACTTTGAAAAGGGAGGTAAACTCCATGCGTTTCAAAGTGTGTTTGAAGGCTTGGAAACGTTCTTGTATGTTCCAAATGCAACATCTCAGAGCGGAACTAACATTCATGATGCAATAGATTCAAAGCGAATCATGAGTTTTGTAGTTATAGCTTTGCTCCCAGCTTTGCTTTTTGGAATGTATAATATAGGCTATCAGAATTATGAAGCGGCTGGAAAGTTGGCAGAAGCATCATTCTGTGACATGTTTCTTTTTGGCTTTTTAGCTGTTCTTCCCAAAATAGTTGTTAGCTATGTAGTTGGTTTGGGGATTGAATTTGCTTGGGCTCAATGGAAGGGCGAAGAGATTCAAGAAGGCTATTTGGTTTCAGGCATCATTATTCCAATGATAGTTCCTGTTGGTTGTCCTTTGTGGATGTTGGCTTTAGCGTGTGCTTTCTCAGTTATTTTCGTTAAGGAAATTTTTGGTGGAACAGGCATGAATGTTTTTAATGTGGCTATAGCTGCACGTATGTTCTTGTTCTTTTCTTATTCAAGTGCGATGACTGGAGACCGCGTGTGGGTAGCAACCAGTTCTATATGTGGCTTGGGCAACACGCTGCCTGATGCTTTTACAGCTGCTACTCCTCTTGGACAATTGGCATCAGGAACTATTCCTAATGCTTCAATGGCAGACATAATAATAGGTCTTATACCTGGATCTATTGGGGAAACAAGTGTTATAGCCATAGCTATAGGGGCTGTAATCCTATTGTGGACTGGTATTGCAAGTTGGAGAACTATGGGCTCTGTATTTGCGGGAGGAATAGTAATGGCTGTATTGTTTCACGCATTAGGACTGACGCCTATGCAATGGTATGAGCATATTGTCTTAGGAGGTTTCTGCTTTGGTGCTGTATTTATGGCTACCGATCCAGTTACATCAGCACGCACAGAGACTGGAAAATACTACTATGGATTCTTCATTGGAGCGCTTGCAGTGATTGTTCGTGTGATGAATCCAGGCTTCCCTGAGGGTATGATGTTGGCTATATTCTTCGGAAATATGATAGCTCCATTGATTGATTATTGCGTGGTTCAACGCAACATTTCACACAGAGCGAAACGTATTTCGAAAGTACAATAATAAAGAAGTAGATTATGAAGACAAATTCAAATTCATATACCATCATATATTCAGTCATCATTGTTGTTATTGTTGCATTCCTTTTAGCTTTTGTATTCCAGGCTTTGAAGCCCATGCAAGATGCTAATGTTGCACTCGATAAGAAGAAACAGATTCTTAATTCGTTAAATATTCGTGATTTAAATGATGCACAAGCCGATGCTAAATATAAGGAAGTCGTTGTAGCAGATAGAGTAATAGACGAAAAAGGAAAGGTGCTTCTTTCGGGAACTACTGGTGGAGAGAATGCTGGTTTCAAGCTTGATAGTAAGGATTATAAGGAAGGTAAGTTGGCTTTATATATATGTAGAGTTAATGGAGAGACTAAGTATGTGGTTCCTGTATACGGCATGGGGCTTTGGGGACCAATTAGTGGATACATTGCTTTGAATGCAGATAAGTCGACTGTATATGGAGTTTATTTCAATCATGAAAGCGAAACAGCAGGTCTTGGAGCAGAAATCAAAGACAATAAAGCTTGGCAAGAGAAGTTCCAAGGCAAGAAATTGTTTAAGAACGGAGATGATAAGACAATAGCTTTGAGTGTTGAAAAGAAGGTTGAAGACCCAACTACGCAGGTTGATGCCGTTACAGGTGCAACGTTAACCAGTAATGGTGTGCGTGATATGTTACATGAAGCATTGGGTAAGTATCTTGTTTTTATAAATCAAAAATAATTCATTAATAAAGATAAAAGATGAGTTTGTTTAGTAAACAAAATAAAGAAGCATTTATCAATCCATTGAATCTTGATAATCCCATCATGGTTCAAGTGCTTGGTATATGTAGTGCTTTAGCTGTAACTTCACAACTAAAACCGGCGATTGTCATGGGACTTGCTGTAACCATCATTACTGCTTTCTCTAATGTTATTATCGCTCTAATTCGTAAAACAATTCCAATGCGAATCCGAATCATTGTTCAATTGGTGGTTGTTGCAGCCTTAGTGACCATCGTTAGTCAGATTTTAAAAGCGGTTGCCTATGATGTCAGTGTTCAATTATCAGTCTATGTTGGTCTGATTATTACCAATTGTATTCTCATGGGACGTCTCGAAGCCTTTGCAATGATGAATAAACCATGGCCAAGTTTCCTTGATGGATTAGGTAACGGACTTGGATATGCTATGATATTAGTTATTGTCGGTGCTGTTCGTGAACTCTTAGGACGTGGTAGTCTGCTTGGATTCCAGTTGATACCTCAGTCTGTTTATGACGCAGGATATATGAATAATGGCATGATGACAATGCCTGCTATGGCTCTGATTCTATTGGGTTGTGTCATTTGGATACATCGTTCTTACTTTTATAAAGAGAAATAATAAATTGAAATAAGATGGAACATATCATATCATTGTTTTTCCGTTCGATATTTGTTGATAACATGATCTTTGCTTTCTTCTTAGGCATGTGCTCATTCCTTGCCGTAAGTAAGAACGTAAAAACATCCTTTGGACTTGGCATCGCGGTTACTTTCGTGTTGCTTGTAACGGTTCCTATTGACTACTTATTACAGACAAAGGTCCTTGGTCTCAATTGTTTGATAGATGGAGTAGACCTTTCCTATTTAAGTTTTATTCTGTTTATTGCAGTTATTGCTGGTATTACACAACTTGTTGAGATGACAGTTGAGAAGTATTCTCCTTCGCTCTATTCTGCTTTGGGTATCTTCTTGCCTTTGATTGCCGTTAACTGTGCTATCATGGGAGCGTCACTTTTCATGCAGCAACGTATTAATTTGGACCCTACTAACACACAATATATAGGCAATGTTGTAGATGCAATAGTCTATGCTGTGGGTTCAGGACTTGGCTGGACCTTAGCGATTGTGCTCATGGGTGCTATTAGAGAGAAGCTTCAGTACAGTGATGTTCCAAAGCCCCTTCAAGGTTTAGGTATCACGTTTATCACTGTTGGACTTATGGCTATGGCTATGATGGTCTTCAGTGGACTTAAAATATAATAAGGTATATGGAACAATTCATTATATTAAGTATTGGAGTATTCCTCATCATTATACTCCTCCTTGTCGTTATGTTGCTTGTTGCTAAGAAATATCTTAGTCCAAGTGGTAACGTGAAAATAGAGATAAATGGAGATGAAACCCTTGAAGTACCACAGGGAAGTAGTGTGATGACAACGCTCAATGAGAATGGAATCTTCTTACCTTCTGCTTGTGGTGGTAAGGCCAGTTGTGGTCAATGTAAACTACAAGTACTTGAGGGTGGTGGTGAGATTCTTGACTCAGAGAAGCCTCATTTCACACGAAAACAGATAAAGGATCATTGGCGTTTAGGATGCCAATGCAAGGTAAAGGGAGACTTAAAGATAAAGGTTCCCGAGAGTGTTATGGGTGTTAAAGAATGGGAGTGCACTGTTATTTCCAATCAAAATGTTAGTTCTTTTATCAAGGAATTTAAGGTAGCATTGCCCCCAGGAGAGCACATGGACTTCATTCCTGGCTCATATGCGCAGATCAAAATCCCCGCTTATGATTGTATCGACTATAATAAAGACTTTGATAAGGCACTTATTGGTGATGAGTATCTTGGTGGATGGGAGAAGTTTAACCTATTCTCTTTGAAGGCACATAACCCAGAACCTACCATTCGTGCCTATTCAATGGCTAATTATCCGGCTGAAGGCGATATCATTATGCTTACAGTTCGTATCGCAACAACGCCTTTCTTGCCACGTCCTCAAGTAGGTTTCCAAGATGTTCCTACAGGTATAGGGTCTTCTTATATCTTCTCTCTTAAACCAGGAGATAAGGTGATGATGAGTGGCCCTTATGGCGATTTCCACCCTAATTTCACTTCGGGTAAGGAGATGATATGGATTGGTGGTGGTGCAGGTATGGCTCCTTTACGTTCGCAAATCATGCACATGACAAAGACTTTGCATACCACTGATCGTGAAATGCATTTCTTCTATGGCGCACGTGCTTTGTCAGAAGCCTTCTTCCTCGAGGACTTCTGGGAGTTAGAAAAGGAGTTTCCTAACTTCCATTTCCATCTTTCACTTGATCAACCGGACCCAAAGGCTGATGCAGCTGGTGTGAAATACTATGCAGGCTTTGCTGTTAATTGCATCCGTGACACTTATCTTAAAAATCATGATGCACCAGAAGACTGCGAATATTACCTTTGTGGTCCTCCTATGCTCATTAAAACTGTTACGGATTATCTTGATAGTCTTGGTGTAGATCAAGATGCAATCATGTATGATAACTTTGGATAAGTTTTAAGATATCTGTAAAGAAAGGACATGCTAATAATGATTTTGCATGTCCTTTTTTATGATTAAACCTTTTGATTTCTTTTGATTGTTATTTTAATTCCAATATTTTAAATGTTTAATTTGAAGCTGATAGCGCTTTTGATTAATATTAATATGATTCAGCTTAGTCATGCTTTGTAATGTTTTGATATTCAAATTGGTAAAAGGTTTGATTTATATCATCACTTAAGATAACGTGGATTCGTATTGTTATTTGTGTCATTTCATCTCTTAATGAGCGTCATTTTATACGCTCATTTGTACCATTTTATCAAGTAATCTGCATCAAATCATAACTCAAGTTACCTATACTTCTTTTTTGAATTATTAATTGTAGTCATGTTTTTAAGCTAAAAAAACAGATGATTTCCGTATAGCTGATAAAAAAATTACTATCTTTGCAATAAATGAAAGGTGGTGTTTATAACTATCGTTTTACACTCGCCATAATCATATAGACTATGAAGAAGGTAATATTTGTACTGGTATTGTTTTTCACTTTACCTATAGTTACGTTGGCAGATAGCTATAGTTCTTTGTGGAAACGTTATGAACAATTACAAAAAAAGAATCAGCCGCGTTCTGCATTAAACGTACTTAAAGAGATTATAACAAAGGCACGTGAAGGAAAATCCTATGGCAATCTCATTAAGTCTGAACTTGAACAGCTTGCAACCTTACAGGATTTATCAGGTGATTCATTGCAGCCTCAGTTAGAACGACTACGTGTTGTTGCTGAAAAAACAAAGAAAACTGAACCTGTTGTATATGCAATCTATAACAATGTGCTTGGTCGTCTCTATCAATCACATTTCGTTTATAATGCTGATTCAATCGTTGTTTGCAAACGTTTCTTTGAGCGTTCGATGCAAGAGCCAGCCTTATTAGCTGCTGTAAAAGTTGATAAATATACGCCGTTGATGGTTACTGGCATTGATAGCCGTATCTTTAATGATGATCTTTTGCATGTTTTGGGTATCGTGGCAGGGGATTATCACACGCTTTATCAATGGTATTCTTCACATAATAATCGTAGTGCTGCCTGCTATTGTGCCTTTAAACTACTTGAAGAACAACACAAGTCATCTCGTAATGAGATGAAACATTCGAAATATCTGCAGCGTCTTGACTCCCTTATTTCATGTTATCAGGACTTACCAATTGCAGGAGAATTGGCCATCGCTCGTTATGAATTTATGGATCAGGCCAACGATGTTACGGCTGTAGAGAAAATGAATTACCTTAACTATGCACTCTCAAAGTGGGGAAATTGGCCTCGTATGAACATCCTTCGTAATGCGCAAAGCCGACTAACACTACCGAGTTTTATTGCTGATTTCGGTCCTTCTGTGCAGTTGCCAAACAAAGAAATCATCGTAAGAATTCGTCAACTGACAAATATTCAAAGTCTAACGATGACGGTAACACGCTTGAATGTACGCGAATGTGTATTGCCTAATCAGAATGGAACGTATGATTTTGATAAATTAGGAAAGTTATTATTGGCTCCAACTGCTGTATCGTTGACACATCGTTATGTAGGACTTCCTGCATATCAAGTGAGTAGTGATTCGATGAGAATAGCTCCTTTACAAAAAGGAGTATATCTCATTGAGTTCTCAACTGACAATAAAGAAATCACGCCAAAACGTGCTTTGCTGCATATTTCAGATATATATTTGTTGCAAGAGCAACTTCCTGAAGAAAAAAGTAAACTTATAGTGCTGAGTGCTACAACAGGAAAGCCCATTCCGAATGCAAAGATTAATGTGCAGTATCGTGTTCTAAAATCTAAGGAACCTAAACATACTACTACACTTCTTACTGATAAACAGGGTGAGGTTACTTTCAAACAAGTGAAAGATGCTTATGGTATTTATTATCAAGCTTACACATCTGATGATAAGTTTTGTTTGAGTACAAGTCCTGGTTCTTACTATTCTGCGGGAGACGAATATACAAAAGAAGATGAAGATGATTTCATAGAGGATCATATTCAGCTTTATACTGATAGAAGTCTTTACCGACCTGGTCAGCAAGTAAAAGTGAGTTTAATCAACTATAAGACCGATAGTCGTACGAAGAAAGCTACAGTCAATGTAGCTGATAGTGTTACTTTGGTTCTTAATGACGTTGATGATAATGAGATAGCAACGAAGAAAGTCGTCACCGATGAATTTGGAACGGCTTCTGCAACGTTTGATCTTCCTAAATCATGCAAGACTGGTGCATTTTCAATTGAAGCCAATGAGGATGATGAAATAGCGTTTCATGTAGAAGAATATAAGCGTCCTACATTCACGGTTGATTTCACTCCATACAAAAAAGCATATCAGAATGGGGATACTATCCACGTAGAGGGAAAAGCCAAAACCTATGTAGGCGCTCCTGTTCAGCATGCAAAAGTGGTGTATACGGTTACGCGTCGTCCACTTTGGACATGGTGGCGAGCTACTAATGAGTCGCAAATGACGCTTGGTAGTGATACGATTAAGACAGATGAATCGGGACAATTCAGTGTGCCTGTAAAGCTTATTATGCCTGAAACAAATAATAATCTACCACGTTATTACTTTGTAGAAGTGAGTGCAACTGTAACAGATGGTGCGGGAGAAAGTCATGAAGGTATAACAAATATATTACTAAGTAATCGCTCAAGTTATTTTAATTGTCAAATACCAGAACGCATAGAGCGTGATAGTATGTTGCATTTTGCTTTTGAATATAAGAATCTTCAAAGTGAAAATATTGCTGGAAAAGTAAATTATAAGATAGATAATACAACCTATCAAGCCAATACAAATGAGCCAATTGCATTGAATCTTCAGAAGTTTAAGACGGGAGTTCATCTCTTGGAAGCCATTTGTAATGAAGATACTTTGCGTCGTTCATTCACAGTTTTCTCGTTGAAAGACAAGAAGCCTGCAGCCGAAATGAAAGATTGGTTTTATGTAAGCGGTAAATCTTTCAAGGAAGATGGAAAGCCTATTTATGTGCAGTTAGGTTCAAGTTTGAAAGATGTCAAGGTATATTATACTATTCTTTCAGGAAGCAAAATACTTGAGAATGGAAGCTTTGTCATTAATGATGAGTTGAGAACTCGTACTTTTAAATATAAAGAAGAGTATCATGATGGTATTAGATTAGCTTATGCTTGGGTGAAAGATGGTGAGCTCTTTGTACATAATGTCAAGATAGAGCGGCCGATTCCAGTGTTGAAACTAAATACCAAGTGGATTACTTTCCGTGATAAACTCACACCGGGTCAGCAAGAAACTTGGACACTTCAGATTACAGATAAAGACGGAAAACCAGCCCGTTCGCAACTCATGGCAACAATGTATGACATGAGTCTTGATGACATTTATAGTCATCGGTGGAACTTATTTGTAGATTTTCGCTGGTCACTTCCTTACTTTCAATGGTCTGGAAACAGGTTTTCAACGCAGAGTCTTTATGGAGAAATGCCACTGAAACAACTCTATGTGCGTCCCTTTGACTTTACACATTACGTGTTGAATGATGGTATTCGACTTGCTGGTATGGTACAGGGAGCAGTGGCAATGGTACAGAAGAGCATGGCAACTGGAAGCAATAAGGTTTATGATTCAGCTGAAAGCTCTCTGTATGGGTCAAGAATTCCCGAACTCCATGAGGTTGTTACATTATCTTATTCAGGGTCAAAGACTCGCACAGAAGTGCCAAAACCGAAGCAGGAGCAGGTCCCATTACGTAAGAATTTCAATGAAACAGCGTTCTTCTTCCCTGCACTTCAGACAGACAATAAAGGCAATGTGAGTATAAAATTCACGTTACCGGAGAGTGTAACAACATGGCGTTTCATGGGGCTTGCACATGATAAACACATGAATAATGCGCTGGTTGAAGCTATAACTGTAGCAAAGAAGAGCGTAATGATTATGCCGAATATGCCTCGTTTTATTCGAATGGGAGACGAATCTGTGTTATCCAATCGCATTGTTAATACTACAAATGTTGCTCAAACAGCACAAGTTGAAATGCAAATACTTGATCCTAAGACTGAGAAACAATTGTTATCTTCATCTAAAAAGATAACGCTTGCAGCTAATTCAACTTCAAATTGTGACTTCACTTTCGTTCCTTCACAACTTCGTTCGATGGGTTATGACCTTGATGCTGTAGTTTGTCGCATGACTGTTAATGGAGAATCATTCAGTGATGGAGAACAACACTTGCTGCCAATCCTTTCAGATAAGGAACATATCGTAACGACTTTGGCTTTCAGTCAATATGAACTAGAAACTGAAACGATAGCTGTTGATAAGCTGTTCCCTGTTAAGAAGAATGACAATAAGTTAAAGGTTACCTATACAAATAACCCTGCTTGGATGATGGTTGAGGCTCTTCCAACGATTGCTCACGCTTCAACAAAGGATGCTATCGGCCTTGCTGCCAAATATTATGCAAACTGTTTGTCGGCTCACTTGATGCAGATTGCAGGACAGAATGATTCTTTATCTGTGATGAATGTCTATAAAGAAGAATCCCTTTTCGCGCTTCGTCAATTACAACTTGCTGATGGTTCGTTTGCATGGTGGCCTGGAATGCGAGGTTCTTTCTATGTAACAGTGGCAGTAACTGAAATGCTTCAACGTCTAAATATGATGTTAGGTGAGCAGACATCTACAAAGAAATTGTTGACCAGCAGCATGAAGTTTATGGCAGGAGAGGTAAGTAAACATGTCGAAGTTCTTGAGCATTTAGAGGCTAAGAAATGTGATAATTTGCTACCTTCTGAAGCAGATATGCAGTATCTTTACATTTGTGCTATGCGCAAAGAAGGACTAAATCACCCTGATAATAAATATCTTTTAGGACTTGTAGAGAAACGTCCTACCTTGTTTACTATATATGGTAAGGCAATGATGAGTGTTATTTTGGCGCGTAATGGTAATGTGAAGTTGGCGAAAGAACACCTTGAAAGTCTTAAGCAATATATGGTTTATACGGATGAAATGGGCCGTTATTTTGATACAAAACGTGCTTCTTATTCTTGGTTTGATTATCGAATACCGACTGAAGTGGCTGCAATAGAAGCTATAAAGATGGTAACTCCTGAAGATAAAAAGACAGTTAGTGAAATGCAACGATGGTTGTTGCAAAGCAAGCGCACTCAAAGTTGGGACACTCCGATTAACGCTGTCAATGCTATTTATGCCTTTATGCAAGGGCAAACAAAGGAAAGTCTTACGAACTATGGTGCTAATACGGTGTTGAAACTTAATGGTACAGAGCTTAAAACAAAAGAAACTTCTGTAGGACGTGCTATGGTTGAGGCTGAAAAGACAGGTAAAAGATTTGGTGTTTTAACAGTCGAAAAGACTTCAAACAATATTAGTTGGGGGGCTGTTTATGCTGGATATGATCAGGATATCAAAGATGTTAGTCAACAATCTACCCAACTTAGTGTAACTCGTCAGCTCATAGATGCCGATGGAAAGGTTGTAACAACAGACAAATTCAAAGTGGGTGACAAGCTAAGAGTGCGCATTACACTTAAAGCAGACCGTGATTATGACTTTGTAGAAGTAGTAGATAAGCGTCCGGCATGCCTTGAACCTGTTGATCAAATGAGTGGTTTCAACTGGCAATACTATTATTCTCCTGGAGATTACACTACAAATTACTACTTCGATTGTCTTTCAAAAGGAACTCATGTGATAGAAACAGAATATTATATTGACCGCGAAGGCGCTTATATGAGTGGCATTTGTACTGCACGATGCACGTATAGTCCTGAGTTTAGTGGACATGATAAAGCAATTAAATTGAATAATGAAAAGTAATATCTTGATAGGAAGCATGTTATTATGTGCTACACTTTCTGCACAAGCACAACGCATTAATACTGATCAACCGGTTGTAAATGTAGGGCAAGTGCTCTTCAAACAGCCTGTAAAAGCAGAGTTTATACTAAAGAATAAAAGCTTAAAAACCTTACGAATAAAGGAGGTTAAGACCAGTTGCGGATGTACAACAGTGTCATTCCCAGAGGTTGTTAACGCTGGAAAGGAGTTTACTGTGAGCGCTATTTACAATGCACAAACACTTGGAAACTTCTATAAACAGGTGGCTATTTATAGCAATGCAAGTAAAGAACCTGTTATGTTGACAATGAAGGGTGTGGTTGTCAATGAGATAAAAGATTTCATAGGAAACTATACTTATAGTCTTGGTGATTTGAAGGTTGACGTGAATGAGGTTGAATTTGATGATGTTAATCGTGGCGATCAACCTTCGATGAAGATTCATATCTTTAATAATTCTAACGAGATTGCACAGCCTGTGTTCATGCATTTGCCTAATTATCTTACAGCAGAAGTGTCTCCTTCACGTATCGCTCCTCATCATTCGGGAACTGCAACGCTTTCGCTTGACTCTCGGAAGCTACGTGATTTTGGACTAACACAAACCAATGTGTATCTTGGTTTTGCTCCTGGTGATAAGGTTTCTGAGCAAAAGCAGATTCAGGTTTCAACTATTTTGCTGCCTGCTTTCCAACAAATGACCCCCCAACAAATAACAAATGCTCCTAAGTTAAAGCTGTCGACAGATAGTCTTAACCTTGGAAACTTTAATGGAAGAAAGCAAATTAAGGGAGAAATTGAACTTACAAATACAGGGCATTCAACGCTTGAAGTGCGCAACTTACAAATGTTCTCTAATGGTTTAGAAATAGCCTTGAATAAGACAAAGATTGCTCCTAATGGGCAAGCGAAGCTTAAAATAACGGCTGTTCGCGATCAAATCAAAGAGCCAAACCGGGCATTGAGAATCCTAATGATAACTAATGATCCTGACAAAGGAAAGGTGGTTATTAAAATACATGTTAAGTAAATGCTACAGATTGAAATTGATAATGGCAGTGGTTTCTGCTTTGGAGTAACGACAGCAATAAAGAAAGCCGAAGAAGAGTTAGCCAAAGGGGGAACCCTTTACTGCCTTGGCGACATTGTACATAATAGCATGGAGGTTGAAAGACTCCATGAAAATGGTCTTATTACGATTAATCATGAGCAATTAAGAGAATTGCATAATGTGAAGGTTTTGCTGAGAGCACATGGTGAACCGCCTGAAACTTATGCATTAGCACGTAAGAACAACATTGAGATTATTGATGCAACATGTCCTGTTGTATTGCAACTTCAGAGACGAATCAAGAGGCAATACGAAGATGTTGAAGATGAATTAGTACAGCAAACGTATGTTAACCGTCAGATTGTTATTTTCGGAAAGAATGGTCATGCAGAGGTTCTGGGATTAGTGGGGCAGACCAACAGCAAGGCGATTGTAATCGAAAAGTTCGATGATGTGAAAAAGCTTGATTTCAATCGCAGTATATATCTCTATTCGCAGACTACGAAAAGCTTGGATGAGTTTCATCATATCATCGATTATATTCAATCACATATTTCTCCAGATGCAGAGTTTAAGAGCTTTGATACGATATGCAGACAGGTGGCAAATCGTATGCCTAACATCGCAAGTTTTGCAAGTAGACATGATGTTGTGATTTTCGTTGCTGGTAAAAAGAGCTCAAATGGGAAAGTGCTTTTTAAGGAATGTTTAACTGTAAACTCCAATAGTTATCAGATAGAAAGTGCAGATGAGATTGATATGCAATGGTTTCATGGAGCTAATACCGTAGGAATCTGTGGTGCAACAAGCACTCCAAAGTGGTTGATGGAAGAGTGTAGAGATTATATTAAGCGTTGGTATAAAGTTTGATTACACCCCTGCTTGATGTTATTTGTAATCACATGGTAAGTTATTGTGAATCAGTGTGTTTTTAAGTTTTGGTTAGATTGTTTTGCAAACTGCATTATTTTACGTGGTAAACGGAGCCTTTTTACCGAATAATTTGAATCATTTTGTTTGGTAAAATGCAGCAAACGATAATTTAATGTTATTCATTTCAAACTATGAAATGGATGATGAAAGTTTGTCGTTTGCATTTTGATAGGGTAGAGGAATTGGTAGAATGTCTTGTCATAACATTGATTCTCAGTTGTTTTTCCTATTAATTTCGTGTTTATTTTATAGTAAATGTTGGTATAAGAACAGACCAACCATCGGATAGAGGCCGATGATAATCGTTCCTTTATGCGCCAGTTGGTCTGATATTTACTGCTTACTTACGATATTTGCAGCATCCAGGAAGTTTATTATAAGTGGCTTGTGAGGCTTTTATATTACCACTATCGTGACCTGAAGCAGCTACCGCTTTCTGCACTTTCTTTGTGTCAGTCTTGGTGTTGTCGTACACAAGGGTGAGTTTTTGCGCTTTAAGGTTCCAGGTAGCTGATAGAACTCCAGAAACTGATTTAGCCGCTTTCTCTATGCGTGGCTTACACATTTCGTTACATTTCCCGTTTACAGGGATTTCTGTTTTCACTGTTTTGGCCTGCATGGTTGCGCCCATGGCTGCAACAGCAAGCATTGTTAAAATCACTTTTTTCATTTTCTTGTTATATTAAATAAATAAAATAATGTTATTGATCCATCATACTTTCTTTGCCAGCCAGCTGTGCACTGGCATCAACAGCAAAGGTTCCATTCGTCACAATCTCTTCGCCTTCGGCCAAACCATCTGTGATGACATAGCCATTGGATAGCGAAGGACCTAATGTTACGCGTCGTAATCTGAAAGTAGGTTGTGTTTCTCCCGTGTCTTTTACATAGACGATACTTCGTTTTCCTGTCCACATCACGGCACTCTTCGGCACGACAATCTCACCGTGGTATTGCTTCATGTTGGCCACAATGTTGCCCGTCAAGGTCATTTCGGGCTTAAACCATCCACTGGCATTATTCATTTCGACGCGCACACCGGCCGTTCTACTGGAAGAGTCAATCACGGGATCGACGAAACTTACGCTGCCCGTGAACACTTTTCCAGGCATCGCTTCGGCTGTAAAGTGAATCTTTTCACCAACATGAATAAATGGTAAGTCGCTCTCATACGCTTGGAACATGGCCCAAACCTTACCGAGATTTGCAATCTTCAGCAACGCTTGTCCTTGTTTAACATAATCGCCTGGATTGATATTCTTTTCAATCACAGTGCCCGAAGTATTAGCCTTCAGTGTGGTGTAGGGGGATGCTTTACGTGTGTGAATCAGCTGATTGATCTGTGCTTGCGTGATATTCAGCAGTCTAAGCTTCTCAATAGCTGCGTCAATCAGCGGTTTCTTTTGGGGCGATGCAGGGAAGTTCACCGCTGCAATCAGTTCTTGTTCAATGGCGTATAGCGTCGGAGAATAGATCACAGCCAATGTTTGTCCACGACTAACACGGTCGCCTGGCGCATTGATCAATAGTTTCTCGATGCGTCCTTCCACGTAAGATGACTGCGTTTGTTCTAAGCGCTGATCGGGCAATATCTTTCCGAATAGGCGCACTTCTTTGTTGGTTGCTCCGCTGCCAACAACCTCTGTCTCGATATTTGCCAATGCAACGGCCTCATCACTCATCACAACAGCATTGGAATCGGTTGTTGTTGTGCTTTGCTTTTCATCGTTGACAGGGATAAGACCCATTCCACAAATGGGGCATTTCCCGGGGTGATCTTGTCTCACTTGTGGGTGCATGGAGCAGGTGTACATCGTTTTTCCTTCCGAATGTTGGTGTACATCTGTTGTGTGAGTGGTGCGGAAGAGGAGCCACCCTAATAGGAGTCCTATCGTCAGCGCAGCGGCAAACGATAGCTGGATATGTTTTTTTATGAAATCTTTCATCATCTTTTGCTTCTTTTGGTTATACATTCTTTTACTTCACATCGCGTGCAAGGAGCTGGATAGCCTCCGCCGTGATGGTGTTATATTGCGCATTGGCTTCGGCTTTTAAGAGGTCGTAGTCGATGCTTTCGCGTGTCGTTTGAAGAATATCGGTGAGCGATGTCGCCCCCGTAGCATATTCTTTTTGCATCAGTTCGAGCGTTCTGTTGAGCAAACTCACCTCACTCTCATAAAGATTCAATTTGCGTTTTATATCGTCAGCACGCTGTTCAATGCTGAGATATGTGCTTTGAAGTGCATCCAACTGACTTTGATAATTGTAGGCTGCGCTACGTTCCATGAGTTGTGCACTATGGATAGCCGACGTAATCTTTTTACGATAAATGGGGATTGTGACGCTCACCATGGGCATCACCATGTCTTTTCCGTTCATGTTGGGCATCATTGGCATGTCAACTTTCCCATTGAGCATATATTGAAGTCCCACACCTATCATGGGCATACCTTTTGCTCTAGTCTGCTCTTCTTGTGATTTAAACGCCTTTTGGATAGCCGAATACTGTGCGAGTTTGGGATTGTTTTGTTCAATCTCTGTCCAATTAAAGGTGGGCATCTGCCGTAATGGGATGGAATCGGGTAGGGACAAAGCTGCATTTGGCTGCCGATGCATCGTGATGTTGAACTGCTGTTTTTGTAAAGTCAGTTGGGTTTCAAGACTTTCCGTTTGTTCTTTCAATCGCTCCTCTTCTGCATCGAGGCGTAATTGGTCGCTCATTTTCGTGTCACGCCCTGAAGTATAGTTCTTATAAAGATAGATAGCCACCTTTTTAATATCGTTTAAAAGCGCGCGTTTCCGTTTTACAGCTTTCACCTTTTCTTGCGTTGCGAGTATGGAATACCATTGTTTCTCAACGTCGAAAGCTGTCGATAAGCTTTTTTCGCGAAACTTCTGGTAGGCCTCTTGCGCTTTATATTCCATTTGTTCGCGACCTGCTTTCAGTGTGCCAAACCATGGAAACATCTGCATAATGGTTATAGTTGCAAGCTGTTTTCCATTGACATGGTGCATCGCTTGTGGGAAAAGGGCGACACTTAGCTGTGGATCGCTCAAGACACCCGCACCTTGCGCATTGGCCATTTGCGCCTGATAGGCCTGATATTCACTCCTCAGACCGGGATTGTTGCGTATTGCTTCGGCAATATACACGGCCAAACTATCTTCTTTATTGTCTATTCCTGTCGCATAAGCACTGCCATAGCAGGCGAATAGTCCTATGCATAGGAAATATAAAATCTTATTCTTCATGCTCATTTTTGTTTGCAATCATACTTTTCTTTTGTTCACGTTTCAAGGCCGATTCACGCCACCAGCATTGGAAAACTGGCACAACAAACATTGTCATGGTCTGTATTAACATGCCGCCAAAGGTAGGAATGCTCATCGGAACCATAATATCTGAGCCCTTTCCTGTGGATGAAAGCACGGGCAATAGCGCAATAAGTGTTGTCGCAGTGGTCATTGCTGCTGGGCGAATACGCTTCATTCCGGCTTCAACAACAGCCTCGCGAATCTCTAAAGGACTATGAGGTTGTCGTTTTAAGAACACCTGATGGATGTAGGTTCCCATCAAAACACCATCGTCTGTAGCGACTCCAAAGAGTGCGATAAAGCCTACCCAAACGGCAACACTGAGGTTGATTTGCCCCATACCAAAGAGGGTTCGCATATTCACTCCCGCGATATCGAAGTTTAAAAACCAGTCTTGTCCGTAGAGCCAAATCAGGATAAAGCCGCCCGCAAAGGCTACAAAAACACCCGAGAAGTGTATCATTGAGGCCGTGACGCTTTTAAATTGGAAGAAAAGGACCAAGAAAATGAGAATCAACGCAATAGGAATGACCACCTGAAGGCGTTCTGCAGCATGAATCTGTTGCTCGTAAGTGCCCGTAAATTTATACGTGACACCCTTAGAAAGTTTAATCTTTCCATGAGCTACAAGCTCGTCAATGTGTTTTTGAGCCGCATGAACAACATCCACTTCTGCCTTATTTCCCACCTTATCAAACGTGACATAGCCCACTAAAAACGTGTTTTCACTCTGAATCATCGTCGCACCTTTGACGAAATGAAAGGTTGCCAGTTCGCCCAAAGGAATTTGTGTTCCGTCGGCTGTTGGAACGAGAATTCCGTTTAACACCTCAGGGTCGTCTCGCAATTCACGTGCATAACGCACACGAATGGGAAAACGTTCGCGCCCTTCAACGGTGCTTCCTTCTGCCATTCCACCGATAGCTGTTTCGATAACGCTTTGCACAGTCCCCACTTGAATGCCATAACGTCCGAGTTTTTCTCTGTCGAGATGAATCTCAATATAAGGTGCTCCTTCAGCACGATCGTAATACACAGAGGATGAGTTGATGTCGGGTATTGCTTTCAAAGCCTTCTCCATTTGCAAGCCTGCCTGCTCAATCGAAGCCAAATCAGGACCATATATCTTTAATCCCATAGGGGCTTTCATCCCCGTTGACAGCATCACTTGCCGGGTTGCAATGGGTTGTAGTTTCGGACTTCCCGTCAATCCCGGGAGATTAGCGGCCTTAACAATCTCTTTCCAAATGTCGTCTTCGTTTTTAATCTCGTCTCTCCACAGACGTATATAGTCGCCATTCTTGTCGCGAATGCGTTTACCATCATCGTCCAATTGGTATTCAGGTTTGTAGTTGATGGTTATCTCATACATTTGAATTGGTGCCGGGTCGAGAGCACTTTCCACACGTCCCCATTTGCCAACAACCGATTCTACTTCGGGAATGGCCTTTATACGCTGGTCCAAAATCTTGCAATTCTGTATGTTTTCTTCAACGCCACTGTGCGGCATACTTGTGGGCATGAGCATGAAAGTGCCTTCATCTAAGGTGGGCATAAACTCACTTCCCGTCTTCGTCCAAATTATTCCGCCGGCAATCAGGGTCAATATGGGGATGGACATAAACTTCCATCGGTGGTTTAAACACCAGCGAAGGATTTGCTCATACTTGAGCACCAGAAGCCAAAGGATAGATAGGATAGCCCCCACCGTAACGATAACAAACAGTAAATTGAGTAACATTCCATTCTGTGGGCCTAAAGGAAGCCAAACACTTGAAAGCTCATAGGTAGCTAAAAGCACCACAATGGTGATAATCAGCATGTTGGTGCTGACCGTCCAATGCCTGATTTTGAAAGTGCGCGGCACTCGCTTTTTGAAGACTTTCAATGCCCATCGTTTTGGAATCCTTAGTGAGAAAATCCAGTAAGCTAACGTCGGGAGGATTAAAATGCCTAAGAGCAGGGCCGATAATAGTGCAAAAGTCTTTGTGAAAGCTAACGGATGAAACATCTTTCCCTCTTGTGCCTGCATGGCAAATACGGGTAGAAAGCTGATAATCGTAGTGCCCATGCCCGTCATAACCGCCCCCGAAACCTCATGAACAGCATTCAAAATCAATGCTTCTAATTGCTTACCGCGGGCATGGGGAGCAGTACTCAGATGACGAACCACATTTTCCATGAACACAACCCCTACGTCAACCATCACACCAATGGCTATAGCGATACCACTGAGTGCCACGATATTGGCCTCAATCCCTAAGAGTTTCATGACGATAAACGTGGTTAATACCGCCAAAGGCAGCATAGTTGCAATCACGAAAGAGGCGCGTAGGTTGAGCACCAGGATAAGAACAACAATGATACAGATGAGGATTTCGTGCATCAGTGAGCTTTCGAGTGTGCCAATCGTCTCTTTAATCAATCTGGTACGGTCGTAAAAAGGCACGACGGTGACGCGTGATGTAGAACCGTCTTTCAACGTTTTTTCAGGCATGCCTCCTTGCATTTCGGCAATCTTTGCTTTCACATTGTTGATAACTTCCATGGGATTACTGCCGTTACGTGCCACGACAACGCCGCCCACAGCCTCTTGCCCTTCCTTGTCAAGTCCGCCACGTCTGTCACCAGGGCCAAACGAAACCTTAGCCACATCCTTAACTCTCACGGCCACACCATGGCGATCTGTGATGGCGGCCTCTTCCAAATCTTTCAGCTTTTTGACGTAGCCGAGGCCACGAATCAAATATTCTGCGCGGTTCACTTCCATTGTCCCCGCGCCTACATCGATATTCGAATTCTTCACAGCCAACATGACTTGTACGAGATTCAGGCCGTAAGCGCGCATGGCTTCGGGATTAAGATCAACCTGATATTCTTTCACATAACCACCTACTGAGGCCACTTCGCTGACCCCTTCGGCCGAACTTAATTGGTATCTTACATAGTAATCTTGAATGGTTCTCAATTCCTGAGGATCCCAACCGCCGGCAGGTTTCCCCGTTTTGGGGTTTCGTCCTTCGAGCGTATACCAATAAATTTGGCCTAATGCCGTGGCATCTGGCCCGAGTGTTGGTTTCACTCCTTCGGGCAATAAACCGGCAGGAAGCGAGTTAAGTTTTTCCAAAATGCGTGACCGGCTCCAATAAAAGTCGACATCCTCATTAAAGATAATATAGATAAACGACATGCCGAACATCGACGATGACCGAATGGTCTTGACGCCGGGAATTCCTAACAATGCCGTTGTTAGGGGGTATGTGACTTGCTCTTGAATGTCTTTAGGCGAGCGTCCCATCCAATCTGTTGCGATAATCTGTTGGTTATCACCGATGTCAGGGATAGCATCTACAGCCACAGGATTGCGTGGAATGAGACCGCTATGCCAGTTAAAGGGGACAGTAGACAGCCCACCTATTATAATTAATATCAACACAAGCGCCGTGATTAAACGGTTGTGAAGAAAGTATCCAATAATTTTTTGCATTGAATGTACTTGTTATTTAACGACCTCACCCGTGCTAAAGACTCATCAAAAGAAAAGCATCGCCCAATCGTATCTGCACGATTTGTCTCTTTTCTTGTGAAAATCAAACTTTCGGTTCGGTCAAATTATACCATAGATAAATGTTGAAACGAAATCCGTTTCATCGTAGGAGGTGCCCGAAGTCCGCCATACGGAAGGTAAAGGCAGCCCAAGTAGGAGTTAACATACGCATAAGCGTTGCTGTTGCTGCCCTCCTCTGCAGGTATAAAATTAAATAATAAGTAATCAAAGTTGATGGTTACGCCATGAAACCAATCGTTGGCCAGGAGCAAAGGATGTACCTGTGGCGTGCTGCTTTGCATGAATTGCTGGTGCAGCTGGTAATGATGCGCGACATGTTTACACATCGGACAGCCAGTGTTCTCGTTGCAACAATCAGCCATTTTCTGTCCGGCTTCGGTCTTAAAATGAATGCCATTCACGGTCATGCCTACCAGTTCACTATCGCAATAGTGAATATTCACGTTTACTCCCGACACACTCATCAGGAAAAACAGCAGCATGATGATGGATAGCATACGCCTCATTATTGTGCAAAATTAAATATTTTGATTTGGTAAATATAAAAAATCATTTCTTTTTTTTAATTTATTAACTGGGAAAGTCAATTTGTTATAGGATATACCTTGTATTATTTACTTTGTTAACTTCAAGTAAATATGCCGAATATTTTTCTTCATTTAAGTGTTGCTTGTTTTGGAGTAGGATGTTGTTTTTATAAATTTTGTATTGTCAAACAGACGATTTCTAAGTGTTAGATGCATGATGTAGAGTCTATGTACTATGGCTTTTAAAACATAAATCATAGTTATTGCAAAGAGTATTTAGCGCTTAATCTATACAATTAGCGAATGTATGTAATATGCTTTAATTCAATAAGTTATATTTTTTATATTGAATCAAATAATAAACTCATTGAGATTGCATGATAATCTCTATTAAATGACTGAGTGAATGCTATTACTTTACTATACAATTTCTATCGTTTTAAAATTTCAATAAGATGTAGTTGATGTAAAGTGTGGATTATTTATTGGTATTAATGGTTGTATTTTTGTGCATTATTAGTTTTCAAAGCATCATTCTTTTGACATATTCTATCCGTTTAGATTCATGGAATCATAAAAAAGAATAACCCTTTGATGAGGATTATTCTTTTATATTATGTCTTATAGTGTTTGACAATATTCTGTCAAATACCTAATTTCTATGTTAATGTACAGTTTCAAATTCTTTTAAGAAACGTGTATCATTCTCAGAGAATAGCCTTAGATCACTCACCCGATATTTGAGATTGGTTATTCGTTCAACTCCCATTCCAAAGGCATATCCTGTATATTCTTTACTGTCTATTCCACAAGCTTCAAGTACATTGGGGTCAACCATTCCACAACCTAAGATTTCTACCCAACCTGTTTGTTTGCAGAAGCTGCACCCTTTTCCTCCACAGATATGGCAAGAGATATCCATTTCTGCACTTGGTTCAGTAAAAGGGAAGTAGCTTGGGCGTAGACGAATCTTGGTTTCTGGCCCAAACATCTCACGAGCGAAGGTGAGAAGAACTTGTTTAAGGTCTGTAAAGCTGACATTTTTATCAACATACAATCCTTCAACTTGATGGAAGAAACAATGCGCACGAGCGCTGATAGCTTCATTTCTATATACACGTCCTGGACAAAGAATACGGAAAGGAGGCTTGTGAGTCTCCATAAAGTGTGACTGATCTCCAGAAGTATGGGAACGCAACAGAATGTTCTTTGTTACATCATTCGGATCACTTTGTTCGATGAAGAAAGTGTCTTGCATGTCGCGTGCAGGATGATCTGCGGCGAAATTTAACATGGTAAATACATGCTTATCATCATCAATTTCAGGGCCATCTGCCATGACAAAGCCCATGCGTTGAAAGATATCAATAATTTTATTCGTAACAATTGTTAGAGGATGTCGTGTCCCTAAGCGAATAGGGTAGGCTGTTCTTGTTAGGTCAATGTCAGCCCCTTCAGTCTGATTTTCGTCAAGTTGTTCTCTCAAACTATTGATTTTATCGGTAACAGTCTTCTTTAACTCATTAATTTTAATACCGATATTCTTCTTTTCATCAGCTGCAACATTGCGAAAATCAGCCATAAGAGCATTAATTTCTCCCTTCTTACTGAGATATTTTAATCGCAATTGCTCAACATCTTCTGCATTCTTTGCAGACAAATTGCTAACTTCTTTGAGAAGTTCTTCTATTTTCTCTAAAAGCATATACTTGTTAAAAACGTTTTTAATTCATTCAACACAGCGCAAAGTTACGTATTTTATTGGGAAAAAAAAAGTGCAAAATGATATTTTTGTACTTGCTTTTTATTTTTATCTTTGTTTGTTGTTATAATCGAAATAAAGTTGTATTTTTGCATTGAATTTGTAATTTAACAAATTTAGACATAATTAAAATAGGTATGAGAAGGTTTACTTTAGCTTTTGTTTTTATATTTGTTGTGATAACAGCTTGTATTACTACCACGGGATGTACAGACAAAAAAGCATCTCCAACGGATAGTACTACGATTGATTCTATGCAGAAAGACTCAACATCTGCTGATACAATGGAAGCTTTAATGATAGAACAACCTATGCCAAAAGCTGCCGATGAACTTTTTGATGACTTCTTTTTTAACTTTGCAGCAAATAGGAAACTACAACGTAAACGAATTCATTTTCCTTTGCCAGTATATACAGATGGGAAAGTCATTAAAACGATTGCAAAGAATGAATGGAAGATAGATAACTTCTTCATGAGGCAGGATTTCTATACTTTAATCTTTGATAATATCAAACAAATGCATGTAGTTAAGGATACAACTATTAGCCATGTTGTTGTTGAAAAAATATATTTTAAGACGAAAAACGTTAAACAATATCTTTTTAATCGCATCAATGGTGAGTGGATGTTGACTTCAATCAACTATAAACATATGTATCAAAACTCTAATGCTTCATTCTTGAAGTTTTATCAACGTTTTGCTGTTGATTCTGCATTCCAGGTGAAGAGTGTTCATGATCCTTTAATTTTTGTTGGCCCAGATCCTGATAATGATTTTACGACAACATCTGGAACGTTACTCCCAGAGCAATGGCCTTCTTTCGCACCACAGCTTCCTCATGGCTTGATATATAATATTATATATGGTCAGAAGTACACGGAGAGTGACCAAAAGATTTTTGTTATGCGAGGAATTGCAAATGGATTGGAAACAGAGTTGACATTTAAGCGCCATAAAGGAAAATGGATGTTGACTAAACTTTCAATGTAAGGAGTCTGTTATGAAAGATATAAGGGATTATGGTTTATTAGAACATAATACGTTTGGAATAGCTGCTTCTTGTAAAAGGTTTCTGGAATATTCTTCTATTCAAGAGGCTGTTGACTTAGTTTCTCAATTGAATGAAGAGGATAGGCCATTATTAATAATAGGTGCAGGGAGTAATCTTTTATTAAAAGGTGATTATTCTGGAACAGTTATTCATTCGGCTATACATGGTATTGAAGTTAAACAGACAGGCAATGATTATTTCCTTCGTTGTGGTTCTGGAGAGCTTTTTGATAACATAGTGGCTTATGCTGTTGCGCATAGATACTATGGTTTAGAGAACTTATCACTTATTCCTGGCGAAGTAGGGGCCAGTGCTGTTCAGAATATCGGTGCTTATGGTGTTGAGATAAAAGACTTTATACATTCGATTGAAGCTGTAGAAATAGAGTCAGGGAAACTCATTTGTTTTTCAAATGAAGATTGTCAGTATGGTTATAGGCAGAGTAAATTCAAGCATGAATGGAGAGATAAGTATCTCATTACAGCTGTTACATATCGACTCTCAAGTCTTTTTGAACCGCATTTAGATTATGGGAATATTAAGATCAAGCTTGTAGAGAAGCAAATAGAGAAGCCAACTGCAGAACAATTGCGTAATATTATTATTGAGATTCGTCAAGAAAAGCTACCTGATCCAAAGGTGACGGGGAATGCAGGAAGTTTCTTTATGAATCCAATTGTAGATGAAAAGAAATACAAACAGTTGCTTTCTGATTATCCACAAATGCCTTTTTATCGAGTATCGCAAAATGAATATAAAATTCCGGCGGGTTGGATGATAGAACAATGCGGTTGGAAAGGTAAGGCTTTGGGAAAGGCTGCTGTCCATGACAAACAAGCTTTGGTGTTGATAAACCTTGGGGGAGCCACGGGAAAAGATATTGTAACATTATGTGAGACCATTCAGCGTGATGTGCAAAAACGCTTTGGTATATGGATTAATCCTGAGGTTAATATTCGATGAAAGTAACTCTTTTGGGCACAGGTACATCACAAGGAGTTCCTGTTTTAGGTTGTAATTGTGAAGTTTGCAAAAGTAATAATCCTCATGATCATAGATTTCGAACCTCAGCTTTAATAGAAACTGCTTCAACACGAATTCTGATTGATTGTGGACCAGACTTTAGAATGCAGATGTTGGCACAGCCTTTTCGTAAAATTGATGCTGTTCTGTTAACACATATTCATTATGATCATGTTGGAGGAATAGACGATTTAAGACCTTTTTGTCGTTTCGGAGATATCAATATCTATTCAAATACTGATGTCGTTAATGGCTTAAAACATAATATGCCGTATTGTTTTCCGGAGAAAGGAGATTTATATCCTGGAGTACCAAGGCTTATTTTACATGAGATCAAACCTCATGTTAGATTTAGTATTGGTGATATTGAGGTTATGCCGATAACGGTAATGCATGATAAATTACCAATCTTGGGATATAGGATAGGTAAACTTGCTTATATCACTGACATGAAAAATATAGAAGAAAAGGAACTTGAATATCTATCAGGGATTAGTGTTTTGGTCATTAATGCATTGCGATGGAAACGCGAACATCATAGTCATCAATTGGTGGATGATGCCATTTCTTTCGCAAGAAAGTTAGGGGTTAAGAGAGTGATTCTCATTCATATGACACACGAAATAGGCCTACATGCAAAGGCAAACCTATTACTTCCTTCAGGAATTCAACTTGGTTTTGACGGAGAAACGATTATCGTCTAAACTTCCTATAAAGCTTCCAGCCTAAGATTGCACCATCAATTATGCCTGCTCCTGTATTAATGAAGCTTGTGATTCTTTTTGATGGTGAAGAGTTTCTGTCAAAGATGTCGGATGGTTTGAATAGGCTATGCCATAGTATTCCTATTTTTTTTCATCCTCTAATATAGCATTACGTATAATCTCTTTACGTAATTTTATATCGTTAAGTGATTGACATTCTTTGATTGTTTCCATAAATTACTTGCTAAAAAAGAGTTGAGCTAAGAAGCGAACTAATGGTTTTTCTATCCATTGATGTCTGAAAATGACGCAAAGGATAAGCATAAATAGATAGCAACATCCAACAATGGAGAATGCTGCAACGGTGCCTACGCAGCTACTTAAAAGAAAAGCGGCTGCAAAACTGAGATAGATAAGGGCCAGTATTACTAATACAACGATTATAGCAGAGATTGTAACTGCTGTAATAAGGTGCACAATTTTTTCCACTACATCAAGCTTCATAGATTCTTTTTGAAGCTCGATGTAATGTTTTAGCACCTCAACGAGTTGCCCTATAGTCTCAATATTTCTGTCGTTTGAGAACATATCTTATTCTGCTACAGCATCAGGTGCGATATCTTTGATGTCATCAATCAAGTCATCTACCTCTTTGCGTGTAAGTTTTATGTTATGTCTTTTGCAGAAATCATCTACAGCATCTGTAATCTTTGAGCGTGTGTCAGTACCTTTTTCCGGAGCCATTAATAGACCTAATGCAGCACCTGCAATTGCGCCACCTAAGAAAGCTCCAATGTAACCTAAAGTCTTCATAATCTTAAAATTAAATTATACAATTGTAAAATGTTTCTTGAAGTATTTTGAATAACATCTTGAATACATACGCAAATATAGAGAAAGTTTGTTGATTGAACAAGAAAAGCGTTGTCAATTTTTATTAATTATTGATGATTTGTTTGATTTAACAAACTTTATGCACAAAAGTCTCGCGTATTTGTGATATATTTTATATTTTCGCATGAGGAAAAATAAGTCTAATTTCTAATAAATAAGAGGATTATGAAAAAAACTTTAGTATTATGTATAAGTTTCAGTGCAGCTTTAGCATTTACAAGCTGTAAGTCAAGTGAGAGTGCTTATAGGAAAATGTATGATAAAGCTAAAGCGCAAGAAGCATCACAACAAAACGAAGCAGAAACGACTTCACCGGTTGTAACGCCTCTCGAACAGAAGTCAGCAAATGAAGCTACTGTTATGGATAATGTTGATAATGCAGTTGTTCGTCAAGAGAATTTCTCAGTAGTAAGTGGTCCTGAGGTGAAGAGCTTTGGTGTTGTTGTTGGTTCTTTCTCTTTGAAAGCTAATGCAGAAGGGCTGCAAAGAACATTGAAGGGTGCTGGATATGATGCTTCTATCGTGTTTAATAGTGAAAGAAGCATGTATCGAGTTGTTGCATCTTCTTTCAATAGTAAAGCTGATGCGGTAAGAAGTCGTGATGCTTTGCGTAGTAGATATGCTGATGCATGGTTGCTATTTAAGAAATAATAAATTGTAGTTCTCTTTGGAGAATTACCTATTTATATGGCGCGTATACTTTCTATAGATTACGGTAAAAAGCGTACGGGATTGGCAGTGACTGATTCTTTGCAAATTATTGCAAATGGATTAGCCACTGTTTCTACGTCAATATTGATTGATTTTCTTAAGGACTACATTGCAAAAGAAACTGTTGAGTTGATAGTTATAGGCCGGCCTGTTAAGCCAGATGGTACCCCAAGTGAGAACCTAGCACGTGTAGAACAGTTTGTAAATCGATGGCGTAAGCTCATGCCTAAAGTTCCTATAGAATATTATGATGAACGTTTTACCTCAGTTATTGCCCATAAAGTTGTTTTAGATAGTGGTATAAAGAAGAAAGCAAGAAGAGAAAGGAAAGGCTTAGTAGATGAGATTTCTGCAACAATTATCTTGCAAGACTTCATGCAGTATAAACGTTCCATGTTATATAGACAAAAAGATTAATTAATGATATTACCTATATATATATATGGTCAGCCTGTATTGAGGAAGGTGGCCCAAGACATTTCTCCTGATTATCCTCAACTAAAAGAACTAATATCAGATATGTTTGAGTCGATGGAGGCAAGTAATGGTGTTGGTTTAGCAGCCCCACAAATTGGGAAAGATATTCGAGTTGTTGTTATTGATCTTGATGTATTAAGTGATGATTTCCCAGAATATAAAGGCTTTAGAAAGGCTTTTATAAATGCGCATATCCTTGAAGTTGACGATGATTCACCAAAAGAGACACTGGAAGAAGGTTGTCTTTCCTTGCCAGGGTTATCTGAAAAAGTTACTCGTCCAACTCGAATTCATGTAAAATATCAAGATGAAGATTTTGTAGAACATGATGAATGGGTTGAAGGTTATTTGGCTCGTGTGATGCAGCATGAATTTGATCATCTTGAAGGGAAGATGTTTATAGATCGTATTCCGCCTTTGCGTAAACAGATGATTTATAGTAAACTTAAAGCGATGTTAAAGGGTAAGTTCCGTTGTGCTTACCGAACTAAGGTGGCACATAAATAAAATTGTAAATGCATAAGCGTCTGTTGATATTATTTGCATTCATATTTATTGTGTGTATTCCTGGATATTCACAGTATAATACTGAACGTTTACTTGATGTTAGTGCTACAGCTTTGGACAATAAAGATTATGTTGTAGTCATTCAGTATTGTAATAATATCATATCTAACAGACCTTATCTTTATAAAGCTTGGTTTTATCGGGGTATCGCAAAGCAAAGTTTAGGAGATTATACTGGAGCAGAAGATGATTTTAATCATGCGATTAAACTAAATCCTTACGTTCATGAATTGTTACGTGAACGTGCTAATAATCGAATGAATCTACGATTGTTTTCACAGGCAGATCAAGATTATGGCAAAGCAATTGAATTGAGTCCTGATAATAAAGAATATTGGTTTAATCGTGCGTTGGCCCGATTCTATCAACATAAGATTAAACAAACACGTCAAGACCTTTATTATATATTAAAGCGATGGCCTTCTTTACCGAACGCCTATGCATTGATGACAGAGACCTATTTGAGTGCCAATGACTCCTTACAAGCACGTAAGTGGGTAGAAAAAACGCTTAAGATTAATCCGTATGATGGTAACTCTTGGTCCATATTAGGACGGCTGAATCTTAGACAGAATAATTGGAAGAGGGCCGAACAGGCATTTAGTCAAGCAATCCATTACACTCCAAACGTGGTGAATAACTACACTTATCGTGCCATGTGTCGTGTTAATTTGAATATGCTCCGGCAAGCAATGGAGGACTTCAATAAGGCTATAGAGATGGATCCTAATAGTTTTCTTGCACACTATAATCGTGGACTTTTGGGGATGACAGTAGGCGATGATAATAATGCAATCAAAGACTTTAGTTATGTATTACGACTCGAACCAAATAATCTTCAGGCTCGATATAATCGTGCATTATTATTGGATAGAGTAGGAGACTATCGTAGTGCTATTGCTGATTATTCTCGTGTTATCGCGCAATTCCCTAATTTTTGGTCTGGTCTTCTCAGCCGAGCTAAATGCTATCGCCATTTAGGAATGAATGCTAAAGCCGAACTTGATGAGTTTCAAGTACTAAAGGCTCAAATGAATAAACATTTGGGAATTCAGCAGCGTTGGAGTAAAGAAAAGCTGCGCCAGGTAAGGAAAATGAATGACTTTGATATTGAAAAATATGATCAATGGATAGTACTCAACGACGAAATATCTACGCCTCAGTATTCAAGTAAGGTTCGAGGATACATTCAAAATCGTGAGGTCTCGTTTGATTATATGCCTCTTTATGGTTTATCTCTTCAGTCTTATTCAAATGGAATCAGTGAGTTTCAGATTTCATATAAGTCTGTTGATGCATTCAATCTTCGCAAATCAGTTTCCTCCAAATTATATATTTCTTGTCGAATCTCTCCTTCTGAAGCGCATCAGACAAAACATTTCTTTCAGTTAATAGAACAATTAAATTCACAAGTTCAAAACACTTCTCATTCATCAGTCTTACCAACGTTACTCTTACAACGTGCAGTTGCCTATTCTACAATATATAATTATGAAGCTGCTTTGAATGATTTGGATGCTTGTTTAGAACAGGATTCAACCTTATCTTTGGCTTATTGGCAGCGTGCTGTATGCAATTTGGCCATGCAAAAAAATAAAACTTTAACGTTGTCTAATGACTTGTCTTATAAAAAGATTATTGATGATTTACAATGTTCACTCTCTCTTGACACAGAGAATGCTTATATACTATATGATTTAGGTACTGTTTATGCGTTATTAAAAGATTATACAAAGGCAAAGGTATATTATGATAGAGCTACTAAACTCAATAGTAAAATTGCTGAAGTATATTATAATCGTGGATTAACCGATATGGCTTTGAATCATAAATCAGAGGCTTTAAGAGATTTAGGTGTTGCAGGCGAGCTTGGACTCTATGATGCTTATGCTTTGATTAAACAGATTTCTATGCATAAATAATGATTTTTGTATTTCATTATTTTGTCATTTCATACAATTAAAGTAACTTTGCCATAACATTTGATTTATAAAACTAATTTGTAGTATGGTTAAAATCACGTTCCCAGATGGTTCTGTTCGTGAGTATGAACAGGGCGTAACTGGTTTACAAATCGCTGAGAGTATTTCACCGGCTCTCGCTCGCAACGTTGTATCTTGTGGGGTTAATGGTGAAACTGTAGAACTAAATCGTCCGATAAATGAAGATGCAAATTTCACACTTTATAAGTTTGAGGACGAGGAAGGCAAACGAACATTCTGGCATACATCAGCACATCTTTTGGCAGAAGCATTGCAAGAGTTATATCCTCAGATACAGTTTGGCTTTGGTCCTGCTGTTGAAAATGGTTTCTTTTATGATGTAATGCCTGCAGAAGGACAAGTAATTTCAGAGAATGACTTTGCTAAAATAGAAGCAAAGATGCTTGAGTTGGCAAAGAAAGATGAACCAGTTGTACGTAAAGAAGTATCTAAAGCAGAGGCATTAAAAGAGTTTAAGGCTGATGGTCAGACATATAAATGTGAGCATATTGAACAAGATCTTGAAGACGGAACAATAACAACTTATACACAGGGTAACTTTACTGATCTATGTAGAGGGCCTCATTTGATGTCAACAGGTGCAATTAAAGCTGTTAAGTTAACAAGCGTAGCAGGTGCCTTTTGGCGTGGAGATGCCGAGCGTGAACAAATGACTCGTATCTATGGTATAAGCTTTCCGAAGAAGAAAATGCTTGATGAATATCTCGTAATGTTAGAGGAAGCAAAGAAGCGTGACCATCGAAAGATTGGAAAAGAGATGGAACTTTTCATGTTCTCTGACCGTGTAGGTAAAGGACTCCCAATTTGGTTACCGAAGGGAACTCAATTGCGTTTGCGTCTTCAAGAATTACTACGTAGCCTCTTACGTCCATATCATTATCAGGAAGTTATTACTCCTGGAATTGGTGGAAAGAGTCTATATGTAACTTCAGGTCACTATGCTCATTATGGTAAAGATGCGTTCCAACCTATCCATACTCCTGAAGAAGATGAGGAATATATGCTCAAACCAATGAATTGTCCTCATCATTGTGAAGTTTATGCACGCAAGCCTCGTTCTTACAAAGACCTTCCTTTAAGAATTGCAGAGTTTGGAACCGTATTTCGTTATGAAAAGAGTGGTGAGCTGCATGGATTGACTCGAGTTCGTACTTTCACGCAAGACGATGCGCATATATTCGTTAGACCTGATCAAGTTAAATCTGAGTTTGAGACGAATATTGATATTATTTTGAAAGTATTCAAGACGTTCCATTTCGACAACTATGAAGCACAAATTTCTCTTCGTGATCCAAAAGACAAAGAGAAATATATTGGTTCTGACGAGATTTGGGAGGAAAGCGAAAATGCGATTCGGGAAGCTTGCAAGGAAAAAGGACTTGTTGCACACGAAGAGATAGGTGAAGCTGCCTTCTATGGACCTAAGCTTGACTTCATGGTTAAAGATGCTATTGGACGTAAATGGCAGCTGGGTACCATTCAGGTTGATTACAATTTACCAGCTCGTTTCAAGTTAGAGTATACTGCAGAAGATAATACAAAGAAGACTCCTGTAATGATTCATAGAGCTCCTTTCGGCTCTCTTGAACGTTTTACTGCAGTGCTAATAGAGCACACTGCTGGTCATTTCCCATTGTGGCTCACACCAGATCAGGTGGCAATATTGCCAATTTCAGAGAAATATAATGATTATGCGAAGCAGGTAGGGCAGTACTTTGATACAGTGGGCGTACGTTCTGTTATTGACGATCGCAATGAAAAGATTGGTCGTAAGATTCGTGATAACGAGTTGAAACGTATTCCATATATGGTAATTGTCGGTGAAAAAGAAGCTGCAGAAGGCCTTGTTTCTATGCGAAAACAAGGTGGAGGTGAGCAAGCTACCATGAAGATGGAGGAATTTGCAAAGCGTATTAATGACGAAGTTGCAGATCAATTGAAGACTTTAGACTAACTATCATTCGGATAGTTTCTAAGAACAGAGAAGGGTGTTCCTTATCTGTTATAAGATGAAAAAGGGTAGGAAACATTGTATATTATGATACTTTGTTTACCTACCCTTCTTATTTATATCAATTTTGGGGTGAAGTTTGCTTGCTTATAAATATTTGTCATATTGTTATATAATAGAGATAAAGTTCGTATTCTCTCTTTTGGATGGGATTATATATATCTATGGTTACTTGTAAATATAGTGTTTGATTCCTTGTTGATTGTCAGATAATTATTTATTTTTTATTAAACCATAAATTTATCTATTGAATTTCCTTTTGTATTTTGAATGAGTTTAGCGATTGTTTGCTATCATTTTACAGTGTAAAATGATTCAAATAACTCACTGATTTGACACACTTTGTTTGGGTGGTTCTCTTGTTTCTTGTTTTTCTTGAATTAGAATGGTCTAATAAACTTCATTTTCTTTACTTCTCAAATTTATTAATTCCATTAAACGAACGTTATCATTCAGAAGATTTATTTACATGTTTTTCTTCTATAAAGTTGGTTGTTATTTTTCTTTGGAAGCACATTTATCAACTCTATTTCATGTGGTTTAATCATGTCAACAGGTCGTTATGTGTTTCAATGTAGGCCTTTCTAATTATGTGTATAAATCATAATGGAAAATGTTTTGATTATCTTTTTTGTTCCTATTTAGTTGAAATATAAAGCATTTTTTAAGAGATAAAAGCGAAAAAAAATTTGCATGGAATATAAAAAAACTGTATTTTTGCGAAGAGAAAGATTTTTAACACTTAATGAGGCAACTGAAAATCACAAAATCAATCACTAATCGTGAATGTGCTTCGCTTGATAAATATCTGCAAGAGATAGGTCATGAAGACCTTATTTCTGTTGAAGAAGAAGTTGAGTTGGCGCAGAAGATAAAGCGTGGTGATCGTCGTGCATTAGAGAAACTAACGCGCGCAAATCTTCGTTTTGTAGTTTCTGTTGCCAAACAATATCAGAATCAGGGACTGAGTTTGCCTGATTTAATCAATGAAGGCAATTTAGGTTTGATAAAAGCAGCTGAGAAGTTTGACGAAACTCGTGGGTTTAAGTTTATTTCTTACGCTGTATGGTGGATTCGACAAAGCATTCTTCAGGCAATAGCCGAACAGAGTCGTATTGTTAGATTACCGTTAAATCAAGTTGGTTCTGTTAACAAAATAAAGCGTGTTCTCAATAAGCTTGAGCAGGAGAATGAGCATTTTCCAACCATCGAAGAGATTGCTGCGAAGGTTGATATACCAGAAGAAAAGGTAGCAGATGCTATCAAATCGAATGGTAAACATGTGTCGGTGGATGCACCTTTTGCAGAGGGAGAGGAGAACAGTCTTTTAGATATACTGCCAAATTCCAATGCACAAATGGCCGATAATGTACTTGTGCAGGAGTCTTTACGTGATGAAATATCAAGTGCTCTAAAGTCTTTGAACGAACGAGAACGTAATATTATTGAGGCATTCTTTGGAATTAATCAAGCAGAAATGACGCTTGAGGAGATTGGAGATAAGTTTGGTTTAACGCGAGAACGTGTGCGGCAGATTAAAGAGAAGGCTATACGCAGGTTACGAAATAACTCGAAGAATAAAAGTTTAAAAGCCTATCTTGGACAATAAACAATTTACTCTTGCGTTATTAATAATAAAATTAAAAGGTAAATGAGATTGAAAACATTATTTGTTACAGTGTGTGCTTTCTTTGTGTGCACCACTGCTTTTGCGGGAAATAACAAGGTGTATCTTTATGGTTTTGCCGCTTCATTCAATGATTCTACAGTTTATTTCACCGATATTCAAGAGGTAGATTCAGCTGTTATTGATAGAAGTGGGTTCTTGTATGGACGCGATAGTTACTCTTATCAGTTAAAGGATTATCTTGCATCAATAGGATTTGAACATGCCACATGCGTTACATTATGGGATACAAAACGTGATGCCGTTGAAAAGAAATTCCAGAAATTGAGAGACAGATATGCTATTATTCCTGGTAAGCAGGGCTCAAAGAAACCAATTTATAACGTAAAATATCTTACAACGGATGAGTTTAAGTATCAACCTGTCATTCCAGATGAGAATCAGGTTGTGGCACCAGTGAAGAAAAGTAAACGGAAATAATTTTAGTTTTACTATCTTCCGCCAACCTTTAAATTAATCTTTGACATCAGGTATTTCAGGCTATGAGTTATTATTTTGAAATTGCGGAGCATTTTATAAAGATTGAATATCACGATGAGAACATCTCACTTTTCAATCTTCTTCCTGCATTTCGGCCCTTTGTTTGTGATGCCGTAGAAGATAATAGACTTCTTTTTAGCTTGTGCGTGAATCCTGATTTAAGAGCTGTTGATAAGGAAAAGCGTCACCATATCCGCACATTCGATACAGGAAATGGGGATACTATTGTTGACAAATTACCTGATGGAGGTTATCAGTATGTGATCAAAGACATCAATAAAAAGTCATGTGCGTTAGTCATTACTGATAAGGCATTTCGCAATTGCAGTTGTGCTTTGAATGGAAATGTAAATATGCAGAGCTTTGGATTAAACAATGCATTGATGTTGATAATGGCGTTTGCTGGTAGTAATTGTCAAACCGTATTGATACATGCTTCACTTGTGCGCGAAAAAGATTATGGTTACGCATTCATTGCAAAGAGTGGAACTGGTAAAAGCACACAGGTGAGCCTTTGGTTGCGTTATATTGAGGGTTGTGATCTAATGAATGATGATAACCCTATCATAAGAATGATTGATGGAGTATCTTATATTTATGGAAGTCCATGGAGTGGAAAGACACCATGCTATCGCAAGGTGAAAGCTCGTTTGGGTGCTATCACCCGCATAGCTCGTGCTTCAGAGAATAGCATTGAACGTCTCCCTGTCGTAGCTTCCTTTGCTTCAGTCCTTCCTTCGTGCTCTTCCATGAGATGGGATAATGATATTTCTGATTCAATCTGTAATATTGTCGGTGAGATTATAGCATCGACTCCTGTATTTACGCTCCATTGTAAACCTAATCAAGAGGCTGCATTGTTATGTCATCAAACAATATCCATAAAGTAAGAAAGCTTTTTGCAAATAGTGTTTTGATTCCTGAAGTTATAAAAATGCTTGAGGAGGGACATTCGGTTACATTGCCATTACGTGGTTTTAGTATGCGTCCATTCTTAGAAGATGAACGGGATATGGCGTTGTTGACAAAGCCTGGTAAGGTTAAGATAGGTGACCCTGTCTTGGCAGAGATACGTCCAGGTGCTTATGTCTTGCATCGGATTGTTGCAATTCAGAATGATGATGTCACATTACGTGGTGATGGTAATTTAGGATATGAGTATTGTACACTTTCTGATGTCAAAGCATCTGTAATAGGTTTCTATAGGAAAGGTCGTCACAAACTTGAACGAATAGAGGGATGGAAGTGGAGAACTTATTCTCATATTTGGCTTGCATTGTCCCCACTCAGACGCTATCTTCTTGGATTTTATAGAAGCGTTTGGGTTCGGTTTTTGGGGCCAATGTAATGATAGATTATTAATTTTATTGAGTATTGACTAATTATGAAAGCAAAACAAGGATTTAAACTTCGGAACATTTGCGGTGAATATATTATCGTTGCAGAAGGCGAATCGAATATCGATTTCAGTAACATTATCAGCATGAATGAAACTTCTGCTTATCTATGGGAGAATATTCAAGGTAAAGAATTCACGTGTGATGATTTAGTAAAGTTATTGACCGAAGAATATGAAGTGGATGAGAACACGGCACGAAAAGATGTTGATGTGCTTGTTGGTACATGGAAGGATGCCGGTATTATAGATTGATTTGAAACTATAATAAGATAAAAGGAACCCAAAAGTAGGAATACTTTTGGGTTTCTTTTATCTGTTCAAACAAGGTTTAGTATGCAAAAAGTGGGTAATCTTTCATTGTTTCATTCACCTTTTCTCTTACTCGTTTAATCACTTGTTCATCCTCAGGGTGATTTAATACCTCTTCAATCAACTCTGCAATTAGATGCATCATATCTTCTTTTGCACCGCGAGTTGTCATTGCTGCCGTACCAAGTCGGATGCCTGATGTCTGGAAAGCACTGCGCGAATCAAATGGAACCATATTCTTATTGACTGTAATATCAGCCGCAACTAAAGCATTCTCTGCAACCTTTCCTGTCAGATCAGGGTATTTAGAACGGAGATCGACCAGCATCGAATGGTTATCAGTTCCCCCACTTACAATGCTGAAATTTCGTTGTATTAAGTCATTGGCCAAGGTTGCAGCATTCTTTTTCACTTGTAAAGCATATTCTTTCCATGAAGCCTGAAGGTTTTCTTCAAAGCCAACAGCCTTTGCTGCTATCACGTGTTCTAACGGACCTCCTTGCGTGCCAGGGAAGACGGCAGAATTGAGTAGGGTGCTCATTTTTTTAATCTCACCCTTCTTGGTTGTAAGCTTCCATGGGTTATCAAAGTCTTTTCCCATTAAGATGATTCCACCTCGTGGTCCTCTAAGAGTTTTATGCGTAGTGCTGGTGACGATATGTGCATATTTCAAAGGATTATCGAGCAAGCCAGCTGCAATCAATCCCGCTGGATGCGCCATGTCTATCATGAGTAAGGCTCCTATTTCATCAGCGATTTTTCGCATACGAGCATAATCCCATTCACGACTATAAGCCGAGCCACCGCCGATGATTAATTTGGATTTATGCTTGAGAGCGAGTTCTTCCATCTCATCATAATCAACCCGTCCTGTCTCTTTATTAAGATTATATCCAATGGGATGATATAACAAACCAGATGTGTTGACATGACTGCCATGTGAAAGATGCCCACCATGATCAAGATTCAGTCCCAAGAAAGTATCGCCTGGTTTCAAAACAGCCAATAGAACTGCAGCATTTGCCTGTGCTCCTGAATGGGGTTGAACATTCGCAAACTCTGCTCCAAAAAGTTTCTTCACTCTTTCGCAGGCAAGATCTTCTATTAAGTCAACCACCTGGCAGCCGCCATAATAACGCTTTCCAGGCAAGCCTTCTGCATATTTGTTTGTTAAACATGACCCCATGGCAGCCATGACTTCATCACTTACGAAGTTTTCTGATGCAATAAGCTCTATTCCTTTCTGCTGGCGTTGATGCTCTTTTGCAATTAAATCAAAGAGTTGCTGGTCTTTCTTCATTGTGGATTATATTTTAATGGACAATAATATATTCTGTTTATTTAAGCTAACTATGACTGCAGCCGTATCATTCCAAGATACATTAACAATGTTTGATGTTGTTGATATCTTGTTCTTTATCGCAATATCTACATTTGAGGATTCCTTGTGCCTTGTCAATTACATTGAAAACCGTTTGCATCGGTTCGTTATTTGTAATACATTTGGGGTTGTTACATTTTACGATTCCTCGAAGCTCTTCTGGCAATTCAACAGTTTTTTTCTCGGCTACCTCATAATCTTTAATGATATTAAGCACGATTTTGGGGGCAACAACACTCAATCGACTGATTTCCTCTTGAGAAAAAAAGCGATTTGTTATCTTGATAATTCCTTTCTTTCCTATCTTCTTTGATGGGAGATTATAACCAATCGTAACAGGAGCTAAAGAGTTTTTTAGGCCTAACAAATCAACAACCTCATAGGTTTTCTCTGCAGGAATGTGGTCAATAACCGTTCCTTTTTCAATTGCAGAGACTTGCATTTCCTTTTTTCCCATAATCTTAGAATTTAGATTTGATTATTGTGTTGTCGTTTTTAATATCTTCCAACGAGATTCCTAAGCAGTGACAGAAGATCGCTTCGCGTGCATAAAGTCCATTGCGCGCTTGTTGTATATAATATGCATGTGGGTCATCGTCCACATCATAAGCAATTTCGTTAACTCTCGGAAGTGGATGCAATATGCGCATATTCGCTTTGGCATGCTTCAGCATTTCTGCTTTTAGAATATAGACATTCTTGACATGTTCGTATTCCATTAAGTCTGAAAATCTTTCTTTCTGAACGCGAGTCATATATAATATGTCTGCTTCGGCAATGATTTCATCCGTAAATTCAGTATGTTCTTCATACTTGATTCCATTCTCCTTGCAATAGAGTTTATATTCTTGCGGCATGGCAAGTTCCTTTGGTGCAATGAAATGGAAGGTTGGATTGAAATGGCGCATGGCCATAATCAGCGAGTGAACTGTACGACCATATTTAAGATCGCCCACCAGATAGATATTCAAATTGTCTAAAGTGCCTTGTGTTTGATAGATGGTGTAGAGATCAAGCAAACATTGTGAGGGATGCATGTGTGCACCATCTCCCGCATTGACAATTGGAACGGGGGCAACTTCAGACGCATATTGTGCAGCTCCTTCAATGTAGTGCCTCATGACGATGATGTCTGCATAGTTGCTCACCATAAGGATGGTGTCTTTAAGTGTTTCTCCTTTTGAAACACTCGAAGCTTTTGCATCGCTAAAGCCAATCACTCTTGCACCGAGTCGGTTTGCTGCTGTTTCAAAACTAAGTCTTGTTCGAGTCGATGGTTCATAAAAAAGAGTGGCAATAACCTTTCCCTTTAATAATTCTCTGTCTGGATGTTGCTCGAACTCATGCGCCATTTGAATAAGATACATTAAATCATCCTTATTCAAATCGGCTATTGTTACAAAGTTATGCTTTTCCATCTGTAAAATTATTGATTTTCAGAATTCACCCTCAAAGTTAAACAATATTTCTGATTTTACTATTTGATTTGAAAGAAAAAATATGTTTTTCTCATTAATCTCGTCAACAAAGGATTGAAAACCTCTTTTATTGTTAGAAATTGACTTTCTAAAGCCTAAAAAAAGAGGATTTCTATTCTTCTGCACGCGACAGAAACACCAAATGAAACTTTTTCGCGCTTCTGCACACGACAGAAACACCAAATGAAACTTTTTCATGCTTCTGCACACGACAGAAACACCAAATGAAACTTTTTCATGCTTCTGCACACGACAGAAACACCAAATGAAACTTTTTCACGCTTCTGCACACGACAGAAACACCAAATGAAACTTTTTCATGCTTCTGCACACGACAGAAAAACAAAAGAAAGTGCAAAATCACTTGCAATGTAACGATGTTATATCTATTTTTGCAAAATAAACGATAGTAATAACCGATAAAGGAAGATACGATTGAGAAGTCCCAAAAGATGAACGCTAAACAAAAGTTACCAAATAACTATCAAGGCTCCTCATCTAACTGATATGGTTTTAATCGTGTTGATCAGATGAGGAGCCTTTCTTCCGAGCCAAAATTACATAATCTCAACACGTCTTCCAGATTTTATAGCTAATCTTTACACTCTCTGCTTTTAATAAAGAAGTTGGTTGAATACTGATTTATTAATTTGAAATGTTCTTTTCTATTCGTCAGGCAGTGTAAATTCATGCTTCTGTGAGCTGTTTACTCATATTCATTGCTGCGCGTCGGCCGTCTCCCATAGCCAAGATAACAGTCGCACCACCACGAACAATGTCTCCTCCTGCATAGATTTCTTTACGGCTGGATTGCATCTGATCGTTTACTGCGATAGTATTCTTGTGCCCAAGAGTCAGTCCTTCGATGCTTTTAGGCACTAAAGGATTTGGAGAAACTCCAACAGCAACGATGACTTGGTCACATTCTATCGTAATTGTTTCGCCTGTAGTTTCAGGTCGTCTTCGGCCACTTTGGTCTGGTTCGCCTAACTGCATGACATCAAGCACAGCAGCCTTAACAGCTCCGTTCTCATCCGTTAGATATTCTTTTGGATTGTGCAAGGTCAGGAATTTAATACCTTCTTCTTTTGCATGCTTCACCTCTTCTATTCGTGCTGGCATTTCTGCCTCACTACGACGATAAACCAAGGTGACATCAGCGCCTAACCTCTTTGCAGTGCGGCAAGAGTCCATTGCTGTGTTTCCGCCTCCTACAACAAGCACTTTTTTCCCTAAATTAATGGGAGTATCTGTGCTTGGATTGGCAGCATCCATGAGATTCACACGTGTGAGATATTCGTTACTCGACATGATATTGAGTGCATTCTCTCCAGGAATGTCCATGAAATTTGGCAGACCAGCACCCGAGCCTACAAAGATGCCTTGAAAGCCTTCAGCCTTTAGTTCGTCGATGCTAATGGTTTTACCGATGATGACATCCGTTTGGAAGTGTACACCTAGCTTTCGAAGATTATCAATCTCAGCCTCTACAATTCTGTTGGGGAGCCTAAATTCAGGGATTCCATATTTTAATACCCCACCAATCTCATGCAAAGCCTCAAACACATAAACTTCAAAACCATTTTTAATCATGTCGCCGGCAAAACTAAGTCCAGAAGGTCCAGAACCTACCACAGCTACCTTGATTCCATTCTTTGGTGCAAGTTCGGGCAAGACTGTTTGGCCACTTTCACGTTCAAAGTCAGCTGCAAAGCGCTCTAAATAACCAATCGCGACAGGTTCGCTTTTCATTTTGTGATGAATACAGCGACTTTCGCATTGTTTTTCTTGAGGACAAACTCGGCCACAAACAGCGGGTAGGGCAGAGGTTTGTTTGAGTACACGTGCTGCTTCTAAGAAATTACCTTTCTCTATCTGCTTGATAAAGCCCGGAATGTTTATATTAACGGGACATCCTTCCACGCATGTTGGCTTCTTGCAGTCAAGACATCGTTGTGCTTCGCGAATAGCCATTTCGGCAGTAAGGCCCTGATTGACCTCTTCTAAACGAGTCGTTGCACGATAAATAGGGTCAAGTTCAGGCATGCTAACGCGTGGAATCTTAATGCGATCTTTAGCTTTTAAGTCTACAACTTGTGCCTCTTGATAATGTTGTTGGATAGGATTTACCGATTGATTCTTAGCAGTTGGCGCAACTTCATCTTTGCATACATGTGCCTGAAATTGTGACATGTCTTCTTGTTCCACAGCTTTAAACGTGCTCATGCGCTTAAACATCTCGTCCCAATCAACTTCAGCACCATTGAATTCCGGTCCATCAATACATACAAACTTTGTTTTACCACCGATAGTTAAGCGGCAGGCGCCACACATACCAGTACCATCTACCATGATAGTATTGAGTGAGACGTCAGTGGGAATGTTATATTTTTGCGTAAGAAGACAACAAAACTTCATCATGATGGGAGGTCCGATGGCAAATACTTTATCAATGTGTTCCTGTTGAATGAACTTCTCAATGCCAATTGTAACCACTCCTTTTTCTCCATAACTGCCATCATCAGTCATGATGATTAGTTTGTCACTTGAAGCTTTTACTTCGTCTTCGAGGATGACAAGTTCTTTGTTTCGTCCTGCGATTACAGCCAATACACGATTGCCTGCATCCTTCAATGCACGCATGATTGGTAGCATTGGGGCTACGCCTACACCACCTCCAGCACAGATAACCGTACCATAATTTTCAATGTGAGTAGGGTTTCCAAGCGGTCCAACCACATCTGCAATGAAGTCACCTTCATTGAGATTACAAAACTTTGTCGATGATAGACCAACCTTTTGTACGACAAGTTTAATTGTTCCTCGAACCTTGTCAGAATCTGCAATAGTAAGCGGCATGCGCTCACCATTTTTATCAACTCTTACGATGACAAAGTTTCCGGCCCGTCGACTCCGTGCAATCAAAGGAGCCTCAATATCGAAACAAAATACTTTTTCTGAATACTGTTGTTTTGAAATAATTTTGTTCATGGAAATTAGATAATGTTTTTGTATGTTGAAATAATAATTAAAACGAAAACATCAGTATTGACAAATCATTCAATCGGTCAATACTGATGTTATATATATTAATCGTTTTTATCATCAAGATATTCAAATCCACAATAGGGAACAAGTACTTTCGGTACCCGGATACCTTGAGGAGTTTGGTTGTTCTCTAAGATAGTCGCAACAATGCGAGGTAATGCTAATGCAGAACCATTAAGCGTGTGGCAGAGTTCAATCTTCTTGTCTTCAGAGTGGCGATAGCGACAATGCAAACGATTCGCCTGATAGCTTTCAAAGTTTGAAACAGAAGAAACCTCTAACCAGCGGTGTTGTGCAGCTGAGTAGGTTTCAAAGTCAACACAAATGCTTGAAGTAAAACTCATGTCTCCACCGCATAAAAGCAACAAGTGATAAGGTAATTCAAGTTTCTTCAATAGTCCTTCAACATGATCAAGCATTTCGTGCCATGACTGATAAGAGTGTTCCGGTGTATCAATGCGAACGATTTCAACCTTGTCAAATTGGTGCAGACGATTCAAACCACGCACATCCTTACCATAGCTACCTGCTTCACGGCGGAAACAAGCAGAGTAAGCACAACGCTTGATTGGTAAGTCCTTTTCATCAAGTATCTCGTCACGGAATATATTTGTGACAGGAACTTCAGCCGTAGGAATAAGGAAAAGGTTGTCTAAGTTGGCATGATACATTTGTCCTTCTTTGTCTGGGAGCTGTCCTGTTCCTAAGCCTGAAGCTTCATTAACCACATAAGGAGGTTGTATTTCTAAATAGCCAGATTTGCGTGCTTCATCTAAAAAGAATGCCTCAAGTGCGCGTTGAAAGCGGGCCATTTTACCAATATAAACGGGGAATCCAGCACCTGTTATTTTCACACCTAAATCGAAATCAACAAGATTATATTTCTTAAGCAAATCCCAATGACAAAGTGCTTCATCGCCGAGTTGTGGCATATTGGTTAAATCTTCTTTGATAACAACATTGCTGCTTGCGTCTTTTCCTTCAGGAACATCTTTGTTTGGGATGTTTGGGATGTCAAGAAGGACATGAGTCATATCAGCCTGTGCCTTATCCATTATCTCTTGAAGTGCTTTGTCAGCAGCCTTCAAGTCGGCAACAGTAGTTTTGATATTTTCAGCCTCTTCCTTTTTCCCTTCTTTCATCAGGCTGCCAATTTGCTTTGCTAATTGGTTCTGTTGTTGCTTATTGGAGTCAAGCTTCTGCTGGGCTTCACGACGTATTTTGTCATATTCTAAAACTTTTTCAACAGCCTCGCGAGCACCTTCAAAGTGCTTCTTTTCCAGGCCTTTAATCACACGTTCAGTTTCTTCACTGATGAGTTTAAGTGTAAGCATAGCTTGTCTTTTAATTTTTTATTTTGTTATTTGCGCAAAGTTACTAATTTTTTTCTTTGTGACAAAAAATAAGTTTCTAACATTATGTTGCTTGATAAAGAAACTTTAATGAATCTTTATTCTACAAATAGCATAGATTACGAAATAGGAATACTTTTGAATTTAATGTTGTTGGGACTTCGTAAAGAGTACCCAGCTCGTGGAATACAATATTAACGTATTAAAGTTTTAGTAAATTAGTAAGTTTAACCTCTTTATGTGCATTCATATATTTTTCAACCTGATTGATATATTGGGAAGAAAAAGCTTTGTATCCAACCAATTCGTTTGTAACATACATTACACGTGCCATATGAATATCCTTTTCATATTGAGTCTTTTTATCGAAGTTTTTAGAAGGATATAAGCTTAACAAATAGAAATTTAAGCAATCAGGAACGATATATTCCCTCGTCATTGTCTTGCGTTGAGCTTTTGAATAGAATTTAATATAAGCCGGATAATCTTCTCCCAAATATTTATCAAGAGAAATACCTATGATGGTGTCACCAACAATAATACTTTGATCAAAAGCACCGATTTGCGTATAAATTTTTGGAACAATAAAACCTGGAAGCGTTTTTTTTGCTTTATTAAAAGCATTGGTAAATGATTTATTTATGTCTTCCATGTTGGCATATTGAGTTTCTGCAGCAGAGATAACGCTTTGTAATAAGGTGTCTTGATAGAAGTTTAGGAATCTACTATTAATATCTGGCTCATAAACAGCACCAAGTTTAAGCACATTTTCAATTAATGTTCGAGTCTCTATGGCATACTCTGTGTTCATTTCTTGCAGAGCAGAGAAATCACCTGTTGTAAGATAACGACTTTGCAGACGATCATAACGCACAACTTCTATTTTGCTCTGTGCATTATCGTTGGGCTTTAGCTTGATTTCACAAGCTATACAAAGCATCATTACTGCAAATAATATATAGTATATCTTTTTCAAAAGTTTTGGTGATTTTTGTTTTCAAAGCAAAAATACTAATTTTTATTTTCAAGAGCAAATGTTTTGCTAAAAAACTTAAAATTAAGGATGTAAAAAGTTAGTTTTAAGCTAAAATTCATAAAAAGGAATACTTATCAATAAAAAAATATTTATTTTTGTTACATGATTAGTTTAGCCTTTGTTCCCTCAAATAAAAGATTATTATTATTCATTGTTCTAAACTTATTTATAAGTTTGGAGAGTATGAGTAAACCATCTATTGATACATTGACAGTGTTGGTCACATGTCCAAAGCTTGATTATGATGGTGATTATCCTGTAATTGTTTCGCTGAAGGACTATCCTTCAGTAACAAGGAGCATTGTTTATTCTGATAATACAGAGCTTCCTTCGCAACTTGATGATCTTGATGAGGATGGCATAAATGATGAATTGTGTTTCTTTGCCAATGTTAAGAAGAAACAAAAATATTCATTTCAAGTAATTTTGGAAAAGGATGGTGAACCAAAAATATATTCACCACATACATATGCCGAGTTATTACTTAAGAATCCTAAGATTAAAGAGAAGAATAAACAAGATTTATTTATTCAGCAGATTGTTGTTGGAAAAGATTTAGATGATAGTTTCCATTTACTGCATCATCATGGAGTTGCTTTTGAAAACAAATTGATTGCATTAAGAATATATTTTGATAAGCGCCAGACTCTTGATTTATATGGAAAGAAACGGAAAGGTCTTGAAATTAAAGATACACAATTTTATCCAAATAAACAGCAACTATTGGACGGGTATGGAGATGATATTCTTTGGGCTGGCAATGCTTTAGGATTAGGTGCTTTGCGTGGATGGGTAGAATGTAAAGAACAATTGTTAGATGATGTTGAATATCGTGGTCAGCGTATTGTATGTCAAGGTCCGATACGAACAATTGTTGAAGTAACGGATAAAGGATGGCTTTGGAAGAAAGGAGAGAACAGAATCAGTCTTAAGGAACGTTTTACATTATATGCGGGATGTAGAGATGTTGTTTTTGAGGCGTGGTTAAATCCTTTGAATGATAGTATTCGTTTTTTTACTGGTTTACAACACCTCTTGAATGGAAAGGAATACTCTGATCATGAAGGATTACGAGGCAATTGGGGGAAAAGTTGTAATCCAACAGATTCGATTATGGCTCATGCTCAAACGTTAGGAATGGGGATATTTGTTCCTGATGAATATTTGTGTCAAGAGATGCCTTGTGATAGTTTGAATGACGCTTTTATTATAGCACCTCAGAATGGATATTTGAGATATTATCTTACTTATTCCAGTGATAAGGAGTCTTATGGCTTCCACCAGGCTCAGAGTTGGTTTTCATATTTAAGAAGATGGAAAGAACTTTTAGCTCATCCAATCCGCGTTGATGTTATTTGCAAAAATCCATGATGGTATTGTATGTTCTACGACCATGAATGTAGAATTGGGAGAGGATAGAGAAGTTTTTTCGTTCGTTAATTTGTTTGTTAACTCTTTGCTGTTGTATAGACTTTCTATCTTCATCAAAGTCATATCGCCATTTCTTAAAAGCTTTTCGGGCTTTATAGATTGCCTTGAAATCATCGATATTCCTGTTGAAGATAAGAGTTTGCCACGCAGCAAGATAATCAAGAAAGTAGCGGACTCGCATAACTTGTTTAAGCTCTTTATCTGGTAGATTCTTATAGAGCATAGTGAGATTGTTGCGGAAGTTTAGAAAAGTTTTCATTGGATTTTTCTTTGGTAAAGTGCCTCCACCTACATGATATACTTTACTATAAGGAATGCATACGATTCTTTTTCCTTTAAGCCTAAGTCTCCAACATAGATCAATTTCTTCATTATGTGCAAAGAATCGTCCGTCAAAGGCTCCTGCATCCCAAAAGTCTTTTGATCGGATAAATAAACAAGCGCCTGTAGCCCACATAATATCAATGATAGAATCGTATTGACCATTATCTTCTTCTATAACATCAAAGATTCTTCCACGACAGAAAGGATATCCAAATTTATCCACAAAGCCTCCTGCTGCACCTGCATATTCAAACTCATTAGGATGATGAATTGATAGTAGTTTGGGTTGGCAAGCTGCAATATCAGGATGTTTGTCCATATAATCTATAAGTGGAACAAGCCAATTGTCAGTCACCCTAACATCTGAATTTAATAAAAGAAAGTATTCTGCTTCAATTTCTTTTAATGCTTGATTATAACCTTCCGCAAAACCGAAGTTCTTGTTCAATGCAATGATTTTTATTTCAGGGAATTTGCTTTCCAATAATTTTATGGAATCATCTGTTGAGGCATTATCTGCAACAAATATATCTGCATAGTTAGAAGAGTACTTGATTACACTTGGCAGATATTGTTCTAACATCTTTTTCCCATTCCAATTTAAAATCACTATTGCAAGTTTCATGCTTACATGTCTAAATAAGTTCTACTTTAAGAGCGGATTTGTCGTGATTGAAGTCGCCCAACTTAACGCGTATAAGTTCGTTGTCATACCCTTCTTTTGCAAGTGATGCTGGAAGTTCAACACGGATATAGTTGTCTGTAAACCCATGCATAGCTTTACCGCGTGGTGCCTTTTCAAACAAAATTTCTCGTTCTGAGCCAATAAACTTCTGATAAAAGAGCTGGGTCTTTTTATCGCTTAATTCTAACAAGCGTTTTGAACGTAGTTTCTTATCTTTCTCATTTACAACGTAAGGAATTGCTAATGCAGAAGTTCCTGGACGTTCGCTATAAGGAAAAACATGCAATTGTGTGATGGGAAGTTGTTCTAAGAAATTATAACATTCTTCGAAGTATTCAGGTTTTTCACCTCTACTACCAACCATTACATCTACACCAATAAAGGCATCAGGCATCAATTCTTTAATAAGTTTTATTTTATGCGCAAACAAAGCTGTATCGTAACGCCTGTGCATCAGTTTCAAAACGGTATCACTTCCACTTTGCAATGGAATGTGGAAATGAGGCATGAAAGCCCGACTTTCTGCGCAAAAAGCAATCAACTCGTCATCGATTAAATCTGGTTCCAAACTACTGATGCGGAATCGTTTGATGCCTTCAACCTTGTCTAAGGCTTTTACTAAATCTATAAATCTTTCATGCGTGGTCTCTCCGAAATCACCTATGTTGACACCAGTCAAAACAATTTCTTTACCTCCCTCTGCTGCAGCTTCTTCGGCCTGCTTAATTAGCGATGAAATCGTAGGATTTCTTGAAAATCCACGCGCATAGGGAATAGTACAATAAGTGCAAAAATAGTTGCATCCATCTTGTACTTTCAGGAAATATCGAGTGCGATTACCCTTCGAGCATGAAGCTTGAAAAGTCTTGATGTCTTTTGTCTTTACAGAATGGAATTGATGAAGCGTTTCGCCTGTTTCCCTTTTTGTAAAGGCTTCGTTTAGATATTGAATGAGATTTGCTTTCTCGTTTGAGCCTAATACGAGGTCTACACCTGGAATCTTACTTACTTTCTCAGATTCAAGCTGGGCATAACAACCTGTCACAATAATGAATGCACCTGGGTTCTCACGTGCCATTCTGTGGATGGCCTGCCTGCATTTGTGGTCAGCCACTTCTGTGACGCTACACGTATTGATAAGACAAATATCAGCCTTTTCGCCCTTGTCTACAGTGACTACTCCCATATCAGATAACATCTTGCCAAAGGTAGATGTCTCTGAAAAATTGAGTTTACAACCCAGTGTGTAATATGTTGCTTTCTTACCTTGAAAAGCAGAACTGTCAATCATTCTTTTCCGATTATATGTGAAAGATTAAAGTCCTAAAGCCTTGATAATTTTGTCAATAACATTCTCTGCACTATCAGAAACCTCATCAAGTTTGCTGTCAAGCTCTTTGTTTAATTTATCCTCAACCTTTTTACTAACTTTATCTACGAGTTTTCCAGCTTCCTTGCTGACTGTTTTATCAATATTACTCTTTAAGCTATCAATATTATTGGTTGTTTGTTCATCATTGTTGGTTGAAGAAGCTTCATTCGTTGTCTTGCTATAGTCTTCATAACTCCTTACCACATCATCTGCGTTGAATGTGAATACATGGCCAAGAATACCATAAGAAACCTTGTGTTGCTCTCCATCAAAAGTAACATCTGTTGAAGAATAAATAAGATAATTGTGATAATTAAGAATCTGATCGAGTGTTACATCAACAGTTGTGCCAGCAAATAAGCGCATTAGCGTTTTAACTCCCATTGTGAGGAGGTCATCTTCGTCATTGTCCTTATCTGCCAATTTATTGATAGCCGTTGTAACTTCTGTTTTAATAGCCTCTTTATGATCTTGTTTGTTTGGGTTACTAGCTATCAGTATAATTAGAAATACAAATATCGTAGCGAGAATAAACCACCATGCTTTGTGATATTTCTTTTCATTTTGTGGCTTTTCCTCCTTTGTATTATTTTGTATTGCTTCGGGAACAGGTGGCGGAGTCTGTTGAGTGTTTATACGATTCTCTAAGGCTTGTCTTATCTCCTCAATTTGCCATGCAGGCGTCCAATCTTTTAGTCCCTCAGTCCAAACTAAAGTTTCAGCAGATATATTCTTTGTGTTGACAAGTTCTTCTGGTGAGAAAGGCCCTGCTTGTGCACCATTTTCAATAATAAAGTATTGCATTTTGTTATCTTTTTAATTCTAATATGTTTGCAAAGTTAGAAAAACTTTTCAAAAGATTTGCATATCTCAATAGAAAAGATTACTTTTGCACACGTTTTATATGTAGGGGTTCCGTAGCTCAGTTGGATTAGAGCAACAGCCTTCTAAGCTGTGGGTCTTGGGTTCGAATCCCAACGGAATCACCACTACAAGGAAAGAGAATTTTGGAAACAAAGTTCTCTTTCTTGTTTATAGATAGTTATCTTGTTGGTGCATATAGAGAAGTTTATTTGAGTGTTTGCATACGTGATTCTAAGAGCAAAAAGAGAATTTTCATGCTACATACAACGTATGTAACACCAAATGGAGGTTTTTCATGCTACATACAACGTATGTAACACCAAATGGAGGTTTTTCACGCTACATACAACGTATGTAACACCAAATGGAGGATTTTCATGCTACATACAACGTATGTAACACCAAATGGAGGATTTTCACGCTACATACAACGTATGTAACACCAAATGGAGGTTTTTCATGCTACATACAACGTATGTAACACCAAATGGAGATTTTTCATGCTACATACAACGTATGTAACACCAAATGGAGAATTTTCGTGCTACATACAACGTATCTAACACCAAAAAGAGGATTTTCATGTAAGATACGATGTATCTAACACCAAAAAGAGGATTTTCGCGTAAGATACGATGTATCTAACACCAAATGGAAGATTTTCGCGTAAGATACGATGTATCTAACACCAAATAGAAGATTTTCGTGTTAGATACAATGTATGTAGCACTAAAAACGAAAAAATCATGCTTCTGAGTGACTCCGAAGGGGGCAAAAAAAGAAAAGAGAACGAAAAAAAGAGGCTATCGACGGATAGAATCATTTCTCGTTCTCTTTTAATGTCTTATAAATTGTATTCTTAGAAAAATTTATTTCTTCTGCAATTTATATTCTTTGATATTCTTATGAGTTACCTCATGACTAAGTTTTACTTTCAAGGGCTTATGTACGTTTATTCTTTGTCCCTGTCGGTTATCATTTGAATTGCAGCTCATCTTTATTGGGAATCTTGCTCACCGCAATGGTATCCCCTTCATGAAACTCATCCGACAGCAGTTTTTCGCATACACCATCTTCGATATAATTCTGTATGGCGCGCTTTAATGGGCGTGCACCGAATTGGACATCATAACCCTTTGTTGCCACAAACTCTTTTGCACTGTCTGTGATTGTCAGCTGATAGCCCAGCGATTCAATTCGTTTATAGAGCCCTTTTAGTTCGATATCTATAATCTTCTTTATTGCTTCAAGATCAAGTTGATCAAAAGTGATAATCTCATCTAAACGATTCAAGAACTCGGGAGCAAATTGTTTGCTGAGACTTTTCTGAATGATGCTGCGCGCATATTCTTTATCTTTGTCATTAAGACTTATCCCCGTGTTTCCTCCTGCGTTGAAGCCCACACCATGACCAAACTCTTTCAGTTGTCTTGTTCCTGCGTTTGAAGTCATGATAATCACGGTGTTTCTGAAATCAACTAATCTTCCATTACCATCCGTCAGACGCCCTTCATCGAGCACTTGGAGTAGCATGTTGAAGATGTTACCATGAGCTTTCTCAATCTCGTCAAGCAAAATGATAGAGTAGGGATGTCTGCGCACCTTTTCAGTGAGCTGTCCTCCTTCTTCATAGCCTACGTATCCGGGAGGTGCACCAACGAGTCGTGAAGTATTGAAACTTTCTGAATATTCGCTCATGTCCACACGAATCAGGGCGTCATCCGAGCCAAACATATATTCAGCGAGCTTCTTTGCAAGATATGTTTTGCCTACACCTGTTGGCCCTAAGAACATGAATACACCAATTGGGTGGTTGGGGTCTTTGATGCCAACTCGGTTTCTTTGAATGGCCTTTACCATCTTTTCAATTGCATTGTCTTGGGCAATCACCTGCGCTTTCAGCACATCTCCCATGTTTCTCAGCCTTACATTTTCGGCTTCAGCAATGCGTTGTACGGGAACACCAGCCATCATCGAGACAACTTCTGCAACCTCATCTTCGGTGATCGTTTGTCGCGTAGTGTTGTCATCTGAAGTCCATTGGCGATTCAGTTCATCGATTTGTCGTTCTAAATTGGTTTGACGATCACGATAGGCAGCGGCAAGTTCAAAGTCTTGATTCTTCACTGCTTGCTGCTTTTTCTGTATTGTTTGCTCCAATTCCTTTTGCTTTTCAACCAATTCTTCTGGCATTTCGGCATGCTGAAGATGTACACGTGACCCCACTTCATCTAAGGCATCTATGGCTTTATCAGGGAAATAGCGATCAGAAATATAGCGTTCTGTCAATTTGACACAAGCTTTCAGCGCCTCATCTGTATAGTTTACATGATGATGAAGCTCATATCTATCTTTGATATTATGTAGAATTGTCAGCGTTTCTTCAGCCGTTGTAGGTTCTACCATGACCTTTTGAAAGCGTCTTTCTAACGCTCCATCTTTCTCAATACTCTTGCGATATTCATCGATTGTCGTTGCCCCTATACACTGAATCACACCTCTTGCCAAAGCCGGCTTCATGATATTGGCGGCATCCATGCTTCCGGGAGTGCTTCCTGCACCAATCATTGTGTGAATTTCGTCAATGAAAACAATGATATCGGGATTCTTTTCAAGTTCGTTTATCAATGAACGAATGCGCTCTTCAAATTGTCCTCTGTATTTTGTTCCAGCAACAATCGCCGTTAAATCAAGATTAACCACGCGTTTGTTGAAAAGAACAGGTGACGTCTTATGCTGCACAATAAGTTGTGCCAAGCCTTCAACAATCGCACTCTTTCCAACTCCTGGCTCACCGATGAGAATAGGATTATTCTTCTTTCTGCGGCAAAGAATCTCTGTGACACGCTGAATTTCCTTTTCTCTTCCAACCACTTTGTCAAGCTTTCCCTCGGCAGCAGCCTTGGTTAAATCCGTTGAAAAGTTGTCGAGAACGGGTGTACCTTTTTTCTGATTGCCATTGACAGTCTTTGTGGTTGCATTGTTTTTGCCACCTCCGTTTTGGGATATCGCCTCCTCTTCTTCCTCTTCTTCGTCGGGCATACCAAAGCTGTCAGAAGGTTTTGCATTGCTGCTTTTCTGAGTTTTCAGATAAGTAAGCGTATCTTCATACGTCATGTGATTTCCTTCTAAAACTTCTTTCGCACCATTATTCACTTGGTCGTGCAGAATGGCCAATATCAAATGTTGAACATCAACCATTTGCGTGTGTTGTATACGAGCCTCAAGAACAGCAAGCTTTAGAATGTTGCTGGCCTGCTCATTGAGTACAAGCTCCGAGTCAATGATGACTTCTGTGATAACATCTTGCCTAACTTTGTCTTCCAATTCATTTTTAACATCATCGAGATTGATATTCATTCGTTGGAAAAGCAGATGAAGCAAACTGTCTTTTTCGCGTAGTATGCCAAGCACAAGATGCTCTGGTCCTACCGAACGACTGGCAAGTCGGTTGGCTTCTTCTCTGCTATAAGCCAATATTTCTGATACTTTTGGGGAAAACTGACTCGTCATATATAATGTCTCCTATTTTAGTTCGTGATTGATTTATACTTATAAAAATAGCTTTTATCATTGAAGTTTGCAAACGTTATGCCAAAAAATATCTTTGCTGTTCAATCTTTCTCTTTTTTCATCTATATTGGTGCATTTCATATCATCATTTAATTCCTTTTTCTGTTTGCATCAAATCATCATGTAAAATGCAAGAGAATGTAGTCTTGTTTGCATCATTTTGTGTAATCAATTGACGCTAATGGTGAACTACATTAAAGGGATAGCTTTTATGTTAACACTATCATAGCATTCAAATAGAAATAAAAAAGCCAGCTGGAATGAACCAGCCGGCTTTAGTTTTATTATGTTTCTTGCTTTTATGCACAAGTATAACCTCTTCCATTTAACATGGCCTCACCATAGTGCTTCATTGATCTCTTGTATGCTTTTACAATCTTTGCGATAGCTCTCTTCATAATGTTCATTAAATTTTCCATCTCTTTTACTTTTTAAATTCTACTTAAACTAAACATCTAAAGCGTTTATCCAACGCTTGTTATCCTTATTTTTGTGCAAAGTTAATACTAAATTTATTTGGCAGCAAGAGATTGGTCATCGAAAGTATTGATTCTAAGTGATTTCTTGACGAATATCAACTTATTATCAATCAAGGGATAAAGCAATGATAATGAGAACTAAATGATGTTGTTTTCTTCTATTTCTTTTGATTCCGCATGGATAGTGCGATACGCTGACGCTTATGGTCTATCTCAATCACTCGTACGAAAACATGTTCGTGGAGCTTTACTATTTCATTGGGATCTTTTATGAATTTATCGGCCAATTGAGATATATGAACAAGACCATCCTGATGAACGCCGATATCAATAAAGGCCCCAAAGTTTGTGATATTTGTCACTATGCCCGGTAGTTCCATTCCAACAGAGAGGTCTTCTATTGTGTGAACGCGCTCATCAAAACGGAATTCTTCAAGCTGACTACGAGGATCAAGTCCGGGCTTTTCAAGCTCTTTAAGGATATCATTGAGGGTAGGCATTCCAACTTCTGATGTGACAAATCGAGACAATTCAATCTTTTTTAGCTTGTCAGGGCAGCCAATGAGGTCACTCACTGCACAATGTTGTTCTTTTGCCATGGCTTCAACAAGGGGATAACGCTCAGGATGCACGGCTGAATTATCAAGCGGATTGTGCGCTTTTGGGATGCGAAGGAAACCTGCACATTGCTGAAAAGCTGCATCGCCAAGACGGGAAACACGTTTTAATTGATTGCGCGAAGTGAAGGCACCATGCTCTTTTCGGTATTCAACAATATTCTTTGCAAGCGACATTCCGAGCCCGCTGACGTAGGCAAGCAAGTGGATAGATGCTGTGTTAAGATTAACTCCAACTTGATTTACACAACTTTCTACGGTTCTGTCAAGAGCTTGTTTTAACAAGGTTTGATTCACATCGTGTTGATATTGCCCTACGCCGATACTCTTGGCATCTATTTTTACGAGCTCGGCTAATGGGTCCATAAGTCGGCGTCCAATAGAAATTGCGCCACGAACCGTAAGATCAAGTTGAGGAAATTCTTTGCGTGCGTTCTCTGAAGCCGAATAGATGGAAGCCCCATCTTCACTGACTACATAAACAGGAATACCTTCTAATCGACGAAGAATGTCTGTTGTCTCGCGACTTGCTGTACCATTCCCCACAGCAACAGCCTCTATATGATATTGTTGTGTGAGTGTATGAAAATCGGCGAGTGCATCATGTTGAACTTTGTTTCCAAGTGTATAAATGACTGAATGATACAGTAAGTTTCCCTGTTCATCAAGACAAACCACCTTGCATCCCGTGCGAATGCCTGGATCAACAGCCATAACGCGCTTCTGACCCAAAGGAGATGCTAAGAGCAACTGACGGAGATTTTCTGTAAATACATGAATTGCTTCTTTGTCAGCGGCCTCTTTACTGGAGTTAGCAAATTCTGTTTCAACAGATGGTTTGATAAGTCTTTTATAGGCATCTATGCACGCTTCGCCGACAAGTTGTTGACATTTGCCATATCCATGGATATATTTCTTTTGTATTTGGTCCGTGCATTGTTTCTCTTCTACATCGATACTAACTTTCAAGTAACCCGCTTTCTCACCGCGACGTATAGCTAACAGGCGATGACTGCAGCACCGTTTAAGTGGCTCAGTAAAATCAAAATAGTCAGAAAACTTTTGTGCTTCTTCTTCGTCTCGTTTGCTTTTGACGACTTTTGAGGTTATCATTGCCTCACGTTTGAAGACATTTCTCACTTTTTGTCTGATGATTTCGTCTTCACTAATGACTTCTGCAATGATATCCATTGCGCCAGACAAGGCCTCTTCTGCGGTCTTTATATTACCTTTTATATAATAGTTGGCTACCTGCTCTGGTTGTCGTTCGCGTTGAAGAAGAATGATTTGAGCCAATGGTTCGAGTCCATTTTCACGTGCTACCTGTGCTTTTGTTCTGCGTTTAGGTTTGAATGGCAGATAGATATCTTCGAGTTCGGCAGCATCCCATGTTGCTTCAATCTTCTGTTTCAAGGCAGGTGTGAGTTTCTCTTGTGCCTCAATAGTCTTGCAGATGGTTTGCTTTCGTTTTTCAAGCTCCTTCATTTTCTCGGCTTGTTCGCTGATAGCTGCAATCTGCACTTCATCAAGTGAGCCTGTACGTTCTTTGCGATAGCGTGCAATAAAAGGGATTGTGAAACCCTCGTCAAGTAGTTCTATGGTGTCTTTTACCTGCTTTTCAGTTAATGATAAGCCTTTTGCTATGATTTGATATTCGTGGTTCATGTTAATAATCGTTGGCAGACAAAGGTACTACTATTATTAAATAAATAGAAATTATTTTTGTAATTTTATTATATTGCCTACCTTTGTATGCGCGAAATTATAAAAGAAGATGATATCAGTAGAAGGTTTAAAGGTTGAATTTGGTGTGAAACCGTTGTTCACCGATGTTAGTTTTGTGGTGAACGACCGTGATAGAATAGCACTTGTAGGGAAGAATGGCGCAGGAAAGTCAACAATGTTGAAGATACTTTGTGGTCTTCAACAACCCACGAGTGGAATGGTTTCTGTTCCAAATGATGTCACTATAGGCTATTTACCCCAGGTGATGAAACTGCAGGATGATACTACGGTGCGTGAAGAGACACGCAAAGCTTTTGCCGACAACACAAAAATTGCGGCTCGGTTGAAGAAAATGGAGCAGGAGATGGCCGACAGAACAGACTATGAAAGTGATAGTTATAGCAAGCTCGTTGAACAGTTTTCGCAAGAGCATGAGCGTTACATGATGATGGGAGGTGAGAACTATGAGGCTGAGATTGAACGCACTTTAACTGGGTTAGGCTTTACTCGTGACGACTTCGAACGCCCCACAAAAGAGTTCTCTGGAGGTTGGCGCATGCGTATAGAACTTGCCAAAATACTATTAAAAAAGCCTGATGTGCTCTTGTTAGATGAGCCAACTAACCACTTGGATATAGAGAGTATACAATGGCTTGAGCAATTTTTGGTGCAGAGCTCAAGTGCAGTTGTGTTGGTAAGTCACGACCGAGCTTTTATCAATAACGTGACAAACAGAACGTTAGAGATTGTGTGTGGCCATGTAGAAGACTATAAAGTAAAGTATAACGAATATTTAGTGTTGCGTAAAGAACGACGCGAACAACAGCTTCGTGCCTATGAGAACCAGCAGAAAGAAATTGCAGACACAAAGGCTTTTATAGAGAGATTCCGCTATCAAGCGACGAAGGCCGTGCAAGTACAACAACGCATTCGTCAGTTAGAGAAGATAGTTCCGATTGAAGTAGATGAGGTAGATAACAGTGCAATGCATCTGAAATTTCCTCCTTGTTTGCGTAGTGGCGATTATCCAGTTATATGTGATGATTTACGGAAAGATTATGGTTCGCATACTGTTTTCGACCATGTCACATTAACAATAAAGCGTGGTGAGAAGGTGGCTTTTGTCGGTAAAAACGGTGAAGGAAAGTCTACACTTGTGAAATGTATTATGGGTGAGATTCCTTATACAGGCAAACTGAAGATTGGACACAATGTGCAGATTGGATATTTTGCTCAAAATCAGGCACAACTTCTTGATGACTCTATCAGCATATATGACACAATTGATCAAGTCGCAACAGGCGATATGCGATTAAAAATCAATGATCTTCTTGGTGCATTCATGTTTGGAGGAGAGATTGCAGAGAAGAAAGTAAAGTTTCTTAGCGGTGGAGAACGTAGTCGACTATCCATGATTAAGCTTTTGCTTGAGCCTGTAAACTTACTGATTTTGGATGAGCCAACCAACCATCTTGATTTGCCTTCAAAGGATGTTTTGAAAGAAGCTATCAAGGCGTTTGATGGAACAGCCATCATCGTTAGCCATGACCGTGAATTCTTAGATGGTTTAGTTGACAAGGTTTATGAGTTTGGAGGTGGCAAGGTTGTTGAGCATTTGGGAGGCATCTATGATTATTTGCGTGCGCGCAATGCTTCAACCATCCAGGAAGCAATCGACAACAAGACTGACAAAGTGACGCAAACAAGTGCTCCGAGTGAAAGTAACGCTGATAGCAAACAGAGTTATTTAGAGCGCAAAGAATGGCAGAAGAAACTCAATAAAGCTGAAAAAGCAGTGAAGGAATGTGAGAATCGTATTGCCAAGATGGAGCAACGAATAAAAGAACTTGATGCGCTTTTGGCCGATCCTAAGAACGCTTCGAATATGGAACTTGTTACAGAGTACACCACGATTAAGCAGAATTTAGATGAAGAAAACGACCAATGGTTCATGCTTTCTGAATCATTGTCTGAACTTAAAAATAAGGTTTAACAACAAAAACATATTAATATGAAAATGAAAAAAATCATTCCGATGATGATGATGGCAGCCGTTCCTGTTGCAGGAGTTGCTCAAAATCAATCAGGACTTTACGAAAAGAACTTTGATCGTTCAGTTCGTCCGCAAGATGATTTCTACCAGTTTGCTACTGGTGGATGGCAGAAAAACAATCCTCTTCCAGCCGCTTATAGCCGATTTGGAAGTTTTGACCAGTTGCAAGAAGACAACAACAAGCGTATCAATACCATTCTTAGTGAGTTGCAGAAAAAGCAGTATAAGAATGGAACGATTGAGCAAAAGCTTTCTGATTTTTATAAGTTGGCTCTTGATGTTGATAGAAGAAATAAGGACGGGATTGCGCCTGTTAAGAATCTCTTAGATGAAATTGAAGGAGCGAAGAGCGTAAAGGCACTCCGTGACCTGCAATTGAAGTATGCGGCACAAGGCTATGGTGTGCAGTTCAGCTCAGGCTTTGGCGCAGATGAGAAGGATGTTAAAAACAACATTCTAAACATCTATCAAAGTGGTCTTACGCTTGGACAAAAGGATTATTATCTGAATAACGACTCGGCAACTGTTGCCATTCGTGATGCTTATAAGAAGTATATCAAGCAAATGTTTGTACTTTACGGATTCAATGAAGCCGAAGCACAAAAAAGGAGTGACGAGGTGTTTCGTCAGGAAACTTTGATTGCTTTGATTTCTAAAAGTATGACCGAGTTGCGCGATCCTCAGGCAAATTACAATAAGATGACATTGGCTGAGGTGAAAGAAAATTATCCAAACATCCCAATCGAGCAGCTTGCTAATGCAGAAGGAATTAAGTCTTCTTACATTCAGAAGATGATTGTTGGTCAGCCTGCTTTTATGACAGGACTTGACAAACTGATGTCACTTCAGACTGCTGATGATATCAAGGCTCTCATGGAGTGGGATGTTATTTGTAGCAGCGCAAACTATTTGACTGATGCTATCCGCGAAGCAAACTTTGATTTCTTTGGCAAAACCATGAGTGGACGAAAAGAAGACTATCCTCTTTGGAAGCGTGCTACGAATCAGGTTGAGGCTCAAATGGGAGAAGCTTTGGGTCGTATCTATGCAAAACGCTATTTCCCCGAATCATCTAAGAAGATGATGATGGATCTCGTTAAGAATCTACAAGTGAGTCTTGGTCAGCGTATTGATGCACAAACATGGATGAGCGATTCTACCAAAGCCAATGCACATGCAAAGCTTAATCGCTTTTATGTGAAAGTGGGCTATCCTAATAAATGGACTGATTATAGCCGTTTGACAATCGACCCAAAGAAGAGTTTCTATGACAATGTAATGGCATGCCGAAAGTTTGCGCACGATAAAGAAATTGCAGATAAAGCGGGTAAGCCTGTTGATAGAGACGAGTGGGGAATGACTCCGCAAACGGTAAATGCTTATTATAACCCAACAACCAACGAAATCTGTTTCCCTGCAGGTATTCTCCAATATCCTTTCTTCGATCCTAAGGCTGACAAGGCTTTCAACTATGGTGCAATCGGTGTTGTCATTGGTCATGAGATGACTCACGGCTTTGATGATCAAGGTCGTCAATATGATGCTGATGGAAACATGAAAGATTGGTGGACAGCCAATGATGCTAAGGGCTTTGATAAGCGAGCTAAGCTCTATTCTGATTATTTCGATGGCATTGAAGTGCTGCCAGGACTGCATGCTAATGGCAAATTCACATTAGGTGAGAATCTTGCTGACCACGGAGGTCTTCAAGTAGCCTACAATGCCTTTTTGAATGCTACAGCCAAGAAGCCTTTGAAAGATAAAGACGGCTTTACTCCTGCTCAGCGTTTCTTCTTGGCTTATGCTGGCGTTTGGGGACAAAACATCACTGACAAAGAGATTCGTAATCGTGTAAAACGCGACCCACACTCATTGGGCAAGTGGCGCGTTGATGGTGCTCTGCCTCATATTGATGCTTTCTATAAAGCATGGAATGTGAAAAAGGGTGATAAGATGTATTTGCCAGAAAGCGAGCGCTTGCAGCTTTGGTAATACGCACTCACAATTGATTTGAATAAAGAGGAGAAAGGTTCATCTGCTTTAGATGGCCTTTCTCCTCTTCTTTTTCGTCTTTCCGCGCCACGCGGAAGCACGAAAAAACGAATTTTAGTTTTTCCGCGCCACGCGGAAGCACGAAAAAACGAATTTTAGTCTTTCCGCGTCACGCGGAAGCATGAAAAAACGAATTTTGGTCTTTCCGCGCCACGCGGAAGCACGAAAAAACGAATTTTAGTCTTTCCGCGCCGCGCGGAAGCATGAAAAAACGAATTTTGGCCTTTCCGCGTCACGCGGAAGCACGAAAAAACGAATTTTGGTCTTTCCGCGCCACGCGGAAGCATGAAAAAATGCTTTTTGGCCTTTCCGCGCCACGCGGAAGCATGAAAAATTGCTTTTAGGTCTTTCCGCGCCACGCAATTACTACTTTTCTATTCTTTTCGCCTTGAAATATTGATAAAATTTGAGATGAGTGTATTAAAGAATATTTCTATACGCCGTTTGTTCTTATTTTTTTCGTATCTTTGCTTCGTCTTGTTTGAGAACAACTTAATAATTATTGCAACACAAGTTAAGCTTGTTTTTTGATTAGACTAAACAGAAATGCAGCTTTGTTGTTGCCTAAAATATTATGAGAACTTTAACCAAAATTGTGTTGCAAATGTAATTTATGAAAGAACAAAAGAACTTTCTTATTCCTATGGCGTTTATAGGATTAATGTTTTTCACTTGTGGATTTGCCTTGGGCATCAACTCGTTGTTGGTTCCAGTGCTTAAAGTGTCGTTGCAGGTAACTTCGATGAAGGCCTACATGCTTATTGGAGCTACATTTTTGCCATTCCTTATCTTTGGCTATCCCGCAGGAATGTTGATTAGCAAAATAGGTTATAAGCATACGATGGCATCGGCTTTTGCAATGTTTTCTCTTGCTTTTGCCGTATTTATTCTGTCAGCAAAAGAAGAAAGTTTTATTTTATTCTTGGTTGCCTCGTTTGCTTGTGGTGCAGCAAATACATTCTTACAGGCCGCTATTAATCCTTATGTAACGATATTAGGTCCTACGGAAAGTGCTGCTCGACGCATTTCTATCATGGGCATGATTAATAAATTAGCTTGGCCTGTGTCGCCACTATTCATTGCATTTGTTGTCGGTAATTCAGATCATATCGCAGTAGCCGACCTAACAAAGCCATTTGCTGTCATTATCGGGCTCTTTGTTCTGTTGGGCGTTATTTCTTTCTTTGCGCCGCTGCCAGAAGTTAAGGCGGTTGGTGAGGATAACAAAGAAGAGGATGCTGAAAGCCAAAAGGTGTCAGCTTATGCCAACAGCAAACATTCTATCTTCCAGTTTCCACATTTGGTTCTTGGCTCTTTGGCAATCTTCTTTTATGTTGGTGCAGAAACCATTGTGTTGGGAACTTTGATTGATTATGCAAATGAATTAGGTCTTAGCCATCCAGAAAACTATTCGTGGATAGCGCCAATCTGTATTAGTGTTGGATATCTCTCAGGTATTATTTTTATTCCAAAGTATCTCTCACAAACCCGTGCGTTGCAAATTTGTTCATTGGTTGCTTTGGCTGGAACAGCCCTCGTTGTATTCTTGCCAGGAACATTGAGCATCTATTGCATCGGTATCATGGCTTTAGGTTGCTCATTGATGTGGCCAGCTTTTTGGCCATTAGCGTTGATGGATTTAGGAAAGTTTACCAAAGAAGGCTCTTCGCTGCTTACCATGGGCCTTATCGGTGGTGCGGTGATTACTGTTTTGTTTGGTTTACTCAAAGATATTGCAGGCATTCAATTGGCGTATAGCATTTGCTTGGTAAGTTTCGCTTACATCGTGTTCTATGCCTTCAAAGGTTACAAACTGCGTTAAATCTCTTTGCAGTATTAATGAATTGATAAAATGCCATTAAGATTACCCGATAGACTCCCCGCAATTGACATTCTCAAAGGAGAAAATATCTTTGTTATGGACGAAACACGTGCCCATAATCAAGAAATCAGGCCTTTGAGGATTGTCATTCTCAATCTTATGCCACTTAAGATTACGACAGAGACCGATTTGATTCGTCTTCTCTCAAACACTCCATTACAAATGGATATCTGTTTCATGAAATTGCAAAGTCACACGCCGAAGAATACTCCTGTAGAGCACATGATGATGTTCTACAAGTCTTTTGAAGAACTTTCTTCTCAGAAGTTTGACGGCATGATTATAACAGGTGCGCCGATAGAGAATATGGATTACGAAGCTGTTGAATATTGGGAGGAGATTCAGGCTATTTTCAATTGGTCGCGTACCCACGTCACAAGTACAATGTTTTTGTGTTGGGGAGCAATGGCTGGACTTTATCATTTCTATGGAATTCCAAAATATCCACTACCCAAAAAGATGTTTGGCATTTTTCAGCAGCAGACACTAAATCCTGCTCTTCCGATATTCAGAGGTTTCGACGACACGTTCTTTATGCCACAGAGTAGGCATACGGAGGTGAGAAAGGAAGACATTTTAGCGCATAAAGAGTTGGAAATTATCGCCGAGTCACCTGAAAGTGGAGTGAGTATTGTCATGGCGAGGGGCGGACGAGAATTTTTCATTACTGGCCATTTAGAATATGCGCCTGACACGCTTGACCGCGAATATAAGCGCGATAAAGGTAAGCGTGACGACGTGGATGTTCCCGTAAACTATTATATGAACAACAATCCAGCTAAACCGCCTATTGTCACTTGGCGCGCGCATGCCAATCTATTTTACAGCAATTGGATAAATTATTATGTTTACCAAGAGACTCCTTACAACATTGATGAAATCAAATAGATGCAGAAATTAGAACTTTTGGCTCCGGCGAAAAACCTTGAATGTGGCATGACAGCAATTTCTCATGGTGCTGATGCCGTATATATTGGTGCCTCACGCTTTGGCGCACGGGCGGCTGCGGGCAATTCTCTCGACGACATACAGCAACTCTGTGAATATGCGCATCAGTTCGGCGCGCGAGTTTATGTGACTATAAACACGATTATCTATGAAGATGAACTCGCTGCCACCAAAGAAATGCTTGAGGCGTTGAACACAATTGGTGTGGATGCGCTTCTGGTGCAAGATATGGGCATCTTAGAACTGATTGAACACTGGGACGCGAAAGTTCCATTCAGAATGGAGCTACACGCATCGACTCAAACAGATAATCGTACAGCTGAGAAGGTAAGGTGGTTGCAGGAGGTGGGATTTAAGCGCGCTGTCTTAGCACGTGAACTTTCTGCTCGCGAGATTGCCAGAATCCACCACGCTGTGCCTGAAATGGATCTGGAAGTGTTTGTCCATGGCGCATTGTGCGTGAGTTACTCCGGCGTTTGTTACGCTTCGCAACATTGCTTTCATCGTAGTGCGAATAGAGGCGAATGTGCGCAGTTTTGTCGAATGAAATTTGATTTACTCGACAGCAATCAACATGAAGTTGAACATCAACGCCATCTTTTGTCCATGCGCGACATGTGTCAGCTTGAACATTTACAGGAACTTGCAGAAAGCGGTGCTTGTTCATTCAAAATCGAAGGGCGATTGAAAGACGTTGAATACGTTAAGAATGTTGTCAGCGCATACAATAAAGAACTGAACAAGATTGTAAACTCCCACTCTGATTTATATTCACGCGCGTCTTATGGCAGGGTAGATTACGCCTTCGAACCTGATCTCAGAAAGACTTTCAACCGAGGTTTTACCACATATTTCCTAAATGGACATCAGTCTAACATTGCGAACTTCGACACTCCGAAGGCTATGGGTGAATACGTTGGAAAAGTCAAAGAAATTCGTGGAAACTCCTTTAATGTCTTAGGAACGGCCGCGTTTGAAAATGGCGACGGACTTTGTTTCATCAATGATGCGCACGAACTTGAGGGCTTTCGCATCAATAAGGCCGAAGGAAACAGACTTTATCCGCTGAAACTCCCCAAGAGATTAAGGCCGGGAACGGCGCTTTATCGAAACAACGATGTGGCTTTCTCTCGGCTGCTGGCTAACGTCACAGCCAAGCGCAGGCTGCAGCTCGCCATGCGTTTCGGTGCAACAGCCGACGGCTTTTATCTTTGTGCCTCAATCCACGAAGCAGAAATCAAGGCCACTGCAAACATTGTGTTTGAGCACCAGGCAGCACGTCAGTCGCAGCGGGAGAATATCATCAAGCAACTTGCAAAATTGGGGAATACTATCTTTGAATGCCAAGAAATCAAGATAGAAAATCACGCTGACGAATATTTTGTCCCCTCCAGCTTGTTAGCTGAGCTGCGCAGGACAGCAGTGGACCAGCTTGAAAGTCAGTTGAAGCAAGCAAAGCAAACTGCGCCTGAAGCAAATGTTCACAACCAACCTTCTTCCAACGTTGAAAACATCGTTCCGAAGGCCTATAAAGCACATTCCTACCTTTATAACATTTCAAATCATCTGTCAAAGCAGTTTTACAAGACTCACGGACTCACTTCTGTTCAGCCTGCCCTCGAATTGTCTGCTTCGGCCAATCCATTAGTCATGCAATGCCGCCATTGCATTCGATTTGCCTTAGGTTTTTGTGAGAAACGAGGCGGAAAGCGACCAACGTGGGATGAACCTCTCTTCCTGAGACTTGGGGACGGCCGTCGCTTCCGGTTGGAATTCGACTGCAAGGAATGTCAGATGAATATCTACGCTGAATAATCAAAATCATTGTCAAATGAATCATTATATAAAAGAGTTTCGCATCTATTTTCTTAGCTGTCTCTATGGGATAGCGGTTTTTTTCATGATGACCTCATGTTATCATCAGAAACCAAAGACACACGACGCCGTGGTCAATTATAGTGCAAAACAAATTGATTCTTTGTCATTTCAAGCCAAACATCATTACACAAACAACTATAACTTTATAGTCAAGGCCGATTCTTTCGCTTTAATCCGCCAGCAACCTGAAGAAGTGTCGGCATTACTGCCCATCGACACGATTTATATTCACAAACACGATCATCTTGTGGTTGCAGATATTCGCACTGTGCCCTCCGACTCAATAGACTCCATTTGGGTGCAGGTTGCTCGTGACCAACACACGTTTGGCTGGCAGCGTGAGTCGGTTTTGTTGTCAAAAGTAGTGCCTGATGATCCTATCTCTCAGTTTATCTCCACTTTTTCAGACATTCATGTATTAATCTCCTTGATTATCGTCGCCTTGATTTTCGCCGGATATGTTATCCGCAAGTTGATGCGCAAAAATGCCCACCTCGTTCATTTTCGCGACATAGATTCGTTCTATCCCACGCTGTTGGCAATCATTGTTGCAACGGCAGCGACATTCTATGCCAGCATTCAGAATTTCGCCCCCGATGTATGGCGACATTTTTACTTCCATCCGACGTTAAACCCTTGTTCGGTTCCACCGCTGCTCTCCATCTTCCTTTCGTCGGTGTGGGCGATGCTCATCGTTGGAATTGCCGCCGTAGATGACACCTTCCATAAGCTGCCAGCAGGCGAGGCCGTGCTTTACATCTGCGGATTGGTCGGCGTGTGTGCCGTTGACTATATTGTTTTCAGCATCCTTTCACTCTATTACATTGGCTATTTGTTGTTAGTGGCCTATGTCTTCTTTGCCCTCTATCGCTATGCTACAAAAAACCGCACAACCTTCATTTGCGGAAATTGTGGCCATGCACTGCGGCGTAAAGGCCGCTGTCCTTATTGCGGTGCATGGAATCATTAATAATAGGGGAGAATGGGCCTTCGTTTTGCATAGAATCCAACGCCACGCATCAGCATAATGCGCTTTTCTGATTAAAATCATCGGTAAAAGTTCGCTTTTATCTTAAAAACTGATGATTGTCCTTAGTTCCTGAGCAGAATTTCGCGAAATCTGATGATTGTACCCCGTTCCTGAGCAGAATTTCGTGAAATCTGATAATTGTACCCTGTTCCTGAGCAGAATTTCGCGGAAAACTGCAATTGTCCCCGGGTGTTTTATCAGAATCACACGATTTTTGTTCATTTACCCCGGGTGTTTTATCAGAATCACGCGATTTTTGTTCATTTACCCCGGGTGTTTTGTCAGAATCACGCGATTTTTGTTCATTGTCCCCGGGTGTTTTATCAGAATCACGCGATTTTCGGTCATTTACCCCGGGTGTTTTGTCAGAATCACGCGATTTTTGTTCATTTACCCCGGGTGTTTTATACAAAATTGGCAAATTCTGCTTATTTACCCCGGGTATTTTGCAGAAAAACAGCAATTTCTGACCATTTACCCCGGGTGTTTGAGCAGAAACATCATGATTTCTGGTTTCCAACAAGCGTATAAAATGTAAAACGTTCTCAATTTTGTGTCTAAACTTGAGTTTTTTCATTACTTTTGCTATCGTATATATAATATAAGGTGAACAACAAATCAAATTTTAATTCCATGAGTAAAAAATTTTTGTTAGGACTTGATATTGGGAGCAGTTCTGTTAAAGCTTCATTGGTCGATGTTGAGTCTGGGAGCGTGGCTGCATCGGCATTCTATCCGAAGTGCGAAGCGAGCATCATCGCTGTAAAAACCGGGTGGGCAGAACAGGAACCGCAGATGTGGTGGGACAATCTTAAATTGGCGGTGAAGGCAGTGATGGCTGAGGCGCAGATTGACGGCGAGCATATTTCAGCCATCGGCATTTCTTATCAGATGCACGGCCTCGTTTGTGTAGATAAATCACAAAAAGTGTTGCGCCCAAGCATTATTTGGTGTGATTCGCGTGCAATTCCGTATGGCGACCGAGCTTTTAAGTCACTCGGAGAGACACGCTGCTTAACTCATTTGCTCAATTCGCCCGGTAACTTTACGGCTGCCAAATTGGCATGGGTGAAAGACAACGAGCCTGCTATTTTTGAACAGATTGACAAGATTATGCTCCCCGGCGATTATATTGCCATGAAATTAAGTGGCGAAATTCAAACCACCATCAGTGGCTTGTCAGAAGGAATGATGTGGGACTTCAAAACGAAAAAATCTGCCAATTTCCTGCTGGATTATTTCGGATTTAGTGAAGAATTACTGCCTAAACTTGTGCCGACCTTCGCCCTTCAGAGTGAGGTGTCGAAAGAAGCCGGTTTAGAATTAGGATTGAAGGCTGGTACGCCAATAAGCTATCGTGCCGGAGACCAACCCAACAACGCGGTGAGCTTAAACGTGTTTAATCCCGGAGAAATAGCCAGTACGGCGGGCACTTCTGGAGTGGTTTATGGAGTTTTGGGCGCTGTGAACTATGATGCAAAGAGCCGCGTTAACACCTTTGCTCATGCCAACTATACAACAGCGGAAGATCGTCTCGGTGTGTTGCTGTGTATCAATGGAACTGGGATTTTGAACGCCTGGATGCATCGGAATGTCACCCCCAATGTGAGCTATGCAGAAATGAACGAAATGGCGTCGAAAATCCCTGTCGGAAGTGATGGCGTGACTATTATCCCCTTTGGCAATGGAGCCGAACGTGTGCTTGAGAATCAGGCTGTGGGTTGCTCGGTGCATGGGTTGGATTTTAACAAACATTCTCAAGCCCACCTGTTGCGGGCAGCTCAAGAAGGCATCGTTTTTAGTTTTTGCTATGGGATGGAAGTCATGCAGGAAATGGGGATGGAAATCAACAAGATTCACGCAGGAAATGCGAACATGTTTCTGAGTCCTTTGTTTCGCGAAACGTTGGCCAATGTCAGTGGGGCCTCAATCGAGCTCTTCGAAACCGATGGTAGCATAGGGGCTGCCAAGGGAGCAGGGTTGGGAGCCGGAATTTATCAAAATAGGGATGAGGCATTCTCGACATTAAAGAGATTGGCAGTCATAGAAGCTGATTTTAATAGTCGTGAGCAGTATTTGGAAGCCTATTCTCGTTGGAAACAGAAGCTGAAACAGGTTCAGGAGTCTTAGGCTGCCTGGTAACATGGAGCGAAATGCAGAAGGAGGTGTCTTTGTGGACATCTCCTTTTGTATTAATGTTATTTTGCATCAAATTCTGATAGTGTATAGCAGTTTCTAATGCAAAAAGAGTTTGGTTTTGACTATTTTCGCAAAAAGATTTGCAGCCTCAAACTTAAGCTGCAGTTTTGCTTGAATCTTTTTGTAGAACGACATTGTGGGCTGATGAGCATTTGACGCCGATATTTAGAATTTGATAAAAAACTGCTTGTTGTCAACATAGTATCAGTATATAATAAAAAAACATTGTTTGTTTCATAAGATAATGTTTATCTTTGCACCAGATTCATTCTCAAATGGAATGACATTAATCAAATTACCTAAATGATATGCGAAAAAACACAGGCCGAAAAGCAGCTGTGTTTGGAAGCAGATAAAAACCAATTACGAAACATGTGACTGAAGGCTGAAAATGCTCAGCAACAGAAGTCTCAAAGCAGAAAACAATCTAACCCAATACCCATGGATTTAAATAACAGTAAAACGACATTACTTGTTGGATGTCTGACGCTGACAATGCTCAGTTATTCTCCACAAGTAGGGGCTACAGGGGGGAACACCGTGTATGCCGTGACACAGCAAGCCCGGAAAATTACGGGAAAAGTAACCGATGGTAAAGATGCGATTATTGGCGCAACAGTTAAACAAAAAGGTACGAATAACGCAACAATTACCGATTTAGATGGTAATTTTACGCTTTCAGTTCCACAGGGCTGCACGCTTGAAGTGTCTTATATCGGTTATGCGTCGAAAGACGTTAAGATCTCTGCTCAAAATTCTTATGTGATCACTTTGTCAGAAGACAATGCAACGCTCAACGAAGTGGTTGTCGTTGGCTATGGGTCGATGAAGAAAAGTGATGTCTCAGGTGCATCTGTTACGATGGATGAGAAGAAATTGCGTGGTTCTATCGTCACCTCCCTTGACCAAACATTGCAAGGACGTGCGGCGGGGGTTACTGCTGTAAGTACTTCTGGAGCGCCGGGCACTTCGACGAGTATCCGCGTTCGTGGCCAAGCAACCATCAATGCAAACGCCGAACCTCTCTATGTAATTGATGGCGTTATCGTGCAGGGTAGTGGTTCAAGTGGGGCTTCGTTTGGTTTAGGCGATGCTTTAGGTAATGGTAAGGTGTCAACAATCTCCCCACTTTCTACGATAAATCCAAACGATATCGTTTCAATGGAAATCTTGAAAGATGCTTCTGCCACCGCAATCTACGGTGCTCAAGGCGCAAATGGTGTGGTATTAATCACCACACGACGTGGCAAAGCGGGCGAAGCGAAGTTTACTTACGACGGAATGATGGCAGTAAGTCGTCAAAACCGCCGATTAGATGTGATGGATTTGCGCGAATTTGCAGATTACTACAATGACTTCGTGACAACAGGTCAAATTAATTCGTCAACTGCAGATCCTCATTTCGCAGACCCCTCTTTGCTTGGTAAAGGTACAAATTGGCAAGATGCTATCTTCAGAACAGCGTTAATGCATTCACATCAGATTGCAGCACAGGGCGGTTCTGATAAAGTTCAGTATTATGTTTCGGCAAATTATATGAACCAACAAGGTACGATTATCGGAAGTAATTTCGATCGATTGGGCATGCGCGTAAACTTGGATGCAAAGCTGAAATCATGGCTCAAATTAGGTTTGAGTGCAAACTTCTCGACGACACACGATGATCTTAAGCTCGCAGATAGTGATGCCGGAATCATTAACTATTCGCTAACAACGCCGCCTGATATTCCTATTTATAATATAGATGGCAGCTACTCGTCGGTATCAAAAGAAGGTTTTACAAATCCAAATCCTATAGCTATGGCGATGTTGAACCAAATTAAATTGGATCGTCGTAAGCTAAATGGTAACTTTTTCTTTGAAATTACTCCAATCAAAAACTTAGTCTGGCATGCAGAGTTAGGTTATGATTTAAGTGAGAATCGTGGCCGCCGTTTCCTGCCAACAGTTGATCTCGGCAGCTGGAAGCGTAAAATAAACGCAGCGTCTGTACAAAAAGGAACGGGAACGTTTTGGCAATTAAAGAACTATGTAACTTACTCTAATTCGATTGGTAAACATAATTTCTCGGCTATGCTTGGCCAAGAGATGTGGGAAAGTACATATGATAATAATCGAACGGAAAATACTAACCTCCCATCTAACGCAGTAAACAATCCTGCTTTAGGTACAGGAACGCCTGCAATTCAAGTTGGTTTTGGCAGTTCGGCCATGTCATCTGTCTTTACACGACTAACTTATGCCTTCAATGATCGCTACAATGCAACGTACACCTATCGTTATGATGGAAGTTCAAACTTTGGTCCTAATAAACGGTGGGCTGGATTCCATTCATTCGCAGCTTCGTGGAGATTTACGAATGAGAGTTTCTTCCAGAAATCCGTCCTTAGTAAATATGTCAGCAATGGAAAGTTGAGAGCTGGTTGGGGACAAACAGGTAACTCTGCAATTGGTTCATATAAATGGGGAACGCTCATGAAAGCGATGCCTACTTTGTTAGGAAAGTCCTATCGTCCTGATAATATTCCTAATCTTGATATACAATGGGAGAGCCAAGAACAATGGAATATTGGACTTGACTTAGGTTTGCTAAATGAACGTGTTAATATAACATTGGATTGGTATCGCAAAGAGTCTAAGGATATGCTTATGCCACTTCAACTACCTTCTTATATGGGAACATCTGGCAATGTGTCTTCTGTTCTTGCTCCTCCCTATGGAAATTATGGCACAATCCGCAATACCGGTGTTGAACTTACGGTAAATACTCATCCTATAACTGGTCGTTTCCAATGGGATTCTGAATTCCAAATTTCATGGAACAAGAATAAATTAGTTGCTCTCTCGGGCACAAAGAATGCAGCAATTGTTGGATATGGACAATGGAGTGATGTGATTAGTGTTTCAAATGTAGGCGAATCTCTTTATGGTTTCTATGGTTTTGTTACAGATGGGGTATATAAAGATTTAAAAGACCTTGAGCTTTCACCAAAGACTTCAAAATATCCTGCTGACGGGAAAAGTTTCGAACGCAATACAACTCCTTGGGTTGGAGACTTGAAATTTAAGGATATTAGTGGCCCAGATGGTAAGCCTGATGGTAAAATTGATGATTATGATAAGACAAATATTGGTTCTCCTATGCCCAAATTCACATTTGGTTGGACTAATACCTTCCGTTATAAGAACTTCGATTTAAATATCTTCATTAATGGAACTTATGGCAATAAGGTCTATAATTACATGAAAATGAAACTTACTCACATGAATACACTATGGAGTAATCAATTAAAAGATGTGACAGGAAGGGCTCGTTTAGAAGCTATTGATCCGTCAAAGACCTATGCCGCAGGTAATTATTGGTACACGGATATTAGCAATGTACGTGTGGCCAACCCTGGAACGAGTATCCCACGCGCAACAATTACAGACCCAAATGATAATGATGTTATTAGTGATAGGTATATAGAAGATGGTTCATATATCCGTTTCAAAAATATAGCTTTAGGTTATACATTGCCTAAGAAGTGGATATCGAAGTGGGGTTTTGAAAATATTCGTGTATCAATGAATATCCAAAACCTGTTCACTATAACCAAATATGATGGTTATGACCCAGAAATTGGAGCAAGTACTGCCGATATTAATGGATATACTTATGGTGTAGACAATGGTCGTTATCCTTCTCCTACGACTTATTCCTTTGGTTTGAATCTTACATTCTAACATAAAATCTATATTACAATGAAGCATATTAAATATCTATATATTGCATTCGCCTTTACAAGTGCAATCCTCACAACATCTTGTGGTGACTTTTTAGATAGGCCAGCTGAGGACTCTTACAATGCAGGTAATTTCTACAAAGATGATAGTCAATGTGTACAAGGGGTCAATTATCTATATAATTCTCCATGGTATGACTTTCAAAGAGGCTTTATAAAGGTAGGAGAGGTGATGTCTGGAAACTATTACTGGGGCTCAAGTCCATATATGACACTAACTGTTAATAGTACAGATGCCGACTTGATGAATATGTCTAACTCTCTTTGGGCAGTCATAGGACATGCTAATACGGTGTATAATTACCTTAAAAATGCCTCAGCTTCACAGTCGGTAAAGAATCAATGTATGGGAGAGTGTCTTGCTTGGAAAGCTATGGCTTATTTCTTTCTCGTGCGGTCTTTTGGAGATGTGCCAATTGTTCATGACAACTCAACGATGTTAGCAGATGGTTCATATAGCAATGTCAGTCGAGTTCAGAAGTCTGATGTATATGACTATATCATTATGACATTGGAAAAGGCGATGGAGCTTTTGCCTAAGTCTGGTAACCCTGGTCGTATAGATTATTATTCAGCAGAAGGTCTGCTTGCAAAAGTGTACCTTTATAAAAGTGGTGTGAATGCAAATGGTCATGGACAACGTAATTCTGACGACCTCAATAAAGCTGCTTCATACGCTAAAGATGTAATTGAACATAGCGGACGCACTTTAATGGCGAATTATTCTGATGTTTTCCGTTTGCAGAATGCACTGAATCGTGAGTGTCTTTTCTCTTGGCTTTGGACTGCAGATACCAGTATTTGGACAGTACAGAATACGCTTCAGAGTGATCTTGCAATGCAAGGTTTTGATGAGTTTGGTGACTGTTGGGGCGGATATAGTGGACCTTCTGTCGACTTACAGGAAGCCTTTGGTGTCTCACCATTAGATGATCCTGCAACAAGAACAGATGTAGATGAGCGTCGTAAAGCAACCATGATGATGGCAGGTGACTTCTACGATTACTTCTGGGAAGACAAAACAGATGAACAGGGACGTAAAGGCTTTAATTTCTTACAATTCCTTTACGATAGTAATGGTTATGGTTCAGGTGGTCCTGGGACATTACAAAGTGCGACAGGTGTTAATAGTGTGAAGCATCTTTATGGCGATGCTTACGATCATAAGACACATGCTGTAGATGGAATCTCTGCGTCTAACATGCATAGTAGCTTGGCTACTCCTGTATTACGACTCTCAGATGTTTATCTTGTCTATGCAGAGGCTGTGATTGGAAATAATAATAGTACCACGGATGCAAGTGCAATAGATGCTTTCTACAAAGTACGCAGCCGCGCTATTAAATCAGCTGCGCGCCCAACATCTATCACTTGGAATGATGTTTGGAAAGAACGCCGGCTTGAATTAGCTATGGAAGGTGACCGATGGTATGACTTTGTGCGTCGCAGTTATTATGATATGAGTGGTGCTATCAATGAGTTGAAACAGCAAAAACGAGGAGCTTATTATGGACTTAATACGCTATATAAGAACTATTATGAGAGTAAGTCGTGGAATGTAGATGCTTCAACAATGCATTATGCTACAGAAACACTGGCTCCTAATGTGTCAGAGCAGACATTTACTTTGCCATTCCCAAGTCAAGATGTAGTGTTTAATGGAAATCTTCAAAAGACTCCTGTACATGTTGACGTTCGTTCAACTTACGCTTATTAAATATATAACATTTAAAATTATACGGACATGAAACGTTCCAAGAATTTACATATCGCGTTGGTAGCCTTAACAAGCCTTGCCACAATGGGCTTTACGGGATGTAAAGACCAACCTGATGAATATAAATCAACAAGTGGAAAGCCTGAAGTTCAATATATTCGACTACCTCAAAGTGCAGATTCTATTATCACAAAGAGTTATCTCCAGAAGACAATATGCTTGGTTGGAAAGAACCTTCGCAGTATACATAAGATCTTGTTCAATGATCAGCAGGCTGTGTTGAATACAAGTTTTATCACTGATAACACGTTATTAGTTGATATCCCTAAGAACATTCCATCAGCTGTAACGGATAAGATTTATATGATTAATGGTGCTGGTGATACAACAACTTATGATTTCCATGTCATTGTTCCGCCACCAGTTGTTTCGTCAATGAGCTGTGAATACGCTGCGGCGGGTGATGAAGTGACGGTTACAGGAGATTACTTAATACAAGACCCCTATAAGCCTTTACAGGTTACATTCAACGACGGGGAGTTGCCTGTAACTGAGATTAAATCGATTAGTAAAAACAGTTTAACCTTTATCGTGCCTGTAGGAGCAACATCTGGACGGGTGTATGTGGAGAGTGTTTATGGTAAAAGTAAGTCTCAATTCGTTTATAAAGACACGCGAAACATATTATTTGACTTCGATGGTTCACATGGTGGACTAACTGCAGGGCATGGATGGCGTCCCGGACGCATACGTAATAATGGCATAGATGGAAGCTATCTTTATCTTGGAGGAGCTAATATGTTAGGAAAAGTAGGTGCCACTTGGGATGAAGATGACTTTGCAATGAACTATTGGCCCGAGCCTTCTGCAGGCTTCCCTGAATTATCTTCTATCACAAGTTTTAAAGAGTTACTCGACACTTGCGATATCAATGATATGGCTTTGAAGTTTGAGTGTCGTGTACCAGCTTCTTCTCCATGGAGTGCTTCTGCTTTACAGATGATTTTTACAGGGAACAATAATGTTACTTTTCAAACTGCAAATAGCCAATATTACAATGCAGATATTCCACGAGGCTTATGGTTGCCATGGCAGAACTCTGGTTCTTTTTATACTGGAAGCCATTGGACTACAGTTACAATTCCACTTTCTGCTTTCAATAAGACTTATGAAGGACAAGCTGCAGGAAAGACAATTACGAAAGATATGCTGACAGGTTTTACTTTCTTCTTATGGAGTGGTGGTATAGAAGGAACTGATTGTACTCCCGAATTGGATATAGATAATGTCAGAGTTGTACCAATCAAATAGCTAACTCCTCTGTAATGGAATAAGATAAGCTTGGAATACATCTAATGCTATACATTAAAAGTATTCCAGCTTAATCCTCATTCAGAAATGGAGGAGAATTTAATTTCATCATTCTTTTTATCTAAAATAAAAGTATATATGTTCAAAAATAGATTTAACACAGCTGCGTTGGTTTTACTATCACTTGCTACTTCTGCATGTAGTGATACTGTAGAACATTATATTGCATCTGTTGGCGCTCCTGAATTTGTCAGTGTTTCTCCGCAAACAAATATCAAAGCAGGACTTGATTCCATTATAGTTAGCTATGACAAGAATGTTTTCTTTGCCTCAGAAGATTATGCGAAGATCACGCTAAATGGTTCTCCTGTTGTTAGCGCTAATGTCATAGGATCGTCTAATCAGTTATTGATTATGGCTAATATTGACCGTGATCAGAATTATGAATTGGTTATTCCAGAAGGAGTTGTTACAGGGCCTAATCGCGTTGCTGCACCTATGATAAAGGCTAATCTCACAGCACAGACGCAGCAAATAGATAAAACTCCAGTTAATCCTAATGCCTCTACTGAAGCAAAAGCACTTTATCAGAAGTTACTTGACAACTATGGTAAGAAGGTGTTTTCTGCTACGATGGCAAATGTTTCATGGAATAATGAAAATGCAGAAAAGGTACATCAGCTCACAGGCAAGTACCCAGCAATTAATGGATACGATTATATTCATCTGCAATCAAGTACTCCTGGTGGATGGATTGATTATTCAAACATCACTCCGGTCCAGTCGTGGCACAATGCCGGTGGTATGGTTACAATAAGTTGGCACTGGAGTGTTCCAACATCAAATCCTTATGTTTCTGCAGTTCCCGTATCGCTTTATTCTGGTCCGAATAAGGTTATTCCGAGTGATTGGAGCGGTAATATACAGCTAACTACACAGGCTACGAAAGACATATTGGCTAAAGCTTCAATAGGAAGTAAGTTAATAGTGAAAATTACTAACGTTAAACCAGGTGCTCAAGGCTCTATAAAGAATAGTAGTTGGGCTGGCTTTGTGGATGAAAGTGGAAAGAATTGGGATTACTTTAATATAAGCGGTGATAGCTATTCAATGGCACTTGATCAGACAACACTTAATGAAATGCGTGCTAACGGATTAATACTTGGTGGACACGATTATACCATAACAGGAGTCACTGTAGAAGCTGCTGGTAGCGTAAAATATGATTTCTATGCTGCAAAAAATGAGTTTACACTCGATGATGCTGTTAAAGATGGCACCTGGGCAAATAGATTTATGAAGGCCGATTTAGAGAAGTTGACTCCTTATTTGATGCAACTGAAACAAGCAGGAATACCTGTTTTATGGCGTCCTCTACACGAAGCTGCTGGTAAATGGTTCTGGTGGGGCAATGGTTCTGCTGAATCTTACGTAAAGCTTTGGCGTTATATGTATGATTATTTCAAACAAAAAGGACTAAATAATCTCATTTGGGTATGGACTTCCGAGAAGGCCGATGCGAACTGGTATCCAGGTGATGAATATGTAGATGTCATCGGTACAGACGCTTATGGTCAACAAAATGTACCACTTTCTGCAGAAGAAATGGCTGATAGATTTAATACTTTAGCATATCGTTACCCCAAGAAGATGATTTCACTAACAGAATGTGGAACGGTAACGGATATCCCAAATCAGTGGAAACAAAATGCAAAGTGGAGTTGGTTCATGCCATGGTATGGTGGAAATCATGCTTCTGATGATTGGTGGAAGGCCACAATGAACAGTGATAATGTTATTACACGATAAATCATCTTATTCCTCCTCTCTTTTGAGAGGAGGGATTTGTCGTTTTAAATTAAATTCTCTTTTTCCTTAAAATGAATTGAAAGCAATGAAGAATCATTATTATTTGATATTTTGTTTCTTACTAATTTTGAACTTGCCTGCTACAGCTAAAGTACATTTACCACACATTTTGAATGATAATATGATTGTACAGCAACAGGCAGAAGTAAAGTTTTGGGGTACAGCAACATCGAATTCACGTGTCGTAGTAAAGCCTTCGTGGAGTAAACCAGTATCGGTTGTAGCTGATAAAGATGGGAAATGGAATGTAAAGATTCGTACACCTAAAGCAAGTTATACACCACTCAATATTACGTTTGATGATGGACAAGCTGTTTCTTTGCATAATATCCTTGCAGGAGAAGTATGGGTTTGCGCTGGACAAAGCAACATGGAGATGCCTCTTCAAGGTTTCTATGAGTGTCCTGTTGAAGGGTATCAAGATGCAATTGCTATGTCTGGACAAATGAAAGGTGTGCGATACGTGAAGATTCCTGCGTCAATGAATGCTATGCCAAAAGATGATGCTGTTTGTCGTTGGGAAGAGATTAATCCTAATTCTGCTTCATATTGTAGTGCAGTCGGTTATTTTTTCGGCCGCAAACTCCATGAAATTCTCAATGTTCCGATAGGCTTAATTCTCGCTAATAAGGGTGGAACAATGGTAGAGAGTTGGCTTGATAAGGACTATCTTCAACATCATACCGATGAACCAACTGACTCTACTGAGATTGCAATGAAATATCCAAAGGATTGGCTTAGACCTTTACTTTGGGGGAATGGAACATTCCATCCCATCCTCAATAGTACTATTCGAGGTGTTATTTTCTATCAAGGTTGTAGCAATGTTGACCATAACTCTTCTACGTATGCAAAACGTTTAACGGAGCTAATCAATCAATGGAGAAAAGGTTTTCGTTCATCTGAGTTACCTTTTTACTTTGTAGAAATTGCTCCATATAATTATGGTGATGCCATGGGGACAGCGGCTGCACTCATCCGTTCACAACAACAAGAAGTGGCAAATAATGTATCTAATACAGTACTTATAGGCACAAATGATTTAGTTTACCCTTTTGAAGCAGAACAAATCCACCCTCGTCAGAAGCGATTGGTAGGTGAACGGTTGGCTATGGCAGCTATAGCACGTGACTATGGCTTTGATCAAGTCTTCTATCGAAGTCCAAGTTTTGAGAAGTTAGAAATCAGAAATGACAGTTGTTTTGTTCACTTGAAAGATACATATCATGGAATCATTGCTACGAAATCGTATGAAGGATTTGAAATAGCGGGTCAAGATAAAGTGTTTTATCCGGCAAATGCGCAATATATCCGTAATAACACATTCCTTTTAACATCACCCAATGTTACCCGCCCTGTTGCGGTTCGTTATTGTTATCATAACTTTCAATTAGGAACAGTGAAGAATCAAGCGGGGCTACCACTGCTTCCTTTCAAAACAGATTGAACATAAATATTTGTATGAGGAAATGGAAATACAGCAAGACAATTAGTATAATTTTAGTTGAAATAATATTAATCTAAAGACAAGTCGATTGGTATATCTGTGGAAAATCATACGAAGTATTGAAAACATCATGAGAAAATTTAATGTATAATGGATGCAGTCTAATTATAGATATGAAATAATCACGATATGAAATCAGGTATTTTATGTCTTGATCTGACTTAAATTGTACAATGAAGTGTATCAGATTACCTGGTAAAATGAGTCTATTCATATCGTTGTTAAATTCAGTGTGAATTATGATATTTTTTTAGTTTAAATATCAATTGAATCAATCTTTATAATTATCTGTTTATTAATAGATTGTATAACTAAATAAAGTGTATAAAAGAAATGATGATTCTGATGGTTGAATGATATTAGATGCTTCTAAAAACTATAAAAAAATGGGGCTGTTCAAATTCATCTTATGTTCTTATTCATTAGACATCGTCAAATATAATTGATAGTAACAAAGATTAAATACATTTGAAAGAAATAGTTACAGCCCCATGAAAGTGTCTATTTTAGTCAAAATAGTATTTGTGATTTAGATATTTAAGTTTTATCTTTGCAAAGTAATTACCTAAAGCCAAAATTCAAATTCAATAACATGAACAAAAAGAACGCTATTACTTTACTATTGCTTTTACTCCTATCGCTTAGAGTTAGTGCTCAGAAATGGGATGAATTGTCGAAGACTCCTCAAATGGGTTGGAGCTCATGGAATAAGTTTCAAGGCAACATTGATGAGGATATTATTAAGAGTATAGCCGATGCTATGGTGTCAAGTGGGCTTCGTGATGCTGGATATATCTATGTAAATATAGATGATTGCTGGCATGGTAAGCGTGATTCTAATGGTTTTATACAGGCTGATCAAAAGCATTTCCCACATGGAATCAAAGCACTTGCAGATTATATACATGCACGTGGTTTGAAACTTGGTATTTATAGTGATGCTGGTTCAGAAACATGTGCGGGCCGTCCAGGCTCATTGGGTCATGAATATCAAGATGCATTACAGTATGCGCGTTGGGATATAGACTATCTAAAGTATGATTGGTGTAACACAACAAATATTAATGCGCGCGGTGCATATCAACTGATGAGTGACGCATTACGTGCTGCTGGTCGCCCAATCTTCTTCTCTATGTGTGAATGGGGGGATAATAATCCATGGCGATGGGCAAGAGATATTGGTAACTCCTGGCGCATAGGGCCTGATATTTGGTGTTCGTTTGACTCAACAAGAGTGTTTCCCACTTATGTACAATATAGCGTTTTAGATTGTATTAACAAAAATGATAGCTTGCGATCTTATGCTGGTTCTGGTCATTGGAACGACCCAGATATGCTCGAAGTGGGTAATGGTTTAACCATAAATCAAGACAGAGCACATTTCACAATGTGGTGTATGATGGCCAGTCCACTAATTCTTGGTAATGATGTTCGTAACATGAGTGCAGAAACTAAGGCTATACTGACAAACCGAGAACTTATTGCTATTGACCAAGATGAACTTGGTGTACAAGGTCTTCGCTTTTTGCGTAGAGAGGGATTGGACTATTGGTTTAAACCACTTGCAAATGGTGATTGGGCTATGACGATATTAAATCCAACACGTCAGCCTATTGTTTGCAAGGTGAACTGGCAAGACTTTAACTTTACAGATGAGGCTGTAAGCAAGCGAAGTACTGCATTCAACAAAATCGTTTATAAGGTAAGGAACTTATGGACTGGTCGAATGGAAGGAAAAACATCGTTGAAGAACAAGATTGATCGTCAGCTTACAATTCCTGCACAAGATGTGGTTACTTATCGCTTGTATAGAAAATAAGTTATTTCGGTATTTATTCTATTAATTAATCTTTCAGAATATGATTATTTCATTAAAACGCTCCGTAACCCTTCTTATTACTTTCTTTTTGACATTGAATTTGATGTCACAAATACGTGGTAATGAAGTCATGGTATTGATTAGTCCCAATCATACTGATTGGAATTATCAATTAGGTGAAGAGGCTATATTCAATATATCGGTATTGAAAGATGCTTGTCCCATGCCACAAGCGGAAGTAGATATAGAAGCAGGTCCTGTGATGTATCCTGATGTCAAACGTTCAAGAGTGGTCTTGAAAGATGGGAAAATGACATGGAAAGCAAAGATGACAAAAGAAGGTTTCTATCGTTTGAAGGTCACAGCACACGTGGGCGGACGTACTTATGATGGACTTTGTACAGTTGGTTTCGCTCCCAATAGATTGCTACCCACAGAGAATTGCCCAAAAGACTTCCTTCAGTTTTGGAAACAAGCTTATGAAGATGCAAGTCGATATCCTCTTGATGCTCATCGAAAACTATTGCCTGAACGTTGTACTGAGCGTGCAATGGTTTATGAAGTGAGCTTTAATGGCATCAATCCGGGTAGTCGGATATATGGTATTCTTTGTATCCCGACAGCGTTGAATATTAAACATCCGGCACTCTTACGAGTACCTGGAGCTGGTGTAAGACCTTACCAGGGAGATATATGGATGGCAGAACGTGGAGCAATTACTTTGGAGATAGGAGTACATGGGATTCCTGTGACAATGCAACAGCAAGTATACGACGACTTATTACATGGGGCGTTGAATGGTTATTGGGAAGCAAATCTTGACAATCGCGACCAAATGCCTTACAAACGCATATTTATTGGTGCATTAAGAGCTGTAGATTATCTTACTCAATTGCCTGAGTGGAATGGTAAAGAACTTGGAGTTACTGGCTCAAGTCAAGGTGGTATGCTTTCACTTGTGTGTGGTGCAATGCATCCTAAGGTAACTTTTATTGGTGCTGTACATGCTGCTTTGTGTGATCATAAAGCGTCTTTGTATGGTAAAGCATGTGGATGGCCGCACTATTTTTATGGACAAAAGCATCCAAATTTGCAGAAAGTGGAAGTAAGTGGATATTTTGATGGTGTGAATTTTGCACGTCTTTTAACAATACCAAGTTGGTTTTCGTTTGGTTATAATGATGAAGTTGTCCCACCTAATAGTTCGTATGCTACTTATAATGTTGTGAAAGGAGCTAAGAAATTAAGTGTGTATCCCGCCACAGGTCATTTTTGGTTTCAAGAGCAGTGGGATGAATGGCAGTCTTGGATAGCAAAACAATTGAAGCTGGAACAATAAAATTACATTGAGATATGAATAAAATGAGATACTATTTAATAGGTTTGTTGCTTGCTTGTTCTACAATTCTACAAGCACAGTCATTCGTAACAGTAGATAATGGGCGATTAAAACGTGATGGGAAACCTTATACTTTTATTGGTGCAAACTATTGGTATGGAGCAATTCTTGGGTCAAAAGGAAGTGGAGGTGACCGCAAACGATTGAATCGTGAGTTGGATGAACTTAAACGCTTAGGTATAAACAATCTTAGAATTCTTGTTGGAAGTGATGGGCAAGATGATTCAAAATGGAAGGTAAAACCCGTCTTACAGACTTCTCCAGGAGTATATAACGATACCATTCTTGATGGATTAGATTACCTAATGCAACAGTTGGAGCGTCGTAAAATGGTTGCCGTGCTCTATCTGAATAATGCGTGGGAATGGAGTGGTGGTTATGGTTTTTATCTTGAGAATAGTGGGGCTGGAAAAGCTGTTCAGCCAAATGAAGCAGGATATTCAGCTTACATAAAGTATGCATCACCGTTCTCTACGAATGAAAAAGCGCAACAACTTTATTATAATCATTTGAATTTTATCCTAAATCGCACTAATAGATACACAGGTAAGCGTTATATTGATGACCCCGCTATTATGTCTTGGCAAATAGCAAATGAGCCTCGGGCCTTTGATCGGGCTGTATTGCCGGCATTTGAAAAGTGGATTGCCAAAGCTGCAGCATTGATGAAGCAAATAGATAAAAATCATTTGGTGAGCATAGGCTCTGAGGGTGCTTTTGGATGTGAAGTTGATTATGATGTTTGGATGCGTATTTGTGCAGATAAGAATGTTGACTATTGTAACATACATGTATGGCCTTATAACTGGAGTTGGGCTAAGAAAGATTCATTATTACAGAACTTAAAGCGTGCAGAAGATAATACTAAAGAGTATATAGACAAGCATTTGGCGATATGTGCCAAGTTGAATAAGCCTTTAGTAATGGAGGAATTTGGATATCCAAGAGATGGTTTCTCATTTTCAAAACAGGCAACTACAAAGGCACGAGATTCATATTATAGTTTTGTTTTCTCGCTTTTATTGAATGATGTGGCTCAACATGGGTACTTTGTTGGCTGTAATTTTTGGGGTTGGGGAGGTATAGCGCAGCCTAAACACGAGCAGTGGCAGCCAGGAGATGAGTATACTGGTGATCCAGCCCAAGAGGCTCAAGGGCTGAATTCGGTATTCTCATCTGATAAAAGTACAATTAATATTATCAGAAAAGCTATAAAAGGTCTTCCAAAAGATTAAATTATCTCATGAAAAAAATATTCATAGTTATTCTCTTAACTTCTATATCTCAAATTATGCTGGCAAAGATGGAGAAGCCTTTATATAAGAATCCGAAAGCAAGTGTAGCGCAACGAGTAGACGATTTGTTGCGAAGAATGACGCTTGAAGAGAAAGTTGGACAGATGAATCAACTTGTTGGTATAGAACATTTCAAGACTAACTCTATAACAATGTCAGCTGAAGAGTTAGCTACAAACACAGCAACGGCTTTTTATCCAGGTGTCACTGTTAGTGAAATAGAAGATTGGGTACGTCGTGGTTGGGTTTCTTCTTTTCTTCATGTACTTACACTTGAAGAAGCTAACTATTTGCAGAAACTGAGTATGCAAAGTCGTTTGCAGATACCTCTTATTATAGGCATTGATGCGATTCATGGTAATGCGAAGTGTAAAAATAATACAGTCTATCCAACAAACATAGGATTAGCCTCATCATTTGATGTTGATTTAGCATATAAAATTGCACGACAAACAGCAGAAGAGATGCGTGCAATGAACATGCATTGGAACTTTAATCCCAACGTTGAGGTAGCAAGAGACGGACGATGGGGGAGATGTGGTGAAACATTTGGTGAAGATCCATACTTAGTTATGCAGATGGGTGTTGCAACAAATAAAGGTTATCAGCGTAATTTGGATAACACCTCAGATGTTTTAGGATGTGTAAAACATTTCGTTGGTGGGTCATATTCTATTAATGGAACTAATGGAGCACCTTGTGATGTATCAGAACGCACTCTTCGAGAAGTATTCTTTCCTCCCTTCAAGGCTACCCTTCAACAGGGTGGAGACTGGAATGTGATGATGTCACATAATGAATTAAATGGTATACCTTGCCATACAAATCGGTGGCTGATGACTGATGTCTTGCGAAAAGAATGGGGATTTCAGGGCTTTATTGTTAGCGATTGGATGGATATAGAGCATTGCGTTGATCAACATCATACTGCAAAGGACAACAAAGAAGCTTTTTATCAAAGTATTAAGGCGGGTATGGATATGCACATGCATGGGCCTGAATGGCAGAAAGATGTAGTGGAGTTAGTTCGTGAAGGTCGTATTCCTGAGAGCAGAATAGATGAAAGTGTGCGTAGAATACTAACAGTTAAGTTTAGATTAGGACTCTTTGAACATCCTTATAGTGATGTAAAGACTCGTGACCGAGTGATTAATGACCCTGTACATAAGCAAACCGCATTAGATGCATCACGTGAAAGTATTGTCTTATTAAAGAATGAAAAGCAGTTATTGCCACTTGATGAACATAAATATAAAAAGGTACTTGTAACAGGAATCAATGCCAACGACCAGAACATTATGGGGGATTGGAGTGAGCTTCAGCCCGAAGATAAGGTGTGGACTGTACTCAAAGGGTTAAAGTTAGTGTCACCTCATACAGACTTTAGATTTGTTGATCAAGGTTGGGACCCACGAAATATGTCACAATCTCAAGTAGATGCTGCAGTAGAAGCTGCAAAAGAATGTGACTTAAATATTGTCTGTTGTGGAGAATATATGATGCGTTTCCGATGGAATGAACGCACTTCGGGTGAAGATACAGATCGAGATAACTTAGACCTTGTTGGACTTCAAGAGCAGTTGATACGTAGATTGAATGAAACTGGAAAACCAACTATTCTAATTATTATTAGTGGTCGCCCATTAAGTGTAAGGTATGCAGCTGATCATGTCCCTGCTATAGTGAATGCTTGGGAGCCTGGGCAATATGGTGGACAAGCGATAGCAGAGATACTCTACGGGAAGATTAATCCATCAGCAAAGTTAGCTATGACCATACCTCGGCATGTTGGACAGATTTCTTCATGGTATAATCATAAACGTTCGGCCTATTTTCATCCTGCTGTTTGTGCGGATAATACACCTCTATATCCTTTCGGTTATGGATTAAGTTACACAAAGTTCAAGTATAGTAATTTGGTTTTGAGTGATACAGTCATAGAGAACGATGGTAAATCAGTCATAAAAGCTCAAATAACGATAGAGAATATTGGAAATCGTGAGGGTACAGAAGTGTGTCAATTATATATTAATGATATTGTCTCTTCTGTAGCTCGTCCCGTAAAAGAATTGAAAGATTTTAGAAGAGTTACACTAAAAGCTGGAGAAAAACAAACAATTGAATTCATAATTACTCCTGATAAGCTTGCTTTCTACGATGTTGATATGAAGTTAAAGATTGAACCTGGGGAGTTTAAAGTAATGATAGGAGGGAGTAGTAAAGATGAAGATTTACAGCAAGTAACTTTTAATGTGAAATAGATATGAAAAGAATTGTATTAATTATTGCAACAGGTTTGCTCACAATGAGTGCCTATGCACAGCATAAAATCAATCAAACACCAGCGCAATCTCTTATAGAACGTTTAGAAAGATTGCAGAAGGTAGGTGTAATGTTTGGTCATCAAGATACATATTTTTATGGAACGACATGGAAATGGGAATATGGAAGGAGTGATGTTCATGATGTATGTGGCGATTATCCGGCTGTACTTGGTTGTGAACTTGGTGGCTTGGAGTTAGGAAATGAAAAGAATCTTGACGGAGTTCCTTTTGACAAGATGCGCCAAGAGATTATAAAGCATTATCAAAATGGGGGTATTGTCACAATCAGTTGGCATCCCTATAATCCAGTTACAGGTAAAGATGCGTGGAATACAGGGGGAGATGCTGTTAAAGAAGTGTTGCCTGGGGGGCGTGAAAAGAATAAGATGAAGCTTTGGCATGAACGACTTGCTAATTTCTTTTTGTCTCTTAAAGATAATAAAGGAAAACTAATTCCTATTATTTTCCGGCCTTGGCATGAGATGAATGGTGATTGGTTTTGGTGGGGAAGCAAACATTGTACATCTGAACAATATAGAGCCTTATATCAGCTTACCTACAAAGCAATGAAAGATAAAAAACTAAAGAATTTAGTGTGGAGCTTTTCTCCAAATGCTAAAGCAAATGATACATCTGATAATTATTTTAGAAATTATCCAGGAGATAAATTTGTTGATGTGTTAGGTGTTGATCTTTACCAATATGGTACAAGGGAAGCATTTGTTGAACAATGTCAAAATGAAATGAATATCATGTCAACTTATGCAAAAACTCACTATAAACTATACGCCTTAACAGAAGCCGGATATCGCAATACTCCTGATGAGAAGTGGTTTACTTCTACCTTGTTGCCAGCTATTAAGGGCTACTCTCCATGCTATATCCTATTATGGCGCAATGCATGGGATAAGGCTGAAGAAAACTTTGGCCCTGCACCTGAGAAGTCATGTGCTAAAGATTTCAAGGAACTATATAATAAGAACGAATTGCTTTTCCTGCATAAAGTTCAACAATATAAATGAAAAGATAATTCACATACAAGAGTAGTTTAAAATAAAAAATAATTATTATATGTCAACTTTCAATACAAAACTCAATGTTCTTCGTCTGCATCACGAAGCTCTTCTTGCAAAACCTAATCATAAAGTTGAATTTGGTAATGGTATTTATGACCGTTATGAGAATCCTATTCTTACAGCAGAGCATACGCCCTTGGAATGGCGTTATGATATGAATGAACGTACAAATCCATTTTTAATGCAACGAATTATGATTAATGCAACGCTTAATTCTGGCGCTATAAAATGGAAAGATAAATATGTTTTAGTTGTACGTGTAGAAGGAGCTGACCGTAAGAGCTTCTTTGCAATAGCTGAAAGTCCTAATGGAATTGACCATTTTCGCTTTTGGGATGAACCAATTACAATGCCAGATACAAACCAACCTGCGACTAATATCTATGATATGAGGCTTACACGCCATGAAGATGGTTACATATATGGAATATTTTGCGTGGAAAGACATGATGATAGTCAGCCTAATGACTTATCTGCAGCAGTGGCAGCAGCAGGAATTGCTCGTACAAAGGATCTCAAAACATGGGAGCGTTTGCCTGATTTGAAATCGAAGAGTCAGCAGCGTAATGTTGTGCTTCATCCCGAATTCGTTAATGGTAAGTATGCCTTTTACACACGACCACAAGATGGATTTATCGACACAGGGTCTGGTGGTGGAATAGGATGGGCCTTGGTTGATGATATTACTCATGCTGAATTGCAGGAAGAAACAATTATTAATCCTCGCCACTATCATACAATTATGGAGCTGAAAAATGGCGAAGGCCCCCATCCTATAAAGACTTCTAAGGGATGGTTACATTTAGCTCATGGAGTAAGAGCATGTGCCAGTGGACTTCGTTATGTATTATATATGTATATGACAGCGCTGGATGAACCAACACGCATGATTGCACAACCAGGTGGTTATCTCTTAGTTCCTGAAGGGCCTGAATATATTGGTGATGTAATGAATGTTGTTTTTTCAAATGGTTGGATTGCTGATGAAGACGGACGTATATTTATTTACTATGCCTCTTCAGATACTCGTATGCATGTTGCAACCTCAACAATTGATAAGTTAGTAGATTATTGTTTGAATACTCCACAAGATGGACTTACTACTTCGGCAAGTGTTGAAACTATAAAAAAACTCATAGACAGAAATCATTCATTATGAAGATTGGACTAAGTGAAAAGATAGGTTATGGGCTTGGCGACATGTCTTCGTCAATGTTTTGGAAACTTTTCGGTGCCTATCTAATGATTTTCTACACTGATGTGTTTGGAATCTCGGCAGCAATTGTTGGTACGATGTTCGCTGTTACGCGTATCTGGGACTCCTTTTTCGATCCTATCGTGGGTGCATTTGCTGATAGGACTTCGTCACGTTGGGGGCGTTTCAGACCCTATTTACTTTTCTTGGCATTGCCATTTGGTATAGTCGGTATATTAACCTTTTTCACTCCACCATTTGACGAAACAGGAAAAATCATCTATGCTTTTATCACCTATGGATTAATGATGATGGTTTATTCAGTCATTAACGTTCCGTACGCATCATTGTTAGGAGTGATGAGTCCTAATCCTACGGATAGGAATACGTTGGCTTCTTATCGCATGATGTTTGCATATTTAGGCTCTTTTGTTGCGCTTTTACTCTTTATGCCGTTAGTTAACCTCTTTGAAGGGCAGTTTTCAAGTTTAGATAGGCTGGGCTGGTTAAGTGCTTCACAGTTCGGATGGTTTATAACAGTAGCTATATTTGCGGTTGTTTGTGTCATCCTTTTCCTTGGTTGTTTCGCACTTACAAAAGAACGAGTGAAACCAACGAACCAAGAAAAGTCCTCTTTAAAGACCGATCTTCGTGATTTATTACACAATAAACCTTGGTGGATACTATTGGGAGCGGGCATAGCCTCTTTGGTTTTTAACTCTATTCGAGACGGAGCGACCGTTTATTATTTTAAGTATTATGTGGATGAGACAGCTTTTGGAAATATCACGATCTTAGAAATTCCTTTTGTTCTAAGCGGTCTTTATTTGGCAATAGGCCAAGCTGCCAATATTCTTGGTGTTGTAATAGCAGCTCCAATTAGTAATTTTATAGGCAAAAGACGTACATTTATGTTTGCTATGTTGATTGCATCATTACTTAGTGTAGGCTTTTTCTGGCTTGATAAAGACCAAATAGCGCTCATCTTTATATTTCAGACACTTATTAGTATATGTGCAGGTAGTATATTTCCTCTATTGTGGAGCATGTATGCGGATTGTGCAGACTATAGTGAATTGAGTACAGGAAATAGGGCGACAGGATTAATCTTCTCCTCTTCTTCTATGAGCCAGAAGTTTGGTTGGGCTTTCGGAACAGCGATAACAGGATGGATGCTTGCCCGATTTGGATTCCAAGCAAATGCCGTTCAGTCTGCTGAAACGATACAAGGAATTAAGATGTTTCTCTCTATCTTACCTGCGATAGGAGCCTTTATCTCATTATTATTTATCTACTTTTATCCTCTTAGTGAAGAAAAGATGAAGCGGATAACAGGAGAATTGGAGGTTAGACGTAATGAAAATGTATCAAGTTCAAATTAGTTGTTAATTAGTTTACGTATTATGGAACAGCTTTCGAAAGCTTTATTATATGAGTTAGAACATAATATACTTCCGTTCTGGATGGATAAGATGATTGATAATGTCAACGGAGGTTTCTTGGGTCGTATTGATGGATATGGCAATCCTGTTCAGAATGCAGAAAAAGGCGCTGTCTTAAATGCAAGAATTCTTTGGGCATTTTCAGCAGCATATCGTGTCTTACGCAAGCAAAGCTATTTAGAAATAGCAACAAGAGCCAAAGATTACTTTGTGTGTTATTTCATCGATCGAGAACAAGGTGGGGTCTATTGGAGCTTAGATGAAAAAGGAAATGTTTTGGATTCAAAGAAGCAGACCTATGCTATTGGTTTTGCTATTTACGGACTTAGTGAATATGTTCGCGCTACAGGAGATAACGAGGCTTTGGAATATGCAAAACAACTTTTTTCAGATCTCGAACAATATGCCTTTGATGCTGTCCATAATGGCTATGTAGAGGCGTTGACGTGTGACTGGAAACCAATTGCTGATATGCGATTAAGTGATAAAGATGAAAATGGTTCGAGAACCATGAATACTCATTTACACATTATAGAGCCGTATACTAATTTGTATCGAGTGTGGCGAACTCCAGAGCTTGCCGAACGGATACATAATTTAATTGATATCTTTTTGAACAATATATTGAATCAAAACACAAGGCATCTTGACTTATTTTTCGATGACAAATGGCATGGAAAACGAAACATTCAAAGCTTTGGTCATGATATAGAAGCTGTTTGGTTGTTACATGAATCAGTTATAGAATTGGGTAATACAAGTCTACGAGCTAAAGTAGAGAATGTAATTCAGGAGATAGCTAAAGCCGCAGATGAAGGTCTTCAGGCTGATGGTTCAATGATATACGAACGTTGGCTTGATATAAATCAGGTTGATTCACAGCGTCAATGGTGGGTAATGTGTGAATGTATCATAGGACATGTGGACCTTTATCAATATTTTGGAGATAAGAAAGCCTTAGAGATAGCACATCGTTGTTGGCAATATACTAAAGAGCATCTTATAGATTACCACGAGGGCGAATGGTTTTGGGGATGTGATCAGTATGGAAATCCAAATCGAAGTGACGATAAAGCAGGTTTTTGGAAATGCCCTTATCACAATACAAGAATGTGTTTAGAGATAATAGAACGATATGAAGTAATGAAGAAGCACTAAATCTTTATTAGTTTGAATTTGTGCTTTCTTGTTATGAATGAGAAGTTATAATTTACTGGTTATGGATAGTTATGTATTACATGAGATAACCCCGTTGATGGAGACTGATGCACTTTATATTGCAGACAGGCATAAAGGCGAGTTTTCTTACCCTGTACATAATCATGATGTCTACGAGCTTAACTTTGTAGAAAATGCGGCAGGTGTAAGAAGAATAGTAGGAGATAGCACTGAAGTCATTGGTGATTATGACTTAGTTCTTATCACTAATCCAACGCTCGAGCATGCTTGGGAGCAGTATCAATGTAGTAGTGATGATATACGTGAAATCACAATACAATTTAATTTCGGTGCAGGCATGAATGAGAATGACCTGTTTTTTGGAAAGACTCCTTTTGAAAGTATACGTCAAATGATGAAAGAAGCTCAGAAAGGATTAGTCTTTCCTATGTCTGCTATAATGAAAGTGTATAGTAAACTCAGCGGACTGAGTCAGATTTCCGATCGTTTTTCAGCTTTAATGGAGTTTCTAAACATTTTGCATATCCTATCGAAAAGTAAAGGGGCTAGAACCTTAGCAACAACCAGTTATGCTAAAGTCGATGTTGAAGATGATAGTAGACGAATACTATCAGTAAAGAAATATATATCAGATAATTATATGTATGAACTTCGTTTGAAGACCCTTGCGGACTTAGCCAATATGAGTGAGAGTGCGTTTTGCCGTTTTTTCAAACTTCATACAGGTCGGCGCTTGAGCGATTATATTATAGATATAAGATTAGGTTATGCTACTCGCATGCTGATTGACACAACAGATACGGTTGCTGAGATAAGTTTTAAATGCGGATATAATAATATGAGCAACTTCAATCGTATTTTTAAGCGAAAGAAAGGATGTTCACCAACTGAATTTAGAAATAATCACCATAAAATCAAAGTTATAGTATAGTCTTCTAAACAGTCTTGGAAGTCTTTTATTCTATATTGAATCAGAATTAATTTATATTTGAAAAATTATATTAGTATTATTAGAGTTATATGTTGAAAAATAATATATAAAGTTACTATCTGTTGATTTTAGGTAGAATCTTAAGAAGCATTGATTTAAGCAGATCTGATATCATTGAAAACAACATGCTTAATGTTATTTAACATTTTAAAATAAGGCGTAATGGACCTTTGGTAGGATGAAATCCCTCGGAACGCTTTTATTTACTACCTTTGCAGCATTTGAAAACCTATAACTAAAAAACTGTATCCAAACGATTTCGGATCTATCCACTCTTCATAAATGTTCAGAATGAACCATACGACGTAGGTTGAGCTTAGTGGTAGATAGCTTTACTGTTACTTATCCCAAATCTGCAGTAATAATACTAGACACAACATGCTTCTCCAAGACATTTGGTGTGATGCTGTTTCAGGATGCTTCTTCGGGAAAAATACTCTATCGAGATCTCTGCAAAACCTACCATCCTCTCAATTTTCACCCATAACTATTAGAAGAATAAATATTTTTGACCAAAAGATGCTGTTGGAGGTTACTTTTTGAGTAGATAATAATCTTTTATCGGTGTATTTTCATATTATTTGATACAATTTGACACAATAATCCCTGGCGTTCGGTATAAGTTGTAGACAATGGATTCCATAATATGCTGCGCATGTGTTTTTGAAAGTCCGACGTATCTTGCTATTCCAGCACCAAACCATCTATGCATAGAACCAAAGTTCTCATTCTCCGTTCCTCGCACCCATGTATAGCGCACCAAACCATCTATGCATAGAACCAAAGGTACGTTCTACTTTGTAGCGTATCTTACTTATAGCAACGTTGATACGCTGCTGCCTTTCTGTAATTTCATGTCCTCTTGTTCCCTTATGCATGATACGACTTTTAAGTTTCATACGTCTGAGGGTTTCTTTGTTCTCCATCGAGTCATATCCTTTATCGGCATAAACAAGTGCTCTCCGTGGCAATTCAGCTTTCTTTAGAGGTGTTTCTAAGTGTTTCATATCACTTTCATTGGCAGCTGTCGTTTCCTCGGCAAGCACCATTCCGTTTTCATCCGTTACCGTGTGACGCTTGTAACCGAAGTGGAGCTTTCCCATCTTCTTTACTCAACGGGCTTCTGTGTCTACGTTAGGCTTGACAACTTCTTTGAGCATGGCTTTCTCCGAAGCCTCCATGTTCTCATCCTCTTTTCTATCCTCAACGACCTCATAGCTCTTACCTCCGCGGGGGCGACGGGGCGTATTCGTAATGCTGGCATCAATAATGGCGCCACGCTTTACAATGATTCATTTAGCTTCCAATTGCCTGTTAAACTCCGCAAGAAGCGTATCATACAGATCCGCTTCAACAAGAATGTTGCGAAAACGGCACACTGTAGTACTTGTCAGGAACGATATCTTCCATGCCAAGACCTGCAAAACGGCTGAAAGACAGGCGGTCGTTAACCTGATCTTCAACTTCTCCGTCACTCAGACCATACCAGGTACGGAGTAATTCAATCTTGAATAAAACAAGGCTGTCATAGCTGGGCCGGCCAGTAGACTTATAGCCTTTCGTATAAGCCACTTCCATTATAGCACGAATAGGCGCCCAATCAATGACTGTGTTTATTTGTGAAAAGAATGTCTGCTTGACCTTTCTTTGCCCAAGAAACAAGTCAGCAAAACTTGGAGAAGATAACTTCTGTTTCATACGATAAAGGTACAAAAAATATTTAAGAAAGGCAAATTATAGGAGGAGTATTGCAGAGGTCTTGATATACAATACCTAATACAACAAACCAGTTGGAAGGATTTAACTCACAACTTAAAAGAGCATTACATAATCATAATGGATTGAATGGAACTAATAAAAAGAAGTTTATAGATGGATTCATAAATACAAAAAGTAGACTGGAATGACCAGCCTACCAAATGTCCATTTCGCCTTTTATTTTTACTGATACCTACATAAAACTTGGTGTGCAAAGAAGTCAAAAATAGCATCAGAGAGCCATCTTCCAAATTCTCCTCCATAATAATATCAGCCATACCACCAGCAATTCCAAGAGGAACTGGATTTGAGCCTGAACCAACTAATCAGCCAAGAGCTGCACTGCCAATTCTTCCTCCCTAACTATACCAAAAGTGTTGCCAAATATTTCATGGAGAATCACTTGTTTTTTTTAACCATGTTACTCCCTTATTACAAATTTATACTATTTAGAAATGGGGGCACTTTCCAATACAACACCCGTTAAGTTTGCCTTTCTTATATTTTTGCGAATATCCTCTGAAACAAACAAAGTTGGCAATATCTCCCACCAATTTTCCTGATTTGGTACTGGGAATATGCTATATTTTTGAATCTTGGATTGCGCATAAACACGTTTAATTATTCTTCCATTTCCTGCAAAAATACATTTACTGTCATCTAGTATATCAAATTGCTCATAAAACATAGGAACATAATAATTCTTGGCTTCCTGGTTATACACAATACGACACCTAATCCACTGAAGCTTTTCTTGTCCTGTCAAGCAACGATCAATACATTCTTTTAGTTGTGATGAAAACAAAGGCCAAGCCTGATTATTAGGTAAATAGTCAAGCCATATTTCTTTCAGATCCAAAAAGTCTTGGCTGATTTGCAATCCATCATGAGTTACATGAATACAACGAAGTGTAAGAACATAAGGCAATTGTAACAAGCCATCACTATCTTGAATAAGTTTACAAGGCATTGTAACAGCATCTGATAAAAATGCACTTGCACCATCTTTATTTTCTTTAGGGTATAAGGAATAATATTTCTTCATTTTATATTATAGTTATTTCCAAAAATTCTTTCTAAGCATATTTGGATTATTACGTACAGGATCCTTAACATATTTTTCAAAATAATATAAGAATTTTGAAGTGCTTCCATTTGCCATATGATCTGCAGATCTCATATTCTCCAGAACAAAAGCATGGTATTCGTTAGGATGTCTTCCTAAATGAGGCATAACTCCCGTATTCCAAGAATCATTCAGATCCAGACCATATTTATCTGCAATTTTATTCATCTTTGGGGTGTAAAGCTTATTTTTGTTCGTTGCAAAATGATGTATTTGATTTGGTTTATTATCAAATAAATACCTGAATAATGATAACGACGTTTTATAAGCACTTTTTATTATTAATCCTCCAAATAACAAATCAAATTCTGGATAAACTGCAACTAGCGGCTTTTCATGTTGGACATTTAAAATCGGGTTTGTTATTATGCTTTTACAAACAACTTCTTGCAAAGGCTCTATGGCTTCTAATGTTCCATCAGGTAACCTCTTTACATATCCAGTGCCTCCATTACCATCGTATCCATCATGTTCCGCAAAATTGAAAGCACCAATTTGTAAACCATTTAAGGCACCTTGCAAGAAGTCACATCCTGTTGCCCAAGCGATTGCTCCACCGGCAGCAGTTGTAGATGCCATTAATAAATATGGATTCCAATTAGATGACTGTGCAAACGATCCCATACCTGAAGAAGCTGCTCCTGAAATTAATCCATTCCAGAAATTATCTCCATTTAAAGCATTTAATACACCACTAGACAAGCCATGTGCTCCCGCTCTAAGCATTTCACGGCCAAATAAGCCCGCCGGTCCGAAGACTGAGCCAATACCATAAGTTGCTGCCGCGCTAAGACCTCCAATCAAGGCCCCTCTCCATATTGGCTTATCTGACATAGCTGCATTCATGGCACCCATCATTGCGCCCATTGCAGTTATTGCGATAAAATCATCAAGAACAAATACATTACCACTAGGATCAGCATATTTGAGAGGATTATTCAGACAATAACTATAGCTGTTATAGTTCTGACTATTGTCTCCTTCCTGTACGTATTTATCGGGGCTCAGGAATCTTCCTAGTACCGGATCATAGACACGGCCATTCATATTGATGAGGTTGAACTCATTCAGCATCTCATGACCGCCATAACCTCTGATAAGGCCGATTGTATTGACTGATACAGTTTGTTTACCCCATGCATCATACTCTGCAGAGAATACCTTGCTGCCATTTTCATCAACAACAGACAAAATACTACCTAAGTTGTCCTTGAATGACTGATATATCTGGAAAGTTCCATTCTGTCGGATAACAATGACATCACCATCCAGATAATAGTATTCGCGAGTAACACCATTAGCAACGACCTTCTCGTAATCATCCATGTAGGTAACTTTACGCAGAACCATATTACCTTGCTTCAAAATACTAAAGCAACGTTCAAGATCCGGACCATAATCGATGGTCATAACCTTACCATTTTCCTGAAGTGACGAAATTTTATTGAGGTCATTAAACAGGGTTGTACAATCCTGTGTTGAGATGAGATTATCTGTATTGTCTACTGATGATACCGCATGAGGACGCTCTGCATCATAATAGTACTGACCTATACCTGTTTTAGAAGTGATATTGCCATTCTCGGCATATTTGATATGCATCGTCTCTTTGGTGCCAACTTTAACAGACACCAATCGATCAAGATTATCATAGCCAAATGTTTCCTCTGAAAGTGAATTACGAGCACGTGAAAGCAAATTACCTGTTGCTCCCTCATAATTCATTTTAAACTGATCAAGAACAGTACTGCCATTCTTCAGAACAATATCGTTCTTGAAGCCTCGAGAATCGAGTGTAAATGTTGTCGTATATTTGTTTAAGGATGATGTTATAGTCTCTAATCCATCATAACCATCAACTTGATATACAATCTTATCATTTGCTGTAGTCTGAGTCTTGTTTCCGTACTTGTCGTATGTATATTTTACAATAAGGTTACCAGGATAAGTAGTCTGTACCAATTGATTGTTTGCATTATATGCATACTTAAACTGATACGTTCCATCACCACTAACTGTTCGCGTTTCGGTAATTATCCGGCCCAATTCGTCATGGGTATATTCTACGCTATTACCATTTACTGTAGTTTTTACTAGATGATTGATAGAATTACCCGATGTACCATAGGTGTTCGTAATTAATGTATTACCAGCCCTAGTTGACGCAAGTCGTCCTTCAGCATCATACGTATAGATGGTTGTGATATTACGAGCATCTGTAAATTTCATCACCTTACCATCGGCAGCATACTCATAGTTGATATTGCCGGCATCTGGCGATTGAACCGCGATTTTATTTCCTACTTCATCATATTGGAAATGGGTTGTGGTACCATTGACTGTAATCTTAGCAGGCTTGCCTATTGAAGAGTAGACATAGTCAACTTGTGTAACAGGATCTGATGATTTGACAAGATTACCCCATGCATCGGTAACTTTAGTATAACTTCTACCAGCGGTTGTTTCAGTTACACTACGATTACCATAGCTAAACGTAGACGATTTTCCAGAGCTTTTAACATCACGGGTAAGACGGCCTCTTTCATCATATTTAAATGTTTTTGAAAGAGTAAGTTTACCTGTCTTTTCTTCAATCTTAGTCTTCTGTCCCTTAGAATTGTAGGTAGTAGCCAGAGAATAAGCATTAGCGTTCTGCATAACAGACTCCTGGAGTACCTCATGGCCTGCATTATCAAACCATACAGCAACCCATGGCTTTCCGGTAGAAGAAGTTGTGATGAAGTACTTCTTACCATAGTAAGAACCCCATCCCATTTTTTTTGTAGTAGTAATACCAAAAGAATTCGCCTCACTAATTTCTGTTCCCCATCCATCATAAACATGCTTAGACGTCAGGATATGAGACTTATTTGTCTCATCATTCTCTGTAAGAACATTACCAAACAAGTCATAGGTATAGGTAGTTATTCGAGGACTGACACTATCATATGCCTTAACGACAAATCGACCGGAAGCATCGTATACACTCATCTCGGTATTGGCAACAATACCCTTACCACTCTGAGTTGATGTCAAGACATTACCATAAACGTCATACGTAGTATTTACTGTGAGAGGTAATGTTGATCCATCATTAGCAACTGCTTTAATTACCTCACCCTTATCATTATAGGTATATGTAGTTGTAGAAGAGTTTACTTCAGAATCATCTTCATGTTTTTGTGATTTAATAACATTCAGAGGCATCCATTGGTTCATCTTCTGTATATAGCTATTATAAGCAACTCTCTTATACATATTATCGCCATCATTTTTGACGATTTCAACCGTAGGTACTCCCTTTGCAGTATCATAAGTAGTATATGTTTCTGATGTATTTCCATCCAAATCGGTCAATGATTTTCTGGAAGTATATGCATAATAATTTTGACCACTTATGTTGTTAGCAATAGTTGTATATGAAACAATCTTTGAAGAATTGCCACCAACGGTTGACGTGGTAGTTGTCTGAATAGGTATCCACTTGTCAGTATCCCACTTATCTACAGTTGTTGTTTCCCTAGTGCCTAAGGTAAGGTTCTCTGTGGTCATAGAAGAAAAACCTACTGTACCTTTACCAGCAACATGTAGCTTCAAATCGCCATATTGATATTGTATGGTTTGTGAACCGGCAGCACCATTATCCTTAATAACTTTAGAAACCAAAGGTACAGGAATAGTATAGCTATTTACAGGATAAGCAGAAGAATAAGTCTGAGTATAGACAGATGGATCTGTTGCACTCTTATAATAAATATAGGTCTGCAGACCAAAACCATCTGTAATAGAAGAAATTTTGCCCTTGCTAACTAAATTATAGCCACTACGATAAGTATGAATCTTATCATCGGACTTATCATTATCTACAAGAAGGTTTTTACCGAATGAAGCATATTGTACATCACCATCGCCAGTAAAGTCGCCTAAGAATATATTATTAGGTTCAGCATCTTTTTCCTGATGTGTAACATATTCCTTGTGTAATTCAAATCCAGTACCTGTAGATCTAACAAAAAGAGTTTTGGTAAAGTCGTAATAATACTTAGAACGGAATCCACCATGGAATATGTAATGCGCCTTGGTAATCACAAAGTCACATTTGCCATCATGATCAAAATCGTAGGCCACCATATTGAAACGACTATTATCTTTATTCGTCTTCTGATTGGTTTCACTTAGAGTAACAGCTTCATTATTGACCGTAAACGTACCATCCCCATTATTGATGGCCAGACCATATTTCCAGTCACCCTGAAGGAAGGCAAAATCAATCATGCCATCACCATCGAAGTCACCCTGTACAATACGATGCTTATCACCAAGATTAGCTCCCTCCTTTGAATTATACTCAGTATATTTTGTAGAAGATAATTCACCACCATTATTGTAGTAAATCTTATAACCTCCATCGTAGAAGACAATGATATCAGTAAGACCATCATGGTTGTAATCACCTACAAAAAGCTTCTTTGGTTCACGATCTAATTTGAATTGAAATTTTGTAGCATCTAAACTGTTACAATCTTTGTAACGAAGAATGGCACCATTGTAATAGCCATCCTTAGCACGGTCCTCCAAATAGAATAAATCATCGCGACCATCACCATTTGAGTCATAAGTGGTAAACAGTGGAGTATGGTCACAATTAACCAACCTACCGGTAATCTCACTGAAACCACCACCATTCACAATACTCTTGCCCCATACAATGGTATACCTTTCACCATAATTACTCTTATAACCACAATAATATGGAATAATCAGGTCATTATAACCATCACCATCGAAGTCCATAGCTTGAATACCGCCAATAACATTATTCAAATCATCCATCGAGAATGACGGATTCAAATCAAATTGTTTTGGTGTCTGATAAGTCACATTATCATTAGCATCTTTCTTGCTTAAACTGACAAAAAGGAAGGTTTTCCCCTGTCTGCTCTCACCACCATTATAACGCCATACATAAGCACCTCGAGATAAACGGATAATATCACTTATACCATCATTGTTAACATCTACAGCAATAAACGTCTTGGCACTCTCTTCGATCATGCTAGAAGGAGAACTTGTCTGTACGTTTAGATTCGTATTAGAAATATACAATGAAAGCAAATGGTCCCAATCAATTTTAATTGGAGCTACCTTACGTCCTGCTCCATTAGCCAAATCTACTTGAGTAAGGCGATAGTACTTATCTTTGGTTCCGTCAGACGTACTATTATAGGTAAATGTATAAGCGCGAAAAACAGAACCATTCGTCTGCGTTGTTATCTTAGACAAATAAACATCCATTTTGCCTTGTCTATCGCCAATAGCAAACGGACGAGCATATGAACCTGCCAAAGAACTGTACGTAAAGAGAATTAGATTGGTTATACCGCGACTCTTAGCTGTATTAATACCATACTCAATACTAACAGGGCGAAGGTTATAATTCGTTGTCGTATAATGGTATTTTACCAAATTACTATGTACATCAGTAGTTTGATTGATATACCATGCAGCAATACATGTTACATTCTTTCTATTTACAAAAGACAATCGTGATTCGCTCGTATTACCTAACTGATAAGTTTTGCCATCAGTACAAACAACAGAAAACCAACATGCACTCGTATTGATATTATTATGGAGGGTTACTATTGTATAAGGATCACCTTCTGGAGTATATGTAGAGCCATTATAACCATAAGCTCCTGTTTTCAATATCAAGCGTTGTCCATTGAGAAACAGGGCATCACCTATACCGTACGAAATTCCAGCAATTTGCTTATCATGATACAAATCCTTACAGGCACGTGTAATGCATGATAAGCCAGTAATGTTAAAACCAAAACCGGCCAAACCGTTACCCGACTGACTATTATAACTTACACCGATAGAAGGGGTAAGGCTACCACCATTAGGTGCAGATATATTAATACTATAAACTGCAGCTCCAGAATTATTTACACTAAGTGCTCCTTTAGGACTACCAACATCATAGGTACTTGACGTAGACGTTGGTGGAGTCGGCATCACTGGTTTATTAGGATGAATAGGTAAAACAGGGTCTCCTGGATCAATAGGTAATATTGGGTCTCCAGGATCGATAGGATGAACAGGACCGATTGGATCTATCGGTTCAAATAGCTTATCAGGATTTGGATAGAGCTTATCAAATGTATTAGCCGTAGCAGTAATTGTTTTTTGCTTAGCTATTGTTTTGATGGAATCATTGCTAGCATTTGCAGAAATTGTACTCGCCAAACCTGTTACTACAGAAAAAAGTAGTGCTTGAAGTAAATATCTTCTCATTTCTTTACGATTTTCCATGTGGTTGATTTTCCGTTGATTGTGATTTGAAGTAGATAGACTCCATTGGGTTGATTGCTAATGTTAATAGCAATATTATCAGTCTCTATTTTCTTCGCCAGAATTTGCACTCCCAGAGTCGTGTAAACCTCTAAAGAACACTTGTCCGTCCCTTTTAACCCGGAAATACATATTCTCAAAGCCCCTTTTGTAGGATTTGGATATATCTTTATAGAATGGTCACGTAGCATATCAGAGAAACTCTGATTGTCAGATGAAAAGTTTTGCTGCTTTGTCATAGCTTTAGGAACTATCATAACGATTTCCCGTTTTACACGATTACCTGAGGTATCATAACTATATCCAATTCTGCTTTGTGCAGAGGATACTACTGGCAACAAAGCCAAATAAAACAATAAGTGAAATTTTCTCATGTTCATTCTGATTATTATGTTAATAATTTTTTATCTTTCGAAATTATTGTTTTTCTTATAGTAGCAAGTCTGGTGTGAATATACAAATAACTATTGTTTATAACAAGAAAAATAGTTTTTTTAAAAAAATGTGTTTTCTTAGCATTTTTACTACTTTTGTAAAAAAGTTAAAACTGACCCTATGTAGTCATTTTATAACTTTTGTTATTAGCGTTCATTTTTTTTGACTTCTCAATCGTTCTTCTTTTGCCAGTTATTACTATTATTTATTTTGCAAAAACAGATATAATATCTTTACATAGCAAGTGATTTCTCACTTTCTTTTGTTTTTCTTTTCTTTCATAGATTCTTTCTTTTCCACATAAGTGTGGGGTACGCTATAATAATGTCCCAGCAGACTACATGCCCATTACGCAGAACCGTTAATTTCCATATTTTTGCAACAACTAATTCCAAACCATTCGGGAAATAACTTTCGCCATGCGCGGAAACTCCAAACCATTCGGGAAACGACTTTCGCCATGCGCGGAAACTCCAAACCATTCGGGAAATAACTTTCGCCATGCGTGGAAACTCCAAACCATTCGGGAAACGACTTTCGCCAAGCGCGGAAATGCCAAACCGCTCGGGAAATGACTTTCGCCGAGCGCGGAAATGCCAAAACCTTTAAAAAGTAATTTATGGGAGGCCATATAGGTGCGCAAGAAACGATTGAAACTACAATAGGAATACCCCCCTTGTGGATAACGTTTAATATACTCCGAGTAGAGTGTTTTTCTTGTTACACCACTCATATTGAACTTTCTTAATTCAACCCCTTCTATTTATCTTTCTTTATTTCGCTTCCATACTCCATACCATTTTCATCTTTTAGATATTCATATATTGCTCTTAGATACATGATGATCTCATTGTTTGTTAATTTGTTCTTGGATAAAAATATAGAGAACTCTTTAATAACTCCGTCTGGATTAAATGCGCCAATATTTTGAAAAAAGAAAATCTCTTTGTTACGATAAATAAATATTTTTCGGGGGAAATGTGGGCCTTGTCCTTTAATAGCATATACTCCATTTACTAAATATTTTTCCTTGTTATTAAGTAAATTGCACACATTTGCACTTGCATTAACAAATTCTTTACCATAACTCTCATCAAGTTGTGTCGCAATGTCCTTAGGAATCAAAACTTGACAAAAAGAAGTTTTTCGCCTATTTTTTGCAGGCAAAGAATTTGCAATACAAATTAATAATAATAGAAAAAATAGTTTCTTTCTCATTTCTTTTTTTTATTTAATTTTCGTGACTATTCTTATCTGGAAGAAAACGTTAAAACAGCCATCATGTAATCCTCGAAACTGACCCTATGTAGTTATTTTATAACTTTTGTATTAGCCTTTATCTTTTTGCTTCTCCATCGTATCTTCTTTTGCCAGTTATTACTATTATTTATTTTGCAAAAATAGATATAATGTCTTTACATTGCAAGTGATTTTACACTTTTGTTTGTTTTACTATATAGTCTCTTCTATTTCATTGATCTTCTTTTTAATGGAATCAGGAGTGTTTGATTTCTATACTCAAAAAATTAAAATGAATACAAGAATGTCAGTTATCAAACAATAGTACGCGAGAATGTAAAGTAATCTATGTTTAACACTATTGAAGGTGGCCACAGACGAGTGTGTATGGTAATATTTTTAATAGAGTTACTTATAATTAAACAACTTAATTATTTAATTATAAGTAACAGAAATAATCATAAGAGTGATTGAAGATAGTTACGGAGATCTTTCCAATGGTAAAAAGGAAAGATATCTGAGGGTAATGCAAGATGTGCCTCTCTTTCGTTATGGAGAACTTTTACCAAAACATCATTCTTTTTATTCTTATAGAAAATAAACTGAATATTACCTGCCATGGGTACAGCTTTGAAATCGCTCCACACCTTATAAACTTCATAAGGGTTACTAACACTGACATCAAAGTGCTCAAGCTTGATGAATGCAAGCAATGGAATGATGTTGCCATCATGACCGAATCGCAAAGTGGCTGCAATGTTGTTACTATCAATAGCCTCATCTGCACTTTCTATTATATTCTTCACCAAAGGGGCTGCTTTGCCCGGACAAGCACCTTTGCCATCTGCATGGTTAGCACCATCAACATAAAACTTATAGTTGATGACCTGCCACAGGTCGAACAACTCACGATTTGTCAGTACTTGTGGCAATTGAATCGTTGTATCAATATCCTGCATATCAACAACTATCCAATAGAGTCCCCACATAAATTCACTTGGATTTACTTTTTTCAACACGTAGTTGCTATCGCAAAAAAGCGATTGACACATACGTTCAGGGTGTGTTTGAGCAAGTGAAAACTTACGATATTCTTCTACCCATGGACCATGCTTCTCATCGGCAAAAGCATTAGATGCATTCGACTGCCAGTTCAAATATCTCACATATTTCTCACTGGCTTCGAGATGCATATCAAGTCCTGGTGATAATCCTTTGAGTTCATCACAGAAGGCTGCCATACTCATTGCACATCGCAGGGACATAGTAGATCTTGCTGAAACCATCTTCGCTTTTTGAAAAACTTCAGGATAGTGGACATACATTCGATGTGCAATTCCACGATGCTGACGCTCGCCTACCGAAGTTAGATCACCGCCTCTGCCCTCTACCACGGGCCACAGTTCTTCGAGTTTAGTAAGCAAGTCACGTCCCAAGTCGGTCAATGCCTGCTGCGCCTGTGCATCCTTGAGCAAGTCTATAATCCATTTATAGTCCCTGTCGCCCAAGAGAAAACGAGAACCATGTCGGCCATAGTGACTGATATAAAAAGGCTGATAGCCTTTGGGAGCAGGAGTTTGCTGATATTCCTCTACAGGATAAACCAGGTAAACTCCTCCCGCCTTGGCAGGGTTGGCATCAATCTCTTCGAAAGAAGTTTGAGCCCAAGCCCCACCAAGGGGCAGGAGAAGCATGATAAGCAGGTATATTTTAATAATTTTCATTCTGTTTCAAAGTTGGATTGTTGGTGAGTTCGGTTTCAGGTATTGGGAATAAGAGGTATTTATCATCAACATCAGCACCTTGCTGTTGAGCTGCTTTCCAATCCCAGTTCTTTCCTTTTGTAAACTTTCCGAATCGGATGAGGTCTGTACGACGTACAAGTTCCGAAGCCAATTCTCGCTGACGTTCTGCAAGAATGAAATCAAGCGTAAGCTGTGAAGCTGTAATAGCACCACTTACATCAGAACGAATACCTAACTTTGCATATTGACCGCTCATATAGGCACGCTCACGAATCTCGTTCACATAGTTGAGGGCATCTGTTATTGAACCACCTTGTGCACCACGCAGGATAGCTTCAGCAGCAATGAGATAAGCCTCGCCGGTACGGAACATAGGAAAGTTGATAGAGGTATAGGCTTCACCTTGTGCCGGGATCTGATTTTCCTTAGTAACATTGCGCCATTTTATGTAACCATAACCACAGGTGAATGTGCTTGTCATAGCACCCTTGTTATCATAGGTTTCCTTCTTTTGATTAGGGAGTGCTGTCATGAACTGTGCACGCTTATCCTTTTTCTGATTGCCCCACACATCAGCCTTGTCAAACAAAACATCATCTGCATCAAACGCATCTACAAGGGTTGCTTTAGCACGCACATTTCCCCAACCACGTGAACCGACACCTGTCTTATAGAGTTCGTTCATTGGACCATTTACAAAAGCTTTCACATAGAAGTTTGTTCCTGCAGAACCCTGGGCTTTCTGTCCGTCCTGACAAAGAGGCCAGATGATTTCAGAACATTTTTCATTATCAGCAAGGAAGATGTGACGATAGTCAGAAGCCAATGGATAACCACCTTCATTGATAACTTTCTTGGCATAGGTAAGAGCATCTGTATAACGATTATCGCCTATCCATGTCTGCGCATTGAGGTACATTCTTGATAGTAAGAACCATGCAGCTACCTGATCAACCCTGCCGTATTCATTCCTGTGTGGTGCCTTCAAATCGGCATTAATGGCCTTCAGTTCACTTTCAGCAAATTCAAAGATTTGTTTTCTTTTCCATTGTACAGGGATTTCTTTAACACCCGTGTTCTCATCAATATAAGGAACATTACCAAAAAGGTCGCATAAGGTTACATAGCAGTAAGCTCGAATGAAACGTGCTTCAGCGCGATAACTTGCATATTCACCAGACATTTTATCCCAGAGTCCACGTTTTTTCAGCTTATCCTCCGTGCATTCACGTAACACTTCATTGCAATAGGCAATACTCATGTATAGGCGCTGATAGGTCCAGGTGACTACTGGAGCATTGGAAGCATTCCATGAAAGATTGAGCATTTTGCGAAGCCCATTGGAAGAAGAAGGCATGAGGAAATTGTCGGTGTTCAGTTCCTGAAGATAGAACAACAGACGGACATACCCAGAATAGCCTTCGTTTGCACCTTGCAAATCGCCATCTCCTCCATCGCCACCTTTCTGACCAGTTAGAATCATTGAGCCGTAACACTTTGCAAGCATACCAGCATATCCGTCTGTTGTGCTATAGACTTTTTCGCTAACAATCTGGTTATCATCAAGTGGCATGGTGTTAAGGTCGTTGAAACATGATGTAAATCCTAAACAAAATAGGATTGATATGACTGCGATGATTTTATTCTTATTCATAGTTATATATTCTTGGTTGAATTAAAAGTTCAGATTCACAGACAAAGAATAGGTGCGTGGACGCGGATAGACATCACGATCAATACCACTTGCCAACTCGGGATCGATGCCCTTATAGCCTGTAATCGTACAGACATTCTGTATGGCAAAAGCCAAACGGAGATCAGACTTATCGTTCCATAGTTTCTTAAAGGTATATCCCAGCGTAATGTTGTCTAAACGGAAGAAATCACCTTTTTCAAGGAAGTAATCTGAATAGAGCTGCTGTACATCAAAGCCCAAATTCCGAGTAGAAGGAAGAATGTTAGAGAAGCTTCCTTGATCACTATACACTTGCTGCAAATATTGGTCAGCACGAATATAGTTATAAACATAAGCTCCGAAAGCACCATGAGCATTCAAACCCAAATACCAGTTCTTATAGTTCACATGAGTATTAAAGCCTAAATATGCCTTAGGAAGTGCACTCTTATTAGTAGCATAGCGAGTCTCTGTAGAGGATATTGAGCCATCGGGCTGTACATATTTCCCCTCTAAAGGTTTTCCATTGCTGTCGTATGCCTGCTTGGCAAGATAGAAAGTATATGGACGCTTGTTCACCATGAATACTTGAACATATTTACCTGTGCCTGAAATTGAGCCAGTTTGAACAAAGTTAGACTCAGAATCGATGGTATTCAGTTTTGTAATCTTAGAAGTATTCCATGTGTAGTTCAGCCCTAAATCCCAAGTAAAATCTTTAGTACGGATAGGTTGTGCATTGATAGAAAACTCTATACCTTTATTGTTCATCTCACCAATATTCGTAGTGAGAATAGAAGAGAAATTAGTTCCTGAAATCACATTGATAGTATTCAAAAGGTCTGTTGTATGACGCTTATACAAATCAACAGTTCCATAGATTCGGTTATCCAAGAAACCATAGTCAAAACCTACATTCCAAGTTGCTGTTGTTTCCCACTTGATATCCGTATCATAAGCATTCGGACGATAAGTGCGATACCATTTGTCTCCAAAACGATAGCTTGCCTCAGGATAAGAAATTGTAAAGGTGGTCATATAAGGATAGTCATTGAGGATATCCTGCTGACCAGTTTCACCATAACTCAGACGCAATTTCAAATTACTCAAGACACGGTTGTCCTTGAGAAAATCCTCACTGCCCACACGCCATGCCAATGCAACAGATGGGAAATAGCCCCAACGATTACCTTTGGCGAAACGTGATGATGCATCAGAACGTAAGGTGGCTGTTAACATATACTTTTCATCATAGGTGTAATTGACACGACCATATAAAGAAAGCAAGTAATATTCTGACTCATAATGCGATGGGGAGAAAAGTTCTTTGCCTGAAGGTGAAAGTGTGGTATCATTGTAGTTCTTCCAGAAATGCTGCCAACCATAACCTACCATTGCACTGAAATCATGCTTCTTATCAAATACATGCCGATAATTGGCATAGAGGTCTAAAAGCGTGTTGCGCTTATTCTGCGTGCCATCATAATCTAAGCCTGTACCATCTTTCATGTTTGAGGTGTACATCATTCCTGCTTTATCTGGGACATCCTTGGTATAAATGCTTTTAAGAATATCAAAACCAAGGTTTGCATTCAACTGCAAGTCTTCAAAACCATGCACTTTATAATTCACCGTTGCATTACCAATCGCACGGGATAGCTTATTGTTGAACTTCTGAAGTTCAAGTTGGGCCACAGGATTATCAGTCTGAATAGCCATTGGAGAACTGCCATTCATCCAAATAAAATATCCCAATCCAGGAGTGTTGCTACCTCTTGCTCCAGTCATAACCGGACGCGTTGGGTCATACCGCAATGCATTATTTACAACATCGCCACTTACCATTGCATTATCTTCATACGAAGCCTTCAGCTTCAAACCAACGGTGAGATGATTATCAAAGAATGTAGGATTAATACCACCATCAAACGTATAACGGCTATAGTGATTGGTTCTGATGATACCACTCTGGTTTGTATAACCTACAGAAACACGATACGGAGTCTTTTTCATCGCATTGCCTGAAAGTGAAACATTTTGCTCTGTACCAATAGCCGTACGGAAGATTTCATCTTGCCAATCAGTATTTGCAGTACCAAATGAAACACCAGCAGGTACACCAGTTACTGTTGGCACAAAACTACGAAACTCGTCAGCAGTCAGTGGAGTAAGACGCTTGGCAATAACACCCACAGAGACATTTCCGTTATAATTCACCTTTATACCGCCTTCACTTCCCTTCTTGGTAGTAATCACAATTACACCATTCGAAGCCCGTGAACCATAGATAGCCGTAGCTGAAGCATCTTTCAATACCGTGAATGTTTCTATATCATTAGGGTTGATACCACCCAAAACATTGCCTCCACCCTCAATCGTTGAATTATCAACAGGAACGCCATCAATAACAATCAATGGATCGTTGCTTGCAGAAAGTGAAGCACCACTACGTATTCTGATAGTAGAACCTGCTCCGGGGGCACCCGAATTTGTGATAACATTCACGCCAGCAATCTTACCCACAAGGGCCTCTTGAGCTGTATTCTGCACACCTTTATTAAGGTCGTCGCGATTGATTGCCGTTACAGAACCCGTAAGGTCTTTCTTTTTCACCTGACCATAACCAATCACTACAAGTTCGTTCAGCGTATTACTATCTTCGTCCAGTTTGAAGTTATAGCTACGCTGACTGCCTACCTTGAACTCCTGTTGATTATAACCTACATAAGAAATTACGAGTGTTGCACCATTAGGAACATCCAATTGGAAATTACCATCCATGTCTGTAACAGTAGCAATAGTACTTCCTTTAACCATTACCGTAGCACCAATGAGAGGCTCACCGTTGGCATCTGAGACTTTCCCATTGATTTTCTTGCCATCCTGGACAGCAGCACGCACAGAGGGTAGGTTACCATGTACATACCCCAAGGCAACTGCACATGTAGGAGTAATGAGCAATCCTGCCATACATAGCAAATGGAACAAATATCCACTTTGCCAAATACAATTTGATTTTCTCTTCATCATAGATTTAATATTAGTAGTATTCTCTTTCATTATTAGGTTACAGAGATTAGATTGTCTATCGTTGAGGCAAAATTACATTAAAATCTATTCACAGTCAAGCAATATTCAAATAAAGTAAGTGCATTAGAGTTATATTATTATTGATAATCAATAACTTACAAGTTTTAAAGACAAAAGAAAAGTAAGTTTTAGGTAAGTATTATTACTATAAAAGTTTTACCTTTTCAATCAATTCGTCACGAGAAATACCTATATGGGAACGCACCTTTTGGCGATAGTTGTATACCGTTTGTTTGGAATAGCCAAGAAATGAAGATATACGGACACTATCAGTTATTCCTAAACGAACCAGTGCGTAAATCCTCAACTCAGGCGAAAGGATTTCACCTTCCTTTGGTAAAAAGACTGTCCCATCAGTGATAAGACTGTTAAAGTCGGAAATAAAATTAGGAAACAGCTTTAAGAATATGGTATCGAAAAGACGATAAAGATCTCTTTTATATTTTGATGCTACAGGAGATTCCAAGGTTGTAAGTAACTCCTTTGTCTTATGCGTTTTCATTTTTGTGAGTAAACTAAGACGATAGTTTTCCAAATCATTAATATATATCGAACAAATATTAAACAGTTGAGCAATATACTCTTCCTTGATATTGTTTTCTTCCTGTAATTGATGATTTAGCGATGCAAGTTCTTTATTCTTTGCCTCAATAAAGGTATCATTCTCTTGTAGCTTGATGTTTTTCTGCTCCAACTCCTTCCGTAACATCGTTAATCGCCGATTTCGCTTTGAAATGAGCAGTACCATGACCACCAATATCAAAAGAAAAAAAATAAGAGTCACAATGTAAATGATAAACGTAGTGCGCTTTTCCTCAACTACTTTATCATGAGCAGCCGTAATAATTGGAAGCAAACCTGCAACATTTGTCAGCCTACTCTTTGCCTTACTCTGCATGATGTCGTTCATGCAAACCATCATATAGCGGTAAGCATGGTCCACATCGCCATATTCATAAAGCATTTTGGAAAGGTCTTGAAGCGCTGTATAACTCTTATTACCCGATAATTTATCAAGGATTGAAGCCTCTACCAAAAACAGCATGCTCTTATCTTTATATCCTGCAGAAGCATACAAATCAGAAGCTACAGCACATGCAGAAGCATTATTCCAAATGCTATCAGGAAACTTTTTTTCATAACTGCGAAACAAGTTTATTGCTTGATTATACTGCCCATCTAAACGTAAAATCATACTTTGATTGCATACAGCCATCATCGTATTTGGAATCTCATAGACAGACATAGAATCTCTATACCGGCGCTGTATAAGGCGGTAAAATCTTTGTTCTTCGCTGCTCCTTCCCTCTTTCAGTAAAGAGAAATAAATTCCATGAAGCATATTGTAATATTGTTTGCCATGTGTACGAATATAGTTTTTGTCCATGTTTTGTAAAATATCTAAGGATTCATCATACCTGGCAAGCTTTTTATAGGCATCTGCAACATCTAACATTGCCCCCTGTATCTTCTCCCTATCACCTATTTTTTTAGCAAGTAAGTATCCTTTCTTAGCATAGAAATACATTGAGTCAAGGTTATACTTCTTATATTGAGAAAATAGCTCCAAACAATACTTATATTTAAGCGTATCATTCACAGCCTCATCAAATCTTTTAAGTGATTTTTCTACGGATATTTTCTGCTTATAGCTTATTTTGTTTGATAGTGCTATGATCTTATCGAGTTTACGTAATAATGTTTGCAAGTCATGTTCCTCACATTGCGTAGGTAATGAGAGAGACCAAAATATCATGGTGAATAAAATCTTTATCATTAGTGTATAGAATATTATAGTTAAGTAACTGTTCAAAATTAAGCGACATGTTTAGAGAAGTTTATACGCAATCCTTTTCCTATATCCGCCAAAGCTCTATTGGTTGTATAGAACAGCATGTCAGAAGTTATATAATCCTGTGGTCTCATCCACTTGCCTTTGAGTATGCGCCACAGTGTCTCGGCAATGTTCAACTGTGGCGAGTATGGTGGCAGATAGAAAAGGAAGAGTCCCCTTTGTTCCCATATAGGACGAAGTTCCCTGATTTTCTTGTTTCGATGGACAGAAGCATTGTCGAGGACGACAAATGTATCCATCTTCAGATTGAACGAGATTTCATCAAGGAAACTGACAATTTTGTCTGCTGTCATTTTCTCGGATGTTGTGAAACCCTTGTAGCGGTTGTCTCTATCTATCATTCCAAAAATATTGAGACGTGCCACTCTTTGGGAGGGGATGTAAACATCTTCCCCTCGCAGTTGCCAGCCGTAAGGGACATATCCTTCTGTGCAAGTGTGGCTTTCGTCAGCATAATAGAGCCTGATGCGTCCTTCATACGCTTGTCTCTCAAGTTCTTGCAACTTCTCGACCTTGTATTCATAGAGTTGCGGCGAGAGGACTCCCCTTGGGCGTTTTCTTATTCGCTTATATCTTGCGCCAATGCTGATAAAAAACGTTTGAACGTTGCGTCGCTTACCTCTTTGCCTGAGGATTGCTCCCATGCTGCTCTGGCTTTGCTCACACTCTGCCTGTCTTGCTCTATTGCACGGCGTACCGCCTCTTCGTCTGAACAGTCCATAATAGGTTTCCGACCCCGTCCGGAACGAGTCTTCAACCCCTCTATGCCTTCCGACTTGAAACGCTTTACCCAAGCGTTTACGCTTACATGGCTCATTTCCGTTTGCGCACCTATGGCTACTGATGACAGACCTTCCGACTTCAGTAATACTGCACGACAACGCATACGGAAACAATGTTTCTCGCCAAAGCGAAATCCTCTATCGAGTGCCAGACGCTCTGTCTCGGCTAACCCCAATACTTTTGGTTTTCCCATAACTCAAAGTAGAACGGAAATTACATATATTTATTTTGTGTAAATTAATTTTGTTCACTTACTTATAATATTTTGTTTATAATTGTTTTTATAAATATTAAAATACTTATTGCTATACAGCAAGTTCTTATTTTTTGACTATCTTTCCATATCTTTTATATTAATAGCTTGACATTTATCACTGATTTATAACGATATTACAGCTATATTTAATAATAGATAAAATCAATAAAATTAATGCGAAATTCCTGATTTATATTCTGATACTTATTTTAATGAAATCTACTTTGTATTCTCGCATTGGTTATATCTGTCTTATATTTAAATAGATATCCTTAAATCGACTTATTTCCCGATGCAAAAATGTTTGAAAATATTTCCAAGTACCTCGTTCGTCGTTATCTGTCCACCAGTTATTTCGCCTAATTGTTCAAGGCAAAGACGAAGATCTTCACTAATCAAATCTCCACTTAACCCAAGTTGGATTCCATCAATAACACGCTGAATGCTTTCTTTTGCTCGCGCCAAAGCTTCATAATGGCGTGCATTGGTCACAATAACGCTGTTCTCTCTAATTGTTGGAATATCTGCAGATTCATATATTGCAGCTTCTAATTCGTTAATATGTTCTTTGTATTTTGCAGATATATAAATTACACGGAAAGGCAAATGGTTATCGGCTTGTTGTTGAGAAAGGCAATCCATCTTATTAAATACCATGAGAAGTTTTTTACCTTCAGTTAGTCGTTGCATCTCATTAATATCATCTGTCGTAGGTATTTGATCTATAGTCCATAATATAATAGACGCTTCATCAATTTTCTTGAAGGCTTTTTCAATGCCTAATTGTTCAACATAATCTTCTGTTTTACGAATCCCTGCAGTATCAATAAATCGAAAAGTGATTCCATTTATTTCTGTAGTATCTTCAATGATATCTCGTGTTGTACCATGAATGTTGCTTACAATAGCCTTATCTTCATGTAACAAACAATTGAGAAGTGTGCTCTTTCCTACATTTGTTTTGCCAATAATGGCTACAGGAATTCCCTTTTTTAATGCGTTTCCTGTTTCAAAAGATAGAATAAGGTCAGATATTCGATGTTGAATCTTCTCAGCAAGTGCCTCAAGTTCCCCTCTGTCGGCAAACTCAAGTTCCTCATGATCAGAGAAATCTAACTCAAGTTCTAATAGTGATGTTATCTTTAATAGTTGTTCTCGAAGTTGTGATAGCTCACTACTAAAGTGTCCTTTTAACTGATTGAGTGCAAGTTGGTGGGAGGCTTTATTCGATGACGCAATTAAATCGGCCACGGCTTCGGCCTGACTCAAATCCATCTTACCATTTAGATAGGCACGTTTTGTGAACTCTCCTGGTTCTGCTTGTCGACACCCAGAGTCAATAAGAGCCTTTATTACCTGGCCTAAAATAAATGCAGAACCATGACAAGATATTTCTGTACAATCTTCACCTGTATAGCTGTGAGGAGACCGAAAAATGCTAACAAGAACCTCATCAATCACATTCCCTTCTTTATCATGCACCTCACCATAGTGCAATGAGTTTCCTTTTGCATCACACAAGGTTTTAAGTCGCGTACTCTTAAATATGCGATCTGTGATTTCTATAGCTTTTTCTCCACTTACTCTCACAATACCAATAGCACCTCCCGTAGCAGTTGCCAATGCGCAGATAGCATGATTTTCCATTAAATCCGTTCTAAAACTTTTTCAATCAGTTTGTCAATTGTATTCTTATAGCCTGTATTTGCCTCTTTTGCTAAGCGATTTGCTATAACCATGCAACATGTCATAGCCTTATGTCCCATAAGCGCTGATAGGCCGGCGAGTGCAGAGCTCTCCATCTCAAAATTCGTAATGCGTAGTCCTTTGTATTCAAAACATTCTACTTTCTCATTTTGTTTTGGGTCGGCTAATGGCACACGAAGTTCTCGTCCTTGTGGACCGAAGAATCCGCCACAGGCAATCGTAACCCCTCTTACCATATCATCTTGCGCAATTCTGTCGATTAACTCTTTATCACCATCAATAACATATGGTGAACACAATAAGGGATTCCATTGCATATGTTGTTTGAAAGCTTCTTCAAATTGAAGATCACACACTTCATTTCGACCTGCATAAAAGTTTAATAGGCCATCAAATCCAATACTCTTAACACTGGCAATATAGGTTCCCGCAGGTGTATTGGGCTGCAAACCACCACAGGTTCCGATGCGAACAAGGGATAGTGTTCTATGTGTTTCTTTCTCTGTACGTGTTGTGAAGTCTATATTTGCTAAAGCATCTAACTCATTTAACACGATGTCAATATTGTCACAACCAATTCCTGTACTTTGAACAGTGATGCGTTTCCCTTTATATGTTCCTGTAATTGTATGGAATTCACGACTCTGAACTTCGTATTCCTTCGCTTCAAAATGGCTTGCAACCAAGGCTACACGTTCAGGATCACCAACTAAAATTACTTTGTCTGCTAATTGTTCTGTTTTAAGATGTAAATGAAAAACACTTCCATCTTCATTTATAATGAGTTCTGATGGTGCAAAATATTTCTTTTCTTTCATATTCGTTTTTATTTAAGGTTTTCTATATTACGTATCTCTTTTTCTAAGTTTGAAGCTTTCTGTTGCATATCATACAGCTGTTTCTCTCCGTTTATAATTGATTTTGAGAGTTCTTTCTTACTTGTTTGAGAAGAATTTCTATAACGTTCTCTGAGATTCTCTAACTCCGTTTCTTGTTGCTTTACTTGTGTTTTGAGTTTTAGTAAATTAGAGATTCTTGACTGATTCTCTGGCTTAAACTCTGTAATATCATTCAATTCAACTTCATCATTCACAAAAAAATGGAGGCGAGTTTTCTCCTTTCTCATAGTCTTATGAGTTGAAATAAGATCATTTAAGCGTTTTAGTGCAAGTTCGCGATTCCCATTCTTCCATGTAGAAGCAATTGAAGTTATTTGTGCTTGAGCCTCAAGCTGTTTAGCTGTAAGATTATCTTTCTCATAGGAAAGCCGCTGTTTAGTTGGAATAAAGGTGTAAATACAAACCTTTCCTTCTGGCATTCTTCGATCGGTTACCAACCAACCTAACTCATGTACCTCATCAATTGCCAGTAAATAATCGTTTGATGGGGAGTTATAAGGCAAGCCTATGTTCTCTGGATTGTAGAAGCTATGTTGCTCACTATTGTATCTTGTTATAAACAAGTCATAACCACCAATGCTATGATTGCCTTTTGCTGCAAAATAAAGTGTCACTCCATCCTGCATCATGAAAGGGTAGTTTGCTTGCAAATAAGTATCATCAATTGCAGCGATTCGTGTAGGTTTTATCCACTTTCCACCAATCTTATCAGTATAAAAGATTGTTGATTGTGTTGAATCTCCCTTGGAGACATATGCCTTATCTTGTAAACCATTTAAGAAAGTTACCATGTTTGGCTCATCTACTCCTGGAATAAAACTTGAGGTTTTTGTAAATTGTCCCGATACTTTATCAAGAGGAATATGCTTGAAGAAGTCTTGTTTGTCTACAATAACACTATCAACGAATAGTATTTTCGCTGTTGATGGCAACATCTCTGTAAACAAAGCATTGTTCATGCTGTGTTTAATACCCAAACGTTGCGTCTTTGGTGCTTTTACCTTTACTTTCTGATGGTTTTGCGCATCAACAGATATTGTGGGTAACACACACACAATGCATATATATAATAATGTATTTTTTATTTTCATTTCTTATTAAATGTAAGAGTTACAAAAATAAGAAAAAAAATAAGAAAGAAAATGTTTTGCATAGTTTTTCAATAGTAGGGTAGTCTATGGTAGGCTTTTTAGGATTGAATATGTATTGAAAGATATTACCACTTGCTAAAATAAATATTGTAAAATGAAAAAAGAGTGAACTACTATTATTGTAATTCACTCTCTTTTATATGCTATTTTTAATCTAAAAGCTTATTTTACTTTGTCAACAATAGCCTTGAATGCTTCAGGATTATTAACTGCGAGGTCAGCAAGAACCTTACGGTTAATCTCTATACCTGCTTTATGAAGGGCACCCATCAAAGTTGAATAGCTCATGTTTTCGAGTCGAGCAGCAGCATTAATACGCTGAATCCACAATGCACGGAAATTGCGTTTCTTATTACGACGATCACGATATGCATAGGTGAGACCTTTTTCCCAGGTATTCTTTGCTACCGTCCAAACATTCTTTCTTGCTCCATAATAACCTTTAGTGAGCTTCAGAATTCTTGTTCTTTTTGCTTTAGAAGCAACATGATTTACTGATCTTGGCATAATTTTCTGTCTTTAAATGTTCCACTAAAAAGTTAATTAACGAAGGCGGAGTAAGTCACGTACCTGTTTCATATTACTCTGATCAACCAGTGTTTGATGAACAAGGTTTCTCTTTTGCTTCTTTGTCTTCTTAGTCAGAATGTGACTGTGGTAAGCATGATGTCTTTTAACCTTACCTGAACCGGTGAATGTGAATCTCTTCTTTGCACCGGAATTTGTCTTTACTTTTGGCTATTTTTTTTAATTTTTAATTGTTATTTATTGTGGCAACGCATATACCCGGCGTTACGCACTTCTTTTAATTATTCTACAGAACTTTCTTTTTTAAGCTTGCTTAGAACGTCTTCTCCGTTCTTTGCATTGGCGAATAGGCCATTGTTCTCAGCCTGTTCATTCTTTTGGTTCTGTTCAACCGCTTTGGCTTCTGCCTCTCTTTTTTCTCTGTCTACCTTTTGTTGACTCTTCTTTACGACACCAACTTTCTTCGGTGCAAGATAGAGAAACATTTTCTTTCCCTCTAACTTAGGCATCTGTTCAACCTTTCCAAACTCCTCCAAGTCATTGGCAAAACGAAGTAATAAAACTTCTCCTTGCTCCTTGAATAGGATAGAGCGTCCACGGAAGAATACATAAGCACGAACCTTATTGCCTTCGTTGAGGAACTCACGAGCATGCTTCAATTTGAATTGATAATCATGTTCATCTGTCTGAGGTCCAAAGCGAATCTCTTTAACTTCAACCTTCACCTGCTTCTGTTTCATCTCTTTTTGATGCTTCTTCTGCTGATAAAGGAATTTAGAATAGTCGATAAGACGACAAACCGGAGGCTGAGCATTGGGTGAAATCTCTACAAGATCTACGCCGTTCTGACGTGCCATGTCTAACGCTTTGCGTGTAGGTACAACTTCAGAGCCATCTTCTCCTACGATGCGTACTTCGCGTACACGTATTTGTTCGTTAATACGGTACTGATTTTTCAATTTGTCATTCTTCATTCAACTATTTTAATTGTGCTATTTTTGCTAAACGCCTGCAAAGTTACTATTTTCCAACGAATTAGACAAGAAAATAAAATTATATTTTTCTTTGTTTTTTATCAATTCCTACAAAAAGGCATTATTTGTTGCAGATAGGATTAAAGCTATGTATATATAATAAGGTGTTAAGGTTTGCTTTTACCTTTATGATATGTTACAAATATATTTTCCATGCCATGATTGTATATCAAGTTTATTTCGAAGTATTTCTTATCATTCTCTTATTACTTTTTAATTCATTTGTTTTCTATATTTGTTTCCGTTGTAAAATGATGCATTTAGTCTCATGAAATGACTGATTTTAAATGCTTATATGATAGGTTTGGTTGTGTAAAATGATACATTTTAGTTTTTATTAATATAGGAATTAATAAATAGTTGACATACAATTAGTTATTAACTTTGTTGTATCAATATCATAAGATATAAATGATTTGAATTTATGTATCATTAAAAAGCATGATAATATCTCTTTTATGGTATAACAATTGCGTTCATAATCATTTTCTTTTTGTTTTATTTTCCAAATTCATAAATAATTACTATTTTTGCGATGATAAACAAAACACTTAATCTATAATCAAAAAAAACAATCTAAAGTAAAATGGGTAAAATTGTAACATTAGGCGAAATTATGCTTCGTTTGTCTCCTACAGGGAACTATCGCTTTGTTCAGAGTGAGTCTTTCCAAATCTTTCCAGGGGGTGGAGAGGCCAATGTTGCTGTGAGTCTTGCTAATTATGGTCACACAGCTTGTTTTGTTTCAAAGCTTCCTTCTCATGAGATAGGTCAGATAGCTGTAAATGCTTTGAGGAGATATGGCGTCAAAACAGAGTATATTTCGCGTGGCGGTGATAGGGTAGGACTATATTATGCCGAGACAGGGGCCAGCATGCGCCCATCTAAAGTCATTTATGACAGGGCACATACTGCTATTGCCGAGGCTGATATTTCTGATTTTGACTTTGATAAAATCATGGAAGATGCCGATTGGTTTCATTGGAGTGGTATCACACCAGCTATCAGTGATAAAGCTGCCGAGATTGTGCGTGTTGCTTGTGAAGCTGCAAAACGCCATGGTGTTACTGTTTCGGTTGATCTTAATTTCCGTAAAAAGCTTTGGACATCAGAGAAGGCTATCTCTGTGATGCGCCCCTTAATGCAATATGTTGACGTTTGTATAGGCAATGAAGAAGATGCAAATATGTGTCTTGGTTATAAGCCTGATGCAGACGTTGAGGGTGGAAAAACCGATGCTGAAGGTTATTATGAGATCTTCAAAGGCATGATGAAGGAGTTTGGTTTCAAGTATGTTGTTTCAACATTACGTGAGAGTTATTCTGCTTCTCATAATGGTTGGAAGGCTCTTATCTATGATGGTAAAACATTCTATGAAAGCAAACACTATGATATTAATCCAATAATAGACAGAGTTGGAGGTGGAGACTCGTTCTCTGCAGGTTTGATTCATGGATTATTGTCATATAAAGACCAGACTAAAGCTTTAGAGTTTGCTGTTGCAGCAAGTGCATTAAAGCATACAATTCCTGGTGATTTCAATCTCGTTTCAACTTCTGAAGTAGAAAGTTTAGCCAAAGGTAATGCCAATGGTCGTGTTCAACGATAATACTATTCGATATTATGGCAAGATTTAATAAAGTCCAAGTGATAACAGCAATGAAAGAAACGGGAATGGTTCCTGTGTTCTATCATGAAGATTTAGAAGTTTGCAAACAAGTTATTAGCGCCTGTTACAAAGGTGGAGTGCGTGTGTTTGAGTTCACCAATCGTGGCGATTTTGCCCATGAGTTGTTTGGTGAATTAATAAAATGGGCTGCAAAAGACTGTCCCGAACTTATTCTTGGAGTAGGTACGGTGGTTGATGCGCCGACAGCATCTCTATATCTTCAGTTGGGGGCTAACTTCATTGTAGGTCCTAATTTCAATCCCGAAATAGCACCAGTTTGCAATAGGCGTTTAGTGCCTTATGCTCCAGGATGCGGTAGTGTTAGTGAAATCAGTAATGCACAAGCGGCTGGTTGTGATGTGACAAAAGTCTTTCCTGCTGGTAATGTGGGCGGTCCATCGTTTGTAAAGAACGTATTAAGCCCCTTGAGATGGAGCAATCTAATGGTTACAGGAGCAGTCTCTCCCGATCAAGAGAACCTTAGTGCGTGGATAAAGGCAGGCGTTCTCTGTGTTGGTATGGGGTCAAAATTGTTCCCAAAAGATGTTATCGCTGCTAAGAATTGGCAGTATATCACAGATAAATGTATAGAAGCATTAGGCTATATTGTTAGCGCTCGCTCATAGAATTAAATCAATAAAAGAGCTTTTCCCATTTTTAATAGTGGGAATATTCTTACTTTCAGCTTGTCAATCAGAGCATAAAACTCAGGTTGACAGGCTGAATGATATATCCTATTCTTATCATTATCGTAACTTAGATTCAACGAAACACTATGCAGAAAAGGCACTGAATCTTAGCCAAAATTATGATAATGGGCATGCAGAAGCATTGAATAATCTTGCTTTTGTGAGTATTGTCAGGATGCATTATGACAATGCTTATAAACTATTGAACACCACATTAAAGACTACAGACAATCAAATTGAATTACTTGTTGCCGATGTTCAGTTTATGCGTCTTTGCCAACGACAATCTCGAAACAAAGACTTCTACATTTACCGAGAGAGTGCTATTCATCGACTTCGTCGTATAAAAGAAGAACAATCAACGCTAACCATTCGTCAACAAAAGCGACTTACTTATGCTAAGTCTGAGTTTGATATAGTCAATTCAACCTATTTTTATTATATAGGTCTACGTAAACAGGCCATTGAAGCACTTAATAACATAGACCCTTATGGCGCAATTCAGCAGGATACGGCACAGCTGTTGTCTTATTATTACAATATAGGCTCAGGAGGAATGATATCTTCTGGAACAGGGAAAGAAATCATTCAAAAAGAATTTGACTATCTAATGAAGAGCTATTTATTGTCCCGTCAGCATAACTATCCCTATTGGGAGGCAAACTCAATGCAGGCAATTAGTGAGCATCTTCAAGATACGAAGCAACGCAATATGCTGATAGCAGATAACCTACCAGCAATGAAGTACTTGAACATTGACCACATGCCAGACTCTCTTTTGGCGGGAAATCTTGCACAAAGAGCATTAAACATCTTTGTCAAGTATGGTGATGTGTATCAGATTGCGGGTGCATATAGAACGTTGGCACAATGCTATTGGCATATTCATGATTATCATTCGGCGAGCATTTGCCTTAATGATGCTTTGTTTCGAGATACAGTTATCAACCAAGCACCAGCTCTTGTAGCGTCTATTCGCGAACAAATGTCATTGGTTTATTCAGCCATTGACAACAAGATGCAAAGTGATTTTAATCGCAATATCTATTTAGATATGCAGGAGAAAACACGCCAAGATCGTCAACTTGAGGCTCGTGCTGATCAATTAAATAAGTCTGCTTCCACGCTGAACTATATGATTGGAGCCGTTGTCTTCATGATTGTTATAGTCGTAATTCTATTGATTATATTTGATAGAATGCGTGTAAGAAGTGATAAAAAGTTCTCAATGAAGCGGCTCATTGCACCATTAAATGAATGGCAAGAGCGTGAAAGAGTTATTCGATTAAAGCGAGAAGAAGATTTCGAGCAGGTCGATGAGCTGATTAAAATGGAGAATTTGCATCTCTCAGATAACTTGAGAAGAAACATTGAACAACGCGCAAAGATAGCTCTTGTCAATAGCATTACTCCACTGATTGACCGTATTATACATGAAATTAATTGTTTGAGAAAACGTCATGAGACTGAAAAGGTACGAGAAGAGAGGTATGCTTATATCAGCGAACTCACTGATCAGATAAGTGAATACAATAATGTCTTGACCCAATGGATTCAACTTCGTCAGGGACAACTTAGCATTCGAGTGGAAAGTTTCGCCCTACAAGATTTGTTTAATATCGTAGCTAAGGGGTACATGAGCTTCAAGTTGAAAGGCATTTCTTTGAAAGTCAGCCCGACAAAAGATGTAGTTAAAGCTGATAAAACCCTGACTTTGTTTATGATTAACACGCTTGCTGATAATGCAAGGAAGTATACTCAGCAAGGTGGATGTGTGAAAATCTATAGTCGTTCTACGGAAAATACAGTAGATATTGTCATAGAAGATAATGGACTTGGAATGTCAGAGAAGCAGGTTTCTCATTTGTTTGACCATAAAACTATTGTAGATGAATCTTTAAAAGAAAGTGATTCTATTGCTGACGAGAAGTCGCATGGCTTTGGATTAATGAATTGTAAGGGTATCATTGATAAGTACAAGAAGATTAGTTCGATATTCTCAATTTGCTTTATTAAAGCAGAAAGCGAGCTTGGAAAAGGCAGTCGCTTTACTTTCCGCTTACCCAAAGGAACAGTTCGACTATTACTTTGTCTATTTATGTCAAGTATATCATTGTCTGCTTTCTCATCTCCTTTCCTGCTTAAAAAGGCTGCTTCGTTTGCCGATAGCGCTTATTTTTGTAACTTAAATGGGCAATATCATCGTACATTAGACTATGCAGACAGTTGCAGAACCTATCTAAACAAGTACTATCGAACATTGAAACTACACGATAGTAATGACACATTGCGTTATATAGAGACCGATGTTATCCCACCAGAGATATCTTGGTATCACAAACATCTACGCTTTGATTATAATGTTATCCTTGATATTCGCAATGAAACTGCTGTTGCTAATCTTGCATTGCACGAGTGGGATGCGTATCATTACAATAATCGTGTTTACACATTACTATTCCGTGAGACCTCAGCTGATAATAGTTTGGGAGAATATGTGCGTGTAATGCAACGTTCAGAGAATAATAAGAACGTTGCTATTATACTTCTTGTATTGCTTTTAATATCTATTTTCCCAGCCTATTATTTCCTATATTATCGTTATCGTCTATATTATCGACTCGCTGTTGACCGTGTAAATATGATAAATTCTGTATTGTTGTCTAACATATCTTCCCATGAAAAACTGAGTCAAATTAACGAAATCTGGGCGCAAACAAGTGTTTTATTGAAGTCAACGACCAACAAGTTGAATGATGTTGTGTCGAAGATTCGTATTGCTCTTTCAGACAAAATAGAAGATGATAGTAAGCTGACGACAAATTTAGAATTAGCGAATGATGAACTACATCGCATCATATATGAAAATCAAAAGCTTCATGTTAGTAATAATGTACTTGATAATTGCCTCTCAACATTAAAGCATGAGACGATGTATTACCCTTCACGTATTCGCCAATTAGTTGATGAAGATAAGAAGGATCTCAATGCAATACGCGAGGTCGCACTTTATTATAAGCAACTTTATGCTTTACTTAGTGAGCAGGCTATGGTCCAGTTGGATAATAATCTTAAGGTAAACTCACGATTGGTTAACTATCTTTTTGAGCTTATAAAGAAGATAAGTGGAGAATCCAACATACAAAGGACAGTGAAAGATAAGGATAAATTATACGCAATGATATGCTTAGAGTTACCTTCTTTGCATCTAACTGACGCACAATGTGCCGTGTTGTTCACTCCATTATCTATTGATATACATTATATGGTGTGTCGACAAATCGTGCGAGAGATTGGGGAAACAACTAATCTTCGAGGCTGCGGTATCTCGGCAAGTCAATTGAATGGTAGCCAAGGTACATTGATAGAGATAACTCTTCCACGACAATTAAATATAAAATGAGACTTATGAAGAACTTTAAAATCATCATTGTTGAAGATGTTCCTTTGGAATTAAAAGGGACAGAAGGAATCATTCGGAATGACATTCCAGAAGCAGAAATCATAGGAACTGCTGAAAATGAGGCAGCCTATTGGAAACTATTAAAGGCTAATCTACCAGATCTTGTATTACTTGATCTTGGACTTGGTGGCAGCACTACTGTTGGAGTAGAGATATGTCGGCACACAAAAGCATTGCATCCCAATATTAAAGTACTCATCTTTACTGGCGAAATACTGAACGAAAAGCTTTGGGTAGATGTGTTGGATGCAGGTTGTGATGGTATCATTCTTAAGAGTGGAGAACTTCTTACACGTGGGGATGTGTCGAGTGTAATGGATGGTAAGCGCCTTGTTTTTAATCAACCGATTCTTGAAAAGATAGTTTCGAGATTTGAAGAAAGCGTTAACAATCAGCTCATGAGACAGGAAGCACTTGTCAATTATGAGATAGATGAATACGATGAACGTTTCCTCCGACATCTTGCTTTAGGTTATACGAAAGAGCAAATCACTAATCTTCGTGGCATGCCTTTTGGTGTAAAGAGCTTAGAAAAGCGTCAAAACGAACTTATTCAAAAGCTGTTTCCCAATGGTAATGGAGGCGTTGGAATCAATGCAACACGCTTGGTAGTGAGGGCAATTGAACTTCGTATTTTGGATATTGACAATCTAAAACCTGATGAAGAATAAACAATTACAACGTCACCTGGGCGTCTTCATAATTATACTCGTAGTGGTTCAGCTCATGATAATACTATTGTCATGGTTGCTTTCAGCTGCATTGCCTGATTTATCAGTACATTCATTATTGAGTAGTGAAGGTATTCGTTGGTTTTTCGGTCAATTTTCAAGTAACATAGCAACTCCCCTTACTGCATGGTTGATAGTAGCTGTAATAGCTTATGGTTGTCTTTCATCATGTGGTATCTTAGAACTTAAACACCCATTAGACTTTCGTCAGCGAGTCGCCATACGTTTTGTTGTCTTTGAAATAGTTGTTTTTGTGGCCATCATCCTTTTACTTACGTTGATACCTCATGCTGTTTTATTGAGTATTGATGGTGATATTTGCTCCGGAAGTCTTGCGAATAGCATTATACCTTACCTCTCTTTAGTTGTCTGTGTGACGTCTATCACTTATGCATATTTATCAGGAAGATGCAACACAAAAGCTGAATTATTTGACATGTTGTGTGAAGGAAATCGACAACTATCACCGCTTTTTATCATCTATGTATTGTTCACACAACTTGTTTACTCTGTTCTCTACGTCTTATCTGCCAGTTAGTATGATTCGACCTGTGGCTGAAGTGTTCATGTGTTGCAGGTTGATAGTAGAGAATAGGAGAGAGTTGTCTTGAAAACTAATACTATAAAGTGTTATGCAGGCAAAGCATACACGGTAATATTTATAAGTTGTTGGTAAATGTTATCAGTCTAAGACTTGTGTGGTTTAATATTTAATGATGACTACAGAAACGCTCAAACTCGTCTTGATAGCCATTAAACACATTGATATCTACTTTACCATGAATACCTTTTACGCTACCATCAAGAGACAATTGCCAATAGATAAGTTTCACACCAGGCTTATATTCTCCATAACGAGATATCCAAATATGATAATTTCTCTTGATATCTGGAGCCTCAGGAAGGTAGCGATTTACGAAAATCTGACTGATATATAGAACCGGTCTGCGACCTGTTGCACGCTCAACAATATGCAACCAGGTTCTAATAGCACTGAAAAGTTCTTTAGTTCCCCCCATTCTCATAATCTGAGCATGCGTAGGTTCTACATCTAATACAGGCGGAAAATCTCCTGTTTTTACGTAAGAGTGCTCCAGAAAGTAATGTGCTTGTAGTGCAGCTGGTGTCAAAGTAGTAAAGAAATGATATGTACCAACTTTATAACCAGCGGCCTTAGCACTTTGATAGTCTTTCTTATAATAAGGATTAAGCAAGCTTTTCCCTTCAGTACTCTTTATATAAATAAAGCTAATGGGATAGTTAACACGTCCAATAACCTTCTTTTTGCTAAGCTTTCCCAAGCCAATAATTCTTAACTTCTTCCACTGAATAGCATATCTTTTCTTTCCATCGATATGCTGATATTTAGCGATATCTATACCATAAACACGCTCATTAGTATAATTAAGGCATTCCCCTCGATAATGATTATGATGCCATTCGCCCACTTTTAGTTCACTATGAGCAGCCAATCCGATACCAAAGCCATTACGTTGTCCATTACTCCAGTTGCCTTCATAAAAGCCTCCATCTCTTGATTGGTATGTACCATACCCATGAGGCTGTAGGTTTGAATTGAACTTTCCTGTGTATCGATTGCCTAAAGTATCTATACGTGTGCCACGAATAAGCGTGTCATTTTTCCATGTTCCTATATATATGTTCCCGATAGAATCACACATTCTCCCATCACCTTGGCGTTTTCCATGCACCAAACAACCCTGATAAACTAATCCATCTTTACGAACAATACCATAGTTCAAATGATTATCCTTTGTCATTTCTCCACATGAGACACAACAAATGATAGAAATGCATATAAAAAATATGTGTGTTATCCTTTTCAATTCTTTTCTTCTAAATGAATAAGTTTATCTATTTGTCTGCTATTATAATAGCCGTCTGATAGTTTTATGCCTGCAAATCTCCCTTTATGCATGTAAGTTGACACAAAAATCATACTTCCTGGATGTGCAAATTCAATAGCACATGGCTGATGGAATCGTGTCGTTACAGCCATACTTTCATTCATGTCGTCAATATTCCACGGAACTATTGTCGTCGCATACGCATTGGATGGAAACCTCGAATCTTTCGTTTTGAGAATCAAAATCTTATGGTTGGCATCTTCACGAATCACATTACAATGCGTCTTCTCAACCTTTCCTTCAGCGTTTTTATAACTAACGGTAAAGATATCTTTACGTAATAATCTTACCTTCTGACTTTTCTTCATTAATTGGAGTAGGGCAATCACCTTGTTTAAGGTGTCACATTGTAAATGAATATCATTTGCATAGCCAGCTACAATGTTATATCCCATATCTTGGACTCCATGTACACGCAGATAATAACGTAATTCGTTTTGTTGATGTTTTAGACTATTGAGTTGTCGCTTGCTTTTATTTAATTGGTTTGAAACAAGTAGAATACCCTCTAATTTGTTTGCCATCACATGCGAACTATCAGAAACTACAGTTACAATTTCACCATTACATGAAGGATATAGCCATGTTTTATTCACCCAAAAGCCATCGGTAATCCACTTACTGGGCCTTACATCCCTCTCATTCCATGCTGCTCCTTCAAGTAAGCTATCAGAATTTAGTGATGAAAAAAAGAGCTTATTGCCTTTCGTATCGCTGAGTTGATAGTAGCGTTGATGTTGAACTTGCACAAGAGCACGCTTTGCCTGTGTCGTGTCTGTAGGCCATAGACGATAGACAAACCATGCTATAACCAACAAACATAATACAAAGAAGCCGAGAAGTAAACGTTTTTTTCTCATCAATAAACGATAGAAATGGAACTAAAATGCTTTATCTTAAGTCGATGACTTCGGCTTTCGGAAATTCTTTTGCGTTGAAAGTAAACACTGCATCACTTTGATTCTTTGCCTTAAAATTAGTGATATTAATGGTAGTCCAATTAGTTCCTTGACGCATTTTAACTTGTGAAGGGATATAATTCTTTCCAATCGTGATATAAAGTTCTTGTATACTGCGTTTCTTATCTTGGGCAACCATGTGGATCTGATAAGCATTTCCTTGTTTCTTTGAAGTCAAATTATACCCTGATTTGTATAGAGTTATAAACTTATAAGGGTTCATTTGTGCTTGCTTTGCCTCGTTGGGTGTAGTAACATTCACCTCGTTTGTTGCCTTCATGTAGGCCCATTGGGTCTTTCCGTTGAACCAAACAGTAGCTTGGGGAGTATGTGCATAGAACTTATTTCCTTTTATTGCAATCGTTCCACTGGTAGCGCCAAGTTTACTCCCACTAATGGAGAATCCGGCATAAGCACCACCATTACGTCCTACAATGGCTGCAGTTTTATCCAAAACTTTTAATGCTTCTTTTGCATTCTGTGCCATACAGCAAACAGATGCCAATACCATACATGATAGAAGAATAATCTTTTTCATCATTACATCAGTTTATATTTGTCATGCAAAGGTATATAATTTATCTGAACTTCAATGAGTTCACTAAAAGATTAAACACACAAGATGTTAAAGGTATTAAAGAAAGATGATGAAAATAAAGGTTTGTGACAAAGTTATGTATTTGGTTTGAAGTTATGTAAAGATATAATAGCCATTTATAAACGATAGAGATAGAAAAACAAAATAGGCGATTTCATCGAGTAAACTCAGTCATTTCATCCCACGAAATGCCCCATTTCATCGTGTAAAATCAAGCAAAAGGAAAAATCGAAAGAAATGCTATATAAATTAAGGTGTTATAATGAATAACGCAATTGATTTTGTTTCATGCATAAAAATGTCTGAGATAAAAAACAAATAGGGGCTGTTTTGCCCCTATATTGTTAGTATTTTAGAGTATTATTATATTCTTATCGGTTTAGCTACGAAGTTGAAGCAGCCGGCTGTTCAATTGATTTTCATCTTGGATGAGTACTTCACGAGGTTTACTTCCTTGTGCCGCACCAACAATACCAGCCTGTTCAAGTTGATCCATTAAACGGCCGGCACGGTTGTAACCAATGGAGAATCGTCGTTGAATCATACTCGTAGAACCCTGTTGAGAGAGTACTATTGCGTGGGCAGCCTCCTCAAAATACGGATCAAGAGATGACAAATCAGCACCTCCACTGCCTACACTTCCACCACTATTGTCTTCAATTGGTTCAGGAAGTTCCATGGGTTCAACTGGTCCAGGTTCATCGGTGATATAGTCGTTAATGCGTTCTATCTCAGGCGTATCAACGAAAGCACACTGTACACGTACTGGTTCGTTACCATTAAGGAATAGTAAGTCGCCTCGTCCTACAAGCTGATTGGCTCCAGAGCGGTCGAGAATCGTACGTGAATCAATTTGAGAACTAACGCGGAAAGCCATTCTTCCAGGGAAGTTAGCCTTTATATTACCCGTAATAATCTTAGTCGTTGGGCGCTGTGTAGCAATGACCATGTGGATGCCTACAGCGCGGGCAAGCTGTGCAATACGTGCAATTGGAAGCTCAATCTCTTTACCTGCTGTCATGATAAGGTCGCCAAACTCGTCAATAATGACTACAATGTAGGGCATATAATCATGTCCTTTCGTCAAATCAAGCTTATGATTGACATACTTTGCATTGTATTCTTTGATATTCTTTGCCCCTGCAATTTTTAGAAGATCATAGCGACGATCCATCAGTGCACACAAACTATTAAGTGTTCTAACCACTTTTGTGACATCAGTAATAATCGGTTCGTCGTCATTTTCAGGCAAACAAGCCATGAAGTGGTCTGAAATCTTATGATATACGCTAAATTCTACTTTCTTAGGATCAACCAAAACAAACTTCAACTCATTCGGATGCTTTTTATAGAGCAATGAAGTAATGATGGCATTAAGGCCTACCGATTTACCTTGTCCTGTTGCTCCAGCTACCAACAAGTGTGGAATCTTTGCCAAATCTACCATAAACACTTCGTTGGTTATAGTCTTTCCAAGTGCCAAGGGGAGTTCCATCTTTGTCTCTTTGAACTTCTTTGAGTTTAGAATACTTTCCATAGAGACAATCTGTGGATTCTTATTTGGAACCTCAATACCAATTGTTCCCTTGCCAGGTATAGGTGCAATGATACGTATTCCCAATGCAGAGAGACTCAAAGCAATATCATCTTCAAGGTTACGTATCTTTGAAATGCGAACTCCTTCGGCTGGTGTAATCTCGTAAAGTGTAATGGTAGGGCCTACGGTTGCTTTGATTTCACGAATTGAAACACCGAAACTATTGAGCACTTCTACAATGCGAGCATTGTTCGCTTTGATTTCTTCCATGTCGACTTTTGGCTTATCTCCATCATCATACTTCTTGAGAAGATCAAGTGTCGGCTTCTTATATTTAGTGAAAGGTTCAAGTGGATCAATCGGTGTACTTAGGATTTCTTCGACATTAACCACGTCACTTCCTGCCTTCTCTTCATTCTTTGCAACTTCTACTGTGAGTTTATTGTCTTCGTCAGTTGTTGCTTCTTTCGGAGTATCAGCTATGGGGGAGAGTGCTATGATAGGAGTGTTTTCAACGGGGTTTATCGTTGGATTACTTGCTTCTTCGTAGTTTGTGAAGTCAACAATTGGGGCAGGAAGGTCTTCTGGTAGCCCCTCATCAATGAACGATTCGTCAGTAGTCACCTCTTCTATCTCTTCTTCTGACATTTCCTCTTGAGTTGATTCCTCTGATTGTGGCTCATGATTCGTGATAGTAAACCTTACCTTTGAGGTAAGATATTTCACGGGATTCATGGCCTTTCTAACTATTTCGATGGTTTCAGTTGTTAGATATGTCAAGAAGGCTAAGGCCGTAAAAAGAAGAATTCCGATTAAGCCTGGTGCACCAACAATGTTTTCTAATTGTTGGACACATAGCAAACCATGCTCTCCTCCTGGGTTAAAGAAAAGGCCACCCATAATGGGTGTCAGGAACTTTGCAAACGCAATAGAACACCAAATCATTGTTAGCATCATGGAAAAGAACCATTTCCACAAGTTAACAGTATAGATTTTCATGAGCTTTACACCCACTAATACAATGAAAATTGGAATAAAGAAAGCTGGGATTCCAAAGTTAACGGCCATAAAGAAATAAGACATGATGGCACCGATAGAACCGCAATAATTAGTGAAAATACGATTTGTGTTCATCCATTCTCCTGGTCTTAAGCTCTCAAGTAGACTCTGATCGGCTTGTCCTGTGGAAAAGAATGAGACCATTGCAATAACAACAAAGATTGCAACCAGTAAGAGAATAACTCCTAAAAGAAAATCTGTTTTTTCGTTGCTGAATACATTACGAAAGCCAACTGCTTCTCCTATGTTCTTAGGTTTGCGGTTAGATTTTTTCTTAACCATGTCTTTTTTTCTATTGTATTTCCTGCAAAATTAACGTAAAATTCCGAGAAATAGCGTTCTTTTCATAACTTTTTTCTAAATTTGCAGACTGTATATACAATTAGAAATGAAGAAAACAATATATAGTAAGTTTGATAAGAAGTTGATAACAGAACTGCCAATAGCTCTCTTTCCTGGTAGGATTATAACGATTATCAATGAAAATGATGCTGACAAAGCCGTTGATTATCTACTCTCTTGCGATATTTTGGGAGTAGATACTGAAACCCGTCCCATGTTCCGTAAAGGCGAACAACATAAGGTTGCATTGCTACAAGTCGCATCACGGGATACATGTTTCCTTTTCAGACTTAACGATATAGGTATTCCTCCATCTGTAATCAGGTTATTGGAAGATTGTACTGTACCCAAGATTGGTTTATCTTGGCATGATGATCTGCTTTCACTTCATCGCCGAGTAGAATTTAATCCTGGGTATTTTGTAGATTTACAGGATATAGTTAAAGAGATAGGAATAAAAGATTTAAGTCTACAAAAGCTCTACGCAAATATATTTCATCAGAAGATTAGCAAGCGACAACGGCTTACAAACTGGGAAGCTGATGTGCTTTCTGACAAGCAAAAGCTCTATGCTGCAACGGATGCGTGGGCATGTATTAAATTATATGAAGAGATAAATCGGCTTTACAAGACTAAAGAATACACGCTTGTCGTTTCACCGGAGCCCATGGATTCTGATGCGTCTCACAACGAAGAAGTAGTAGAAATCCATCGATGAAATCGCACTTTTCTATCATTTCTTATATAAAATCACATTACATTGTCAACATTAATCAATATGTATAAATCAATATATCTAAAGAAGGGGAAGGAAGAATCTTTGAATCGGTTTCATCCTTGGATTTTTTCGGGTGCTATACGGCACATGGACGAAGGAATAGAAGAGGGCGAAATCGTTAATGTATATACCTATTCCAATGACTTTATCGCAGTTGGTCATTACCAGATTGGTTCAATTACAGTACGCGTATTATCGTTTTCTAATATTGAAATTAACCATGATTATTGGTGTAAACGATTGGAAGCTGCATTTAAGATGCGCCAAAGTATAGGCATAGCAGATAGCCTTGATAATAATACTTATCGCTTAGTGCATGGTGAAGGAGACTTCCTTCCAGGATTAGTGATTGACTGTTATGGTGAGACTGCAGTCATGCAGGCACATAGTGTGGGCATGCATATGTGTAGAGAAGATATTTGTCGTGCTTTGATTGAAGTCATGGGGAGTCGAATAAAGCATGTATACTACAAGAGTGAGACAACACTTCCCTACAAAGCGGAACTGGGACAAGAGAATGGTTTCATATATGGTAAGACAGAGAATGATGTGGCATTAGAGAATGGTTTGAAGTTCCATGTAGACTGGTTGCGTGGACAAAAGACTGGTTTCTTTGTCGATCAACGAGAGAATAGAAGCCTTTTGGAGCACTATGCAAAAGGTAAAAGTGTTCTCAATATGTTTTGTTATACGGGCGGATTCTCAGTATATGCCATGAGAGGGCAAGCCAAATTAGTGCATTCAGTGGATAGTAGTGCAAAGGCAGTAGAATTGACTAATCGTAACATTGAACTCAATTTCCCTGGTGATACACGTCATGAAGCTTTTTGTGAAGATGCATTCAAATACTTGGCTAACCATGATGACAAGTATGATTTAATCGTTCTTGACCCACCTGCTTTTGCTAAACATCGTTCCGCTTTACGCAAAGCGTTGTCTGGATATACACGTCTTAACATGAATGGACTACAACATATCAAGCATGGAGGTCTCTTGTTTACTTTCAGTTGCTCACAAGTTGTGTCAAAAGATAATTTCCGTAATGCAGTGTTTGCAGCTGCAGTACAGGTTGGTCGCAAGGTAAGAATTTTGCATCAGATACATCAACCCGCCGATCATCCAATCAATATTTATCACCCTGAAGGTGAATATTTGAAAGGCTTAGTATTATATGTTGAGTAGTTTTGCTCAAAAAGTAAAGGCGTTTATAGCTGAAAATCAACTGTTTCAGCCTGAAAGTACCTATCTGTTAGCACTGAGTGGCGGATGTGATAGTGTAGCTCTGCTTCGTATTATGATAGAATTAAACTATCATGTTGCAGCAGTTCATTGTAACTTTCAACTTAGAAATGCCGAATCAAAGCGCGATGAAATGTTTTGTGAAGAACTCTGTCGGTCATTAAAAGTGCCATTTCATCGCGTTTATTTTGATACGAAAGCGTATGCAAGTTTGCATCATGTTAGTATTGAAATGGCTGCACGCGAATTACGTTATGATTATTTTGAGAAGCTAAGAAAAGATATTTCAGCAGATGATATTCTTGTTGCTCATCACCAAGATGATAATATCGAGACTGCATTATTAAATTTAATACGTGGTACAGGTATTCAAGGCTTGTTGGGTATGAAGCCAAAGAATGGGCATATCATTCGTCCATTATTGTCTGTTTCACGTAAAGAGATAGAGCAATACTTATCTTCTATTCATCAAGATTATGTCACTGACAGCAGTAATTTAGTTGCCGACGTAATGAGAAATAAAATTAGATTAGAAGTAATCCCTTTGCTTAAAACGTTAAATCCCTCTGTATCAGACAATATATCTATAACAATTAAACACTTAAACGAGGCTTCAAATGTACTTAATTCTGCCTTAGAAGATGGTAAGAAGAGAGTTGTTTCAGTGAATAAACAAAATCAGATTGCGATTAACATCAAGGCTTTACAAAAAGAAGTTTCACCCGAATATATTTTATATTCTGTGTTATCTAACTACTCTTTTTCGTCTGCTCAGATTGAGAATATCGCTCAATCTCTCAATGCTTCTACAGGAAAAAGATGGTATTCAAAGACTCATGAGTTGGTAAAAGATAGGGAAACACTACTTATTGCTACACGTACTCAGCCAACAACAAAAGTGTTGCGAGTTCCTGAAGAAGGTTTATTCGTTTGGAATGAGCACATTAAATTCAAAATTAATTTAAGTGAGATTACCTCGTGTTTTGAGCCAAGTCGTGAGCCAAAACAAGTCACTTTAGACGGTGAAATCATAGCTTTTCCTTTAACGATTCGATACATAAAACAGGGTGATCGATTTCAACCCTTTGGTATGAAAGGCAGTAAACTGGTCAGCGATTTACTCACAAACCTCAAATATTCCATTATAGATAAGCAACAACAGCTTATGGTTGAAGATGCTCATGGGCATATTTTATGGGTTGTCGGCGTAAGAGTGGATCAGCGCTTTGCTGTGACTAAGAATACCAAGCGTATTTTGACACTGACAATTGTAACATAGATGAACGCGCAAAGGCATTTATAACTGCAATCAATAAATTCGTTATGATGAGGTTGTTTATATGCCATTTTTTGCTTATATTTGTAATATGAAACAACAAAAACATTCAAAAGAAGAAAAGCTTCAAGCGTTTGCACGCTTACTTGATGTACAAGAAAGACTCAGACGCGAGTGTCCTTGGGATAGAAAACAGACGAATGAAAGCCTTCGTCCAAATACTATTGAGGAGGTTTTTGAACTCTGTGATGCACTGATTAAGAATAATCATAAGGATATTTGCAAGGAGTTGGGAGACGTTTTAGAGCATGTTGTCTTTTATGCTATGTTAGGTGAGGAATCTAACGATTTTGATATTGCAGATGTATGCAATGCCCAAGCTGATAAACTGATGTTTAGACATGATTTCATTGATTGGAATAAGGATGGTGATTGGACTGTAACCAATCCTGAAATGAAAATAAATACACAGGGACATGTCGTTTACAAAGATGAAGAAGTAAAAGAAAACATGTTGCAACCCCAAACAGCTTCAGAGGTATCGGCTACTTGGGAACAACGCAAACAGCAGGAAAGAGATGGTAACACGACAGTACTTTCGGGTGTTCCACAATCATTGCCTGCACTAATAAAGGCCTACCGAATACAAGATAAGGTTCGAAATGTTGGGTTTGATTGGAAACATAAAGAAGATGTTTGGAAGAAAGTGCATGAGGAATTGGATGAATTGGAGGTTGAACTTAAACGGGAAGATAAAGATAAGTCAACCAATGAATTGGGAGATTTCTTATTCAGCATTATTAATGCGGCACGATTATATCATCTAAATCCTGACAATGCGTTGGAGCGAACGAATCAAAAGTTTATTCAACGATTTAATTATGTTGAACAAAAAGCAAAAGCAATGCATCGGAAGCTGAATGATTTATCGCTGGAGGATATGGATAAACTTTGGGAAGAAGCAAAGAAAAATATGAATCATTAAATAAAAAGATATGAAGAAACTATTTTATCTCGGTGTTATATTATTAGGAATGATGAGCGTTGTTGCATGCAAACACAAGCAGAGTTCCTCTAATTTGGAAATCAAAGACAGCCTAAATGATTCGTCGGTTACAGACACAACGCTTTATGGTTTGTGTGGTGAGGGAAGTTCTATGCATAACCTTGAGCTAATCACTGATTTGGGAGATACGTTAGAATTCATGGCAATGGATGAGGGAAGTGACTCTGCTGTTATCCTTGGTGGACTCTTGGCAGGTGATCGCCTTGCTGTAATTGGTCATGAAGTAAATGGAGAACGTTATGCACAACGTGTGATAAACCTTACGACTTTACTTGGAAAGTGGACGAGTTTAGATAAGAATTTTGAAATACTTGAAGGTGGACAGATTAAGAATAATGTCAAAGCAGAAACTAATCCGTGGACTTCCTGGAAGATATGTAATGGAAAATTATTGCTGAACAAAGATACATTTGTGATTGACAACTTAGGAGCTGATTCGCTTTATCTTGAAAATAAAGATGGAATCTTTGCTTTCAAACGTTTAAAATAGCGTCAGCACACTATATATATTAAGGTGTAGTTAGATGTCATTTCTATTTAACGAAAAATAAATCTCATATAATGGAGCCATTCAGAGTTCATATTCTTGGTTGTGGTTCAGCACTGCCAACCCTCAATCATCATGCGTCTTCACAGGTTGTTGAAGTCAGAGAGAAACTCTTTATGATTGATTGCGGGGAAGGAACTCAATTGCAACTACGCAAGAATAGAATCCGATTTACAAAGCTTCAAGCTGTGTTTATCTCACATTTACACGGCGATCATTGTTTTGGTTTGATAGGAATGATTAGCACTTTTGGGATGTTGGGACGCACAGCTCCTTTACATGTCTATGCGCATGAAGCCTTAGAGCCAATTCTGAAAAGTCAAATGGAATTCTTTTGCACTGGATTAGAGTTTGAAGTTGTATTCCATTCTGTCGACACTTTGAAGCATGCCGTTATCTATGAAGACCGGAGTATTACGGTTGAAACTATTCCACTACAACATAGAATCCCCACATGCGGCTATCTTTTCAGGGAGAAACCCAAGCAGAGACACATTAATCGCGAGATGGTTAATTGCTTTGAGGTGCCAATAAGCCAGCTAAATAATCTCCGAGCAGGCATGGATTGGACAACGCCTGAAGGCAAATTGATTCCCAATGAACGTTTGACGACTCCACCAGATCCCTCAAGGGCGTATGCCTATTGCAGTGATACGCGTTATATTCCAACGTTATATAAATTGGTTGAAGGTGTTGACACACTTTATCATGAGAGCACTTATGCAGATGATAATGCTGCTCGTGCCAAACTCTATTGGCATTCAACAGCCCGTCAAGCAGCGATGGTTGCGCGTGAAGCTCATGTTGGTAAGCTGCTGTTAGGACATTTTAGTGCACGCTATGATAATGAAAAATGCCTACTTGATGAAGCAAAAGAGGTGTTTAAAAATAGTTTCTTAACGAATGAAGGGATGGTTTTTGATGTATAATAAGATTCTTCCTCCTGGTTTCACAGAACGAAATGGCATCCTAATGAAAACTATTTAACGCAAATAGAGACTCTTTCCATTGCACAAAATAGACATTATCAAATGCCTTTTACAGGCCTATTATGAAATTAAATCTATGTAGTAAAGGCATAATTCGTAATAATTTTACTAATTTTGCATGTAAATAAAACAAGAGAATGACGAGAAAGCATAAACCATTACCCCTTTTAGAGCATATTACAATAGAATTAGTTGCAGCCGAAGGTAAATGTATCTTCCATTACGATGATAAGGTTGTGTTCGTTCCTTTCTGTGTTCCTGGCGATGTTGTTGATGTACAAATCACCAAGAAGAAACATAGTTTCATGGAGGGAAGGGTAGAAAGGATAATCTCATATAGCAAGGTTCGCGAAACTCCTATGTGCGAACACTTTGGTATTTGCGGTGGATGTAAATGGCAGAATCTGCCATACGAGGAACAATTGAAAGCCAAGCAACAACAGGTTTTTGATCAGTTGACACGCATTGGTAAGGTTGAACTTCCGCCTTTTCAGCCAATATTGGGAAGTGTAAAGACGAAGGAATACAGAAATAAACTTGAATTTGGATGTGCCAATAAACGTTGGTATACGAAAGAAGAGATAGCTGCTTTGCCTCCAAAAGAGGAAGGACAAGAAGGCAATCTGTCGGAAAGTGCAATAGGTTTTCATATTACTGGCGCCTTTGATAAAATCTATCCTATCAAGAAATGTTGGTTGATGGACGACTTGCACAACGAGATTCGCAATGAGATTAGTCGTTATGCAAAAGAAAATTCGATATCTTTTTATGATATTCGGGCACAACATGGACTGCTGAGAGACTTGATGATGCGCAATTCTAACACAGGGGAGTTCATGCTTTTAGTGCAATTCCATTACGACGAAGAAGGCGATGAACAAAAGGCTATGCAGCTACTTCATCACATTGCAGACACCTTTCCTCAAATCACGAGCTTGATTTATGTTGACAATCAGAAAGGAAATGACACCTTTGGTGATTTGGAACTTACAACCTTTAAGGGCACAGACTTCATCTATGAGACGATGGAGGACTTGAAGTTTAAGGTTGGTCCGAAAAGCTTTTATCAGACAAACACAGACCAAGCCTATCATCTTTATTGTGTAGCACGTTCGTTTGCTCACCTCACTGGTGGCGAGTTAGTTTATGATCTTTATACTGGCACAGGAACTATTGCAAACTTTGTTGCACATCAAGCAAAGCAAGTAATCGGAATAGAATATGTTCCTGAGGCGATAGAAGATGCCAAAGAAAACAGCCATGTCAATGGAATTAACAACACGTTATTCTATGCCGGTGACATGAAAGATATTCTTACAGACGACTTTATCCAAGGACATGGTCAGCCTGATGTTATCATCACCGATCCACCTCGTGCCGGAATGCACGCCGATGTGGTTAAGGTGATTCTCAATGCATCACCAAAACGCATTGTCTATGTGAGCTGCAATCCTGCCACACAGGCACGCGACTTGCAATTGATGGATGCAGATTATAAAGTGGCAGCTGTTCAACCTGTTGATATGTTCCCTCATACGCCACACGTGGAAAACGTGGTTCTGTTGGAAAGAAGATAAATAAAAATATTAAAATCTAATTCATGAGTTATGGTAAAAAAGAGTTTATGTATTGCACTACTCGCGCTAACAACGCTGTCAAGTAGTGCACAAAAGAAAGAATGGTTTAACAATGTGAAACTCTCTGGCTATGGAATGACACAATATCAATATTCCGACCAGAAAGGAAATAAGAGCAATTCGTTTAATCTGAGACTATTCCGTTTGGTCTTAGATGGTCGAATCTTAAATGACTTCTATTGGAAAGCACAAATCCAAGTCAATGGCAACACTTCTACTTTGGGAAACAGTCCGCGACTTGTAGACTTGTTTGCTGAGTGGCAGAAGTATGATTATTTTAAGGTTAAAATCGGTGAGTTCAAACGCCCATTCACCTTTGATAACCCATTGCATCCTATCGACCAAGGTTTCATGGGGGTTGGACAAGTCATCTCAAAGTTATCTGGTTTCAGTGACCGAACAGGCGAACATCCGAGCAATGGCCGTGACTTAGGACTTCAGGTGCAAGGTGATTTACTGAAAAATGCAGCTGGTCGCAATCTTTTGCACTATCAGATTGGCGTATTTAATGGTCAAGGCATCAATACGAAAGATGTTGATCAGCGCAAGGATATCATCGGAGGACTTTGGGTGATGCCTGTAGAAGGACTGCGCTTAGGTGTATTTGGCTGGGAAGGTTCATCTGCACGAAAGGGAAATTGGACTGATGCTGCTGGTGTTACCCACACGGGTGAGATTCGTTCATTGCCTAAACATCGCTATGCCCTCAGTGGAGAATACAAATTCAATGATTGGACTTTGCGTTCTGAATACGTTCATTCCACAGGATATGCTTTTGCAAAGGCGCTTACAAATACCAATGCGCAAGATCCAAATTTCACGAATTGTGAGGTTAACACTGCTTTAGGCAATAAGGCTGATGGTTTTTATGGTTTGGTTATCGCCCCTGTAATTCAGAAGAAGGTTCATGTAAAAGCACGTTACGATTTATATCGACCAACTGCAGAATGGAATAGGTCACGCACGCAGTATGAAGTGGGAGCAGACTATTACTTCCACAAAAACTTTCAAATCAACGTTGAATATGCGCGCATCAATGACCGCACCTTGGCAAAACACAATTATAATATGATTGATGTCGAGGTTGATTTCAGATTCTAATAGCGTCAAATCGCTAATTCATTAGAACATAACAGAATTGCCATAGGGGGACAAGATACCCCACAATAACTATTGGCAATTCTGTTTTTTATATCTTTTCTTATCGCTATCAGTGGGCATTAAATGCATATAAAACCATGGGTTTTGAATTTTATTTCTTTAATTTTTTGGTCAATTCGAAATAAAATTCTACCTTTGCGCCAGTTTCTAAATAGATAAGAAGTTGAGATTAACAGAGAATCATATTATTTTGCGGCAATCTAATGCTCGTTTGGAGCGTGGATCTATGGCTCGAAAAAAGAGTGGCTTTTTTGCAAAAAAGTCATCAAATTATTTGGTAGTTCCAAATAATTTGCTACTCTCTCTCTCTCTCTCTCTCTCATAGGCGCCACGCCAATAACTACACTTTAAAATTTTTTTCCTACGCGCGCGCGAAGCGTGGCGTATCTCCCATAAACAAAGGGCTTTTCGAAGTTCCCTTTGTTCGCTTTTTTATGCCCCTTTGTTACGGCATGGAAAAGAAAATAACAATGATTTTGCGTAAATATTTATTTTAAGTATATGAGTTATGAAAAGATTATTATTCTTTCTTAGTTGTTGTTTGATGGCTTTGGCAAACAAAGCACAAACTCCTTCTTCTGTTGATTTCAATACTGCAAATGCTGCCGGACAGATGTTCTACTATCACATAACCGATGCTGCCAATCGCTATGTTGAGGTTACCCATCCCGATATTTATAGCAGCTTATACCAATTTGCAGGAAAAGAAGTCAAACTCCCGTCTACGGTGCTGAACAGTAATAACGGACTTTCTTATACCGTGTTGGGAATCGGAACCGCAGCTTTCAAAGAAGCAGAAGCAGCTACGCTGATTCTCCCCGAAACACTCAAATATTTAGATACTTATTCCTTTGACCACTCACGTGTAGACTCAATTTATCTACCCAATGGTTTGGAAGAAATTCGTGCAGGCGCCTTTCAGTTTTCTTATGGCACAAAACATTTGAAACTACCTCCTACAATACGTGTATTAGGTGTTGGATGTTTTATGCAGATGGCTGATTTAAAACGGATATATGGACTCAAGGAACTTCATTTGCAAACAATTCCTGCTTTTTTTTGTAGAGGAAATACTGAACTTAAGATGCCTTTCGACTTCTTGCAAGATGTAAAATCAGTGGGAAGTAGTGCTTTTGAAGGTTGCACTCCTCATTCAATCATATTACCTGAAACAATAGAACGAATTGGAACTTATGCCTTTTATACTAAAAATTTTGATGAAATCACCATCAAGGCTACAACTCCTCCTACACTTAAAGACCAATATTCTTTCTTGAACTGGGGAACTCCGCAGACATTTTATCTACCCATTGATGTCACGGCTGCCTATAAGAGTGCAGAACACTGGAAAGATATAACCGGAAAATTTTGTGAGCAGACTGTAATCGGCGCCACCGGCTACACCACCTACTACTTGGAAAACGAGAACTTCAAAGTTCCCGCAGGCTGCACGGCCTACATCATCACCGGCATCACGCCCAGCGGCAGCATCGCCACTCCCGACCAAGCCGTCGTGAAAGCATTCACGGCAGGCAAAATCATTCCCAAGCAGACGGGCTTCATCCTGCAAGGCACGCCCAACAGCACTGTTGTTTATCAGGCCAATGTTACAGGCATTGAAGAAGATGTTACAGGCAATCTCCTCGTGGGCACGGCTACCGAACGAGAAATTAGCGGGGCTGGCTATAAATATTACGTTCTTTCAAACAGCGGAGACCAGGGCCTCGGCTTCTACAAGCAAGGCACTCGCGGAGGCGCTTCTATCAAGCTGAAAGCGCATCGCGCTGGTCTTCGATTGACGGAAAGTATTGCGCGTGCAAAAAGCTTTTTCATCGATTTTGATGCTGCTCGCGAAAATGCAAATGTTGCAGGCATCCGCAATATCGGGCAAGAGGCTGAGGGCCGTGACAATGTTATCTACGACCTCCAAGGCCGTCGTGTGAAAAACCCAACACATGGCATTTATATTATTAACGGAAAGAAAGTCATCAAATAATCGCATACAAAATGAAAAAGAAATATACAACACCCCACATCGCAACTGCTCGGTTAATGACCACAGATAATATTGCCCAGTTTATCGTTAGTTCACATGCTGTAGGTGAGGACCAAGGCCTTGCCAAGCGCGCCCACTTCTTTGATGAAGAAGAGGCGTCTGACAACAATCCATGGGATGAAGACAACTAAAATATAGCAGAAAGTTCATAAAACAAGTTCTTCGTCGGTCGATTAAAAGCTAAAAAAAGCCTGTTGTCGGCCGACGAAACATAAAAGCCACGCTTCTGCACACTGCAGAAAGACCAAAAAGGAGTTTTTCATGCTTCTGCACACTGCAGAAAGACTAAAAAGAAGTTTTTATGCTTCTGCACACTGCAAAAAGACCAAAAAGAGATTTTTCACGCTTCTACACACTGCAGAAAGACCAAAAAGGAGTTTTTCATGCTGCTGCACACTGCAGAAAGACCAAAAAGAAGTTTTTCACGCTTCTGCACACTGCAGAAAGACCAAAAAGAAGTTTTTCACGCTTCTGCACACTGCAGAAAGAGCAAAAAGAAATATTATAAGAAAGAAAGTATTAAAATTCAATTATCACTAACTTAAAATCATAAATCATGAAAAAGTTAAACATTCAAATTCCCAAGATGATGCAAATAGACAACAGCTATTGTGGCAGATATGCCAATTCGCATCACTTGCAGTTTCAGTTCAACATGTATGAATTGGTGAAAGCCGTAGACAAACTGAAGTTGCACCTGACGGATGAGTTATTGAAGACTTGGGCCGACTGCTTGGAATTGGAAACAGAACTGAACAAGCAGGCCACGGCCACGGTCTACACCGAACAGATGAAAGCGTTCGACCAACAGCGCGACGACCTGCTGACCAACCTCTTTGGTGTGGTGCGGGCGCAACTGAAATCACCTGTAGCAGCGGTGCGCGAGGCAGCGAAAGCGTTAGACAAGGGG